>NZ_OZ246003.1:3457500-3781805 GCF_965230365.1 Oricola sp. | reverse complement strand
GCCGGCCCGCGACAATGCTTTGGATGCACCCGCCGATACGGCATCGACCGAAAGCAGATGCAGTGCCGAGCGCGCGTCGGTCATCGGCTGGCCGAGCAGGATCAACTCGCCCGCTTCGGCGACCGGCAGGATGAGATGCGTCGTCCGGTCCGCGCCGCCGGCGGCCATGATCGCGGCTTTGGCGGTCGCAAGCGGCGCTTCGACGACGAGGCTGCGCAGGCCGCGCCCGGAAATGGCGGGCGGATCTCCGGCCGCGTCCGCCTCTGCACCCCAGATCACGCCGTCCATCTCGACGCAGCGATAGGTGTTGACGGAGATGGCATCCGGCGGTTCAAGTCCCGGATGGGCGGGGATGCTGCGGCAGACACCGGTCTTGCCGAAATGCCAGCCGTGATAGATGCAGGCCAGCGCATCGCCGCGCACGAAACCGTGCGACAGCCGCATGCCGCGATGCGGGCAGCGATTGTCCCAAAGGCTGACCTGACCCTCAAAAGACCGCCAGACCACCAGATCGAGCCCACTCAGCATTGTCCTGCGAACGGCGCCGTCGGCCAGCAAATGTCCCAATTGTATTGGCGACCAGCCGGTCGCCGCATCACGCTCTGCGGATGGCATTCTCGAGCACTCGCCCCTCTGAACCGGTCTTTGCATGCCGGTTTGCCTGCTGGCGTCGATTTCCAACGCCAGCCGCAGAGCTAATCAGCGGCGAGATTTGTTTGCAAGTTAGGCGCTGCCTATAATTCAGGCAGTGCACGACTGAATTTCAAGCAAGCGCCTATTATGCGCGCCGATCGGTCCCGGACGGTTCGCGCTCGACGGAATCCACCGTTACGGAAATCGGGCCAAGGCTGCACGCCATCTCCATCGCGTCGATCAGTTCGACGGGACCGGCGGCCAGCACCTCGATCTCGTTGGCGTCGCGACGCATGATCCGGCCGTCGATGCCGAGACGCCGGACGCGGTGGTCGATCCAGTCGACAAAGGCGTCGTCGGCCACATCGCCGCGAAAACGCAGACGTTCCACCGAGACGGGTTGAGTGTGCATGTCGTCATCCTTTGCGCGAACCGGGGTTGCTGCCTGCGGATATGCAGCAATCCCGGCGGCGCGACCCTACGCGTGGCAATCGCGCCGGTCAAACCGCCGCGCCTGCCTTGCGTGCGGTTTTCTGCCCCGGCCTTAAGCGCCTCGTTCGGCCCTTCGCTATGGCTACGGGCGTTCGTCGCGCGAAAAGCCAAATCGTTGGCTTTTCGTCCGCGCAGCGGAAAGCTCCTCACCGTTGCCGGGGGCCCGACGCGCCCGCGCATAACGCGCGAGCGCGTCGCATTCCTTCAGGATGTCGTCGATGGGGATTTCGGATCGTCGCCGCCGGCCCGGCGGATGACCGATGCGCAGCGGGATCTGGATTTTCGTGAGTGGTTCGGGAGGAAATCCTGGTTGGTTCGCGTCCTTAAGCCGGTTATCTGTTTCGTAAGCGGCGAGCCGCTGTCCGGGACCGCTCGCTGACGCGAACCCGACCGCGCTCGGATTGGGTTCCGCCATCAATCGGGCCTTCCTGCGCGCAAAGCGAACGGCGTGGCCCGGCAGATCGTCGAGCGCGGCCTTCAATGCGCGGACGCGCCGGCAGACATGAGCGGCATTGATCAGGGTGCGGCCGAGCCCGTCGACCGGCGGCGATTGCTTGGGCGGATCGATGGGCAGCGGTGCGTCGCTGCCGAAAAAGGTGATGCGCGGCACGGCTTTGCGCCGCGGGCGCGGCGGGGCGAAGATCGCCGCATAGTCGATCGGCGGATCGAACAGCGCGAAGGCCGGATTGAGCGACGGCGCTGTTTGTCTTGCCGGCTTCGGCACCCACGGGGCCTGGCCGACCGGCACTTGTTTGCCCTGATAGACGATGTTGGTCATCGGCCGGGGGCTGTTGTCCTTCGCGATCAGGCAGGCCACGACCGACGCCGGCATATCGAGCGCAGCGTCCTCCGGTACCGTGGTCAGGTCGAGATCGGCAGCGGTTTCGGTTTCGGTGTCGGCAGCGGCGGGCGCAGCGGCCTTTGCCGCCGCGATCCCGGCAAACGGCCGGCGCCTGGCCCGCCGGACGTGAAGCTTGACCGCGATGTTGCGCGCCGCGACCGCCAGCAGACGCCGTGTCGCGCTTTCGGCGGGATAGAGAACCCGCAGGACCGCCCGCCAGATGCACTCCGGCAGCATGTCCGCGCCGCCGACATCCAGACCGGTCTTGATGCACAATGTGCGGACAATGCGCGACAGCGTGGCGCGGTATTGCGCGATCTCCAGGTCAAACCATTCATCCGAGCCGTAATCCATGCGCACAAGCATGGTGGAGGGTGGGGTGCGGTGGATAGATTGCCTCAGACAGGACGCATAAACGATTGGAAACGGGTAAGAAACACGCGGCGCGGGAAGGAAACTATCCGCTGTTGCTGCCCTGAACGGCTTCTCATCGGCGTCCGGCTTGGCTATGGACGAAACGACAAAACGCGTCGAACATCCGAATGCGCTATTCGGGCGGGCAAGACGCAGGGCCGCAAAGAACGGACCGCAAGACAGAGGGGCAAGGACGATATGCGAGCAATTCAGGACCTGTTCAGCCTGGAGGGCAAGACCGCGCTCGTCACCGGCGGGAGCCGGGGGCTTGGCCAGGCGATGGCGCTGGGCCTGGCTGATGCCGGTGCGCAGGTTGCGGTGACATCGCGGTTGCGAGCCTCGCTCGATGAGACCCTCGATCTGATCGCCAGGACCGGGTCGCCGGCTCATGCGGTGGAACTGGACGTCGAGGACGTCGCCGCCTCGAAGTGGGCCATCGGCGAACTGGCGGAGAAGACCGGCGGTATCGATATCCTCGTCAACAATGCGGGTTACGAGGAAGTCCGGCCCTCGCTCGATGTCGATGAGGCGTTGTGGGACAAGATCAACCGGACCAATTTGAAGGGTGCATTCTTCTGCGCGCAGGAAGCGGCGCGCTCGATGGTGGCGCGCGGAGGCGGCTCGATCATCAATGTCTGTTCGCTGACATCCTATGTCGGCGTACCGACCGCCGTTGCCTACACCGCGACGAAATCCGGCCTGCTTGGCATGACGCGGGCGCTTTCGGCCGAATGGGCCGCGCAGAAAATCCGCGTCAATGGCATCGCGCCGGGCTATTTCCGCACCGAGCTGACCGACGTGTTCTACCAGGACGAGGTATGGCAGAAGGCCATGCTGGACAAGATCCCGCTGGCCGCCTTCGGCGACGCGGACGACCTGCAGGGCGCGGTCGTTTTTCTGGCAAGCGACGCGTCGCGTTATGTGACGGGGCAGTGCATCGCCGTCGATGGCGGCTACCTGGCGTCAATCTGAAACCGGAAAATCAATGGTTCAAGGAAGCGGTCTGAAAGGCTTGACAAACGTCTTTTTCCTGATCTTATGTATAGACATAAAAAGGGGGCAGGCGGTTTCCGACTTCACAAGAAGCGCGATCGTCGACAAGGCAACAATGACGTGACGAAGAAAACGACACCGGCTGTTTCAGCCAAAAACGTCGAAATGCAATTCGGGGGATTCAAGGCCGTCAAGGATGCGAGCTTTGAACTGGAAAACGGCCGGTTTCTGACGATCCTCGGGCCATCGGGTTCCGGCAAGACGACCCTCCTGCGCATGATTGCAGGGTTCCTGACGCCGACCGCGGGCGAAATCTACATCAATGGCGAGGCGGTGCGTGCCGTCGCTCCCAACAAGCGTTCGATCGGGATGGTGTTCCAGAAGTTGGCGCTCTTCCCGCACATGACAGCCGCCGAGAACGTCGCTTTTCCGCTCAAGATGCGGCGCTTCGATGCGCGCACCATCCCCGACCGGGTTGCCGAATATCTGAAACTCGTGCGTCTCGAAGGGTTTGAGAACCGGCGCATCAACCAGCTTTCCGGCGGCCAGCAGCAGCGTGTCGCGATTGCGCGCGCGCTCGTGTTCGGTCCGGATCTGCTGCTGCTCGACGAGCCGCTGGCCGCGCTCGACCGCAAGCTGCGCGAAGAGATGCAGCTGGAATTCCGCCGCATCCAGAAGGAGCTTGGCGTCACCACGATCAACGTGACCCACGACCAGCGCGAGGCGCTCGTCGTCTCCGACCAGATCATCGTCATGAATGACGGCGAGATCCAGCAGGACGCCGCACCGTCGACCATGTATCGCATCCCCAACAATCCGTTTGTCGCCAACTTCATCGGCGTGACCAACGCCTTCCAGGGAACGCTGGCGCGCCACGAAGACGGCGTCGCCGTGGCGAAGTTCGGCGCTGTGGAAATGCGCGGCGTGCCCGGTGGAAAAGGCAATGCTGCGGCAGGCGCGCCGGTCAAGGGTGCCGTGCGTGCCGAGCAGATCAGGATCGCCGCCACGAAAGCCGAACTGGGCGGACTGGACGCGTTGTTCGAGGGAACGGTATCCGACGTGATCTTCGAAGGGGAGAGGCTTCTCTACGAGGTCTCGGTTCCCGCGCTGGGCGCACAGCCCATCAGAATTTTCCATCACGACCAGGATGACTTTGCCTCCCACGCAGCGGGAAGCACGGTCCATATCGGATGGAAAAGCCGCGACCTTCATATTTTCGTCGCGCGTTAGAAAGGCCGGAATAACTCGGGTCTAGGAAATAAAACGAGGGAGCAAGACATGATTTTCGACAAGAAGCTGAGTCGCCGCGATCTGCTCAAGACGTCTGCGACTGCAGGCGTGGCAGGGGTTGCCACGATCGCCATGCCGTCCATTCTGCGCGCAGCCGAGCCGGACAAGCCGAAGGAACTGATCATCCGCGCATGGGGCGGCCCGTGGGTTGCCGCCCTCAAGGCAGGCGTATCGGATCCGTTCACCGAAAAGACCGGCATCCGCATCAACCACGACCTGACCGAAGACAACGAAATTCAGCCGAAGGTCTGGGCAGCAGTCGCGCAGGGCCGCACGCCGCCGATCCACATCAACTGGGACACGACGACCAACGCCACGAAATCAGCGCTGCGCGGCGTTTGCGAGGACCTGTCGGACCTGCCGAACATCGCCAACACCACCGATCTGGCCAAGCCGGTCGGCGTCGACGGCTATCCGATCGTCAACACCTATGGCTATGTCTACGTGCTGGCCTATCGTCCGGAAGCCTTCCCGGACGGTCCGCCGAAGTCCTACCACGACCTGCTCGACCCGAAATACAAGGGCCGCGTCGCCTTCTACAATGACGGCATCGGCTTCCACTTCCCGGCGCAGCTGGCCGGCGGCGGCACGCTGGACGGTATCCCGGACAACATGGGCCCCTGCTGGGAGTTCGTGGAGAAGATGAAAGCCCAGAACCCGTTGCTCGGCGAAGACCCGGACTTCGTCACCTGGTTCCAGAAAGGCGAGATCGACGCCGCCTGCACCATCTCGACCAACGCGCTCGGCGCCAAGCGCAACGGCGTCAACATCGCCTGGACCGTCCCGGAAGAAGGCGCGAAGTTCGATACCGACGGCCTGTGGATCCCGAAAGGTCATTCGGAAAGCGAACTCTACTGGGCCAAGCAGTATATCGACTCGGCGCTCAGCAAGGAAAACCAGCAGGTCTGGCTCGACGGTCTCGGCCTGCCGGGCGTGGTGCCGGGCCTGACGCCGCCGGAAGGACTGGCCGGCGACCCGAGCTACCCGACCAAGCCGGAAGACTTCGAGCGGCTGATCCGCGTGTCCGGCCAGATCCAGGTCGAAAACGAGAGCGAGTGGTTCTCGAAATTCAAGCAGATCATGCAGGGCTGATCGGCTGCACAGAGAAAAACCGGGCGGGCCAATCGGTCCGCCCGGGCTCCAGCAAGACAATGGACCGTAGCCGATGCGGAAGTACCGTACATCGTATCCCGTCTCGTGGCGGGTCATGGATGTGGCCGAGGCCGCATTCGCTTCCGTGTGGCCGAGAGGCGGGGGCAAATATACCCCTTACCTGATGCTCGCGCCGGCCATCCTGCTGGTCGGGACGCTGGCGGTCGGTCTGCTTTACATCGGCGACGCGTCGCTGCGCACGCTCGACCGGACGACCTTCCTGTTTTCCGACTACTGGACGCTCGAAAACTACCAGCGGGCGTTCACCGAGAGCTTTACCCTGACCATCGTGTGGCGCAGTCTTCTCGGCGCGGTAATCGTCACGGTGGCCACCCTGATCTTCGCCTTTCCCTATGCCTATGTGATGGTGCGCACGTCAAACCAGTTTGTCAGGAAGTTCCTCTTGATCGCGCTGTTCCTGCCGTTTTTCATCGGCCAGGTCGTGCGCGCCTATGGCTGGCTGATCATTCTGGGCAGCGAGGGCTTTGTAAACGATGCGCTGGGGCTCGTCGGCGTCGATCCGATCCGGCTGTTGTTCAATTACTACGCCGTACTGTTCGGCCTGGTGCAATACATGCTGCCCTTCGGCGTGCTGATGCTGGCGCCGGCCATGACGGCGATCCCCGAAGAGATCGAGGCGGCGGCCGGATCGCTCGGCGCAAACTGGCTCAGGACCATGTGGCACGTGGTCATTCCGATGGCCAAGCCCGGCATCATCGGCGCCGGGCTCGTGGTGCTGACGCTGTCGCTGACCGACTTCGCGACGCCCGCCATCCTCGGCGGCGGGTCGCAGGACTTCATCGCCAACGCGATCTACGACCAGTTCTTCCGTACATCCGACCAGGGCTTCGGTTCGTCGCTGACCATCATCCTGATCGCCATCGGCTCCATGGCGGTGGGCTTTGTCTTCATGGTGTTTGGCGCGGGCACGCTGGCGCTTGGAGGTGACCGCAAATGAGTTCCTCGCGCGGCCAGAACATCGTCTTCTGGAAATTCGTGATCCTGGCGATCCTTGTTCTCTCGGCGCCGACCCTGGTGGTGCTTGGCGCGTCGTTTACCGCCGGCAACATCATCGACTTTCCGCCCGACGGTTTCTCGCTCAAATGGTACGGGGCGATCATCGGCGAGCAGGACCTTCGCGACGCTTTCGTGCGGTCGCTGATCGTCGCGACGATCTGCGTTGCCGTTTCGCTGCCGACCGGAACGCTTGCCGGCATTGCGCTCGCCAAATACAGGATCCGCGGCAGCGGTGCGATCCAGACCTATCTGCTGCTGCCGTTCACGATCCCGCTCATCGGGTCCGGCATCGGCCTGATGCTGTTTTTCGGCGAGGCCGGCGTGCTCGGCAATCTGTGGCCGATCGGCATCGCGACGGCGGTAATCAACCTGCCATTCATGATCTGGGCCGTGTCCTCCAGCGCGGCGGCGCTCGATCCCGATCTCGAACTGGCCGCCCAAAGCTGCGGCGCCGGGCCGGTGCAGACCTTCTTCAATGTCACGCTGCCCGCCGTTACGCCGGGTGTGATCACCGGTTCGCTCCTGATGTTCATCCTGTCGCTGAACGAGTTCCTTGTCAGCCTGCTTCTGGTGGACGCGCGCATCGTGACCCTGCCGGTGCGTATCTACAACTCCATCCGCTCGATCATCACCCCCGATCTCGCCGCTGTCTCCGTCGTGTTCATCGCGGTCGCCACGGTCGCGATTATCGTTCTCGACCGGCTGGTCGGATTGGAAGTCTTCCTGAAATCGAAGTAAGCGCGCCGCGCGAAAGAAAGGCCCACTTATGTCAACGGTCTCGTTTCACGAAACGAACAAGCTAACGGCGGAACATTACGCGGCGCTGTTGAAGCGCTCGGAGGCGGACCTGTCCGACTTCACGAAAAAGGTTGGGCCGATCATCGAGGCGGTGCGCACGGAAGGCGATGCGGCGCTGGTGCGCTTCGGCCGGGATTTCGACGGCGCCAAGCCGTTGACGGCCGAAACGCTGAAGGTCAGCGAAGCCGAGTTCGATGCGGCCTTCGACAGTGTCGATGCAGACGTCATCGAGGCCATTCGCTACGGCATCGGCAACATCCGCAGCTTCCACGAGGAGCAGAAGCCCGAGCCGATGTGGCTGAAGGAAATCCAGCCGGGCGCCTATGCGGGCGACCGCTACACGCCGATCAAGTCGGTGGCGCTCTATGTGCCGCGCGGCAAGGGCGCGTTTCCGTCCGTCACCATGATGACGGCTGTTCCCGCCGTTGTCGCCGGGGTGCCGGACCTTGCGATCTTCACGCCGCCGACGGAAGATGGCGGCGTCGATGCCGCCACGCTCGTCGCCGCGCGCATCGCCGGTGTCGAGACGGTCTACAAATGCGGTGGCGCGCAGGCTGTCGCCGCGGCTGCCTACGGAACCGAGACGGTCAAACGCGCCCTGAAGATCGTCGGCCCGGGCAGCCCCTGGGTGGTCGCCGCCAAGCGGCTATTGGCCGGTGTCATCGATCCCGGCCTGCCGGCTGGCCCGTCCGAGGCCATCATATTCGCCGACGATACGGTGCCTGGCGGCCTTGCAGCGCTGGATGTGCTGATCGAGGCGGAGCACGGACCCGACAGCTCGGCTTATCTCGTGACCCATTCGCGCCGCGTGGCGGAGGAGGCGCTGGCCGCGCTTCCGGGCCACTGGGCGAACATGACCGAGCAGCGCGTCGCATTCTCCAAGGCGGTGTTGTGCGGCGACAACGGCGGCATCGTCCTGACCTCGTCGCTGGAGGAGAGCTACCGCTTCATCAACGACTACGCGCCCGAGCACCTGCAACTGCTGTCGACGGCGCCGTTCGAACATCTCGGTCATATTACCGAGGCCGCCGAGATCCTGATGGGGCCGCACACGCCGGTGGCGATCGGCAACTTCGCGCTTGGCCCGAATGCCGTGCTGCCGACCAGCAAGGGCGCGTCCACCTACGGGCCGTTGTCGGTGCATGACTTCGTCAAATGCAGTTCGGTCGGCTATGTGACCAAACCCGCCTATCCGACGATGGCCAAACATGCCGGCGTGCTGGCACGCTATGAGGGCTTCTCGTCGCACGAGAACGCCGTGTCGAAGATCCGCGACCAGTATCTGGATTGAGCAGCGCCATGGATGCGGTCAGACTGTATGCGCCGAAGGATTTGCGCTTCGAGACCATCGACAAGGCGCCGGCGCCGGGGACCGGCGAGGTGCGCATCAAGGTCGCCTATGCGGGGATCTGCGGATCGGATATTCACAATTTCAAGACCGGGGCGTGGATCAGCCGTTCGCCGTCGACGGCGGGCCACGAGTTTTCCGGCTGGATCGATGCGGTCGGCGACGATGTCGGGTCGCTGAAACCCGGCGACAAGGTCGCCGCCGATTCGCGCCACTATTGCGGCAAATGCCGTAACTGTTTGGCGGGCAATGAACATCTTTGCGAAACGCTCGGTTTCGTCGGCGAAGCGACGGATGGCGGCTTTGCCGAGTATGTGACCTTGCCGGCCCGCCTCGCGGTCAGGGGCGAACCGCAGGCGCGGCTGGATGTCCTCGCGCTCGCAGAGCCGCTGGCGGTGGCGCTGCACGCCCTGAACAGGACCGGGCTCGGAGATGCCGACCCGCTGCTGGTCGTCGGCTGCGGTCCGATTGGCGCGCTGGTCGCGCTTGCGTCGGATGTTCAAAGCGAGCGAAAAATCCTGGTCTGCGATATCGACGAAATCCGTGCGGCCACGGTCGCTTCCGCTGCCAATGCGACCGCCATCGCGCTTGACGCCTTCGATCAGCACGACAATCCAGCCGGCGCGGCCGTATCGCATGTGATCGATACGACCGGCAGCGTCGCGGTGATCTCCCGCCTGATTTCTAAACTTTCGGGCGCAACCCTCGGGTTGGTCGGGATCGGATCGGGGACGCTGGATTTCGATCCGGTGGTTGCGGTCGAAAAGGAAATCTCGATTGCCGGCTGCCACGCTTTCAAGGACGAACTGCCTCTGGCCGTTAAAATGCTGGAGCGCCACAGCGACCGCTTTGAGCCATTCATCGAACATCGCATCGCGTTGACCGACACGCCCGGCGAGTTTGCGAAGATCGTCGCCGGCCGGGCCGCCGGCATCAAGACACTCATTGAAATCTGTCCGGGTTGAGCCGCCCGCGCAAAGGGGCTGAAACCGTGAATGCAATCCAGGAAAACCACCCTCGGTCACGAACCGCGCTGATCAGGGCCTTGGCGAAGACCGACCCGGATGCCGCTGTCCGCGAACTCGGGGGGCTGCTCGGTGACGCGTTCGATATCGACGTCGCGAACCTCGCGATCAACTACGACCAGTACTCGCTCAATTCGCTGAACGGGTTTTTCGATTCCGGCGACCGTTCGTTTTTCTTCAAGTTCCATCAGGAGGAAGGCGAGGAGGACATGAAGGGCGAGTATTACCGGGCCGACCTGCTGAGCAAGGCGAACCTGCCGATCGACCTGCCGGTCTGGAAATCGTCGATGCCGGGCGAACAGATCCTCGTCTATCACCGGCGCAACGATCGCCGCTTCTCCGACGTTCTGCGTGATCTGGACGAAAACCCGGACGCGGACGCGATATCGAAAGTTGGCGCGGCGGAGCGGCAGCTCAACGACCGGATACTGTCGGTTGCGACATCCACCTTGCATGAGGTCGATGCCGGGCAGGTTGGCGAAGAGCCGATCCATCACCTGTTCCACGACCGTATGATCGATCTGAAGACGGGCAGGAGCCCCGGCGGACGCTATGCGAATTTCTATGTCGGCAAGCCGTTCGAGTTTCCCGGCTGCTCGCTGACCTGGGACCAGTTCTCGGCAGCGCTGCCCGTTCTTAACGGACAGGCGATGGCCTCGACGTTTGGCGAGATTTTCGCGCGGGCGCTTACAAAGCTGAACCCGAAGAACCTGGCGTCGGCAGGCGGCTTCACGGCTCATGGCGACGCACACAACGCAAATGTCTGGTACATCGAGGAAGGCGAGGGGGCATCGCTCTCCTATTTCGATCCGGCATTTGCGGGCGAGCACATCCCGTCGCTTCTGGCCGAGGCCAAGGCGACGTTCCACAATGTGTTCGCCCACCCATTCTGGCTCTACGATCCGGGCGTGGCGCACGACCGCTACACGGCGTCGGCGTTCTATGACGATGGCGAACTCAGGATCGACACGGACTGGCGGTTAAGCGATGTGCGCCGGGAACTGCTGGACGCCAAGGCCACCGCCTTCTGGAAGCCGTTTCTTGCCCATCTGGCGGAGAGGGGCATGCTGCCGGCGGACTGGCGGCAGACGATGCGTTTGGCGCTCGCCATGTGTCCGACACTGGTGATGAATCTGCGCGCGGGCGCGGACCGGCATAATCCGACCTCGTCTGCGATCGGCTTTCTGGTCGCCGGTCTGGTGGGTTCGGAACCCGTATCGGGCCGCAACGTGGTTACCGAGTTTTTCGACCGGATCGATCCGGCGCAGGCTGGCCGAGATGCGGGAACGCATCCGGAAGGCAACCTTTGAAGCGGCGCGCAGGGGCAAGGTCAGGGGTTGTCCACCGGCCGCCACAGTTTCCCTAACGGCACATTTATGTATGTAGTTGAGCCATGGCGACCGACGGTAGAACGCGATTCGGACAGGCGAAGCCGCGCGCTTCCCTGCACGAAACCATACTGACCGACGTTCAAAAGAAGATCGTCTCCGGTGAGTGGCCGCCAGGATACCGGATCCCGTTCGAAACCGACATGGCGAAGCACTATGGCTGTTCGCGCATGACGGTGAACAAGGCGCTGACGCAACTGTCGCGCGCCGGCCTGCTCGACCGAAACAAGAAATGGGGCACCTTTGTCCGGGCGCGCCATACGATCTCGGCGGCGCTCGAGATCACCAATATCAAGAAGGAAGTCGAGGATTCCGGCAAGCGATACGGCTACGAACTGCTGCTGGACCGGACCCGTCCGGCGACGAAGGGCGAAGCGCGGCTTCTCGACCTCGACGAGGCAGCCGAAGTGAGGCAATTGCGGTGTCTTCACTACGCCGACGACGAGCCCTTCTGCTTCGAGGACCGCATCGTCAATCCGATCGCGGCGCCGCAGATCGTCCCCGCCTGCTTCAAGGACCATTCGCCCATCACCTGGATGGCCACTCATGTTCCGTGGAGTTCGGCGGAACACCAGATCGTCGCGATGCCGGCCGACAGCCGGATTTCAAAGGTGCTGAAAGTGCCCGAAGGCGCGGCCTGCCTCGTCGTCGAACGCAAGACGCAAAACGACAAGGGCTACGTCACCTGGGCGCGCCTGGCCTATCCGGGCGACAAGCACCGGCTGATCGCCAGCTTCGGACCGGCGACTTAGAACTGCGGCAGACTGACGGGGCGTTGCGGCTACTGCGCCCGGGTCGAGATGTGGTAGCCGGGCGATCCGATTGCCTGGACGAGCATCTCTTCACAAGCTATCGCCATGCTCGCGACATCATGAAATCAGCGCACGACACCAACCCGTGCGCATGATCGAAGAGCGGAAACTCTGACCCCGACCGGGGACGCTCTGGGTAGCACATCAAAACGTGAACAGGGCTGACTGATAGACGCGGACAAAACGGTGAGCAGGCTCCCGTTTCTTTTGGTAGGCGTTGCGGTATGTTGATAAGAAAACTTTGAACGAAGTCATATAGATAAAGAGATTTGTTGGTTGCCGGGCAGGAAGCGATCTGAATTCGATCGAGAAGAAATGCGCCTCGAAGCGTTCAGTAAACCGGCCAAACAAGTTAGTATAAATGCTCTCGATTGGCGTGGGAGGTCCAGATGATCGAGTTTCTGAAGGGAGCTGCAAGGGCATCGGAACAAACTGGCAAGGAAACCCTCCCGCCGGGAACTCTGAGCTTCACGCTTGAATATGCGGATCGACCGGATCTGGTGCGTGAACGCAAGCGGCTGGCGGCCTTGCTCGATGGAGACGGGTTCGATCTGTTCGCGTATTCCGAGGAAGACGATCCCAACCTGCTTATTCTTCAGTTTCAGGGCGTCGAAATCCGCCAGTCTGCCGGATTCCTGTTCGAGGTTGCCGATGAACTCGCGACTGAACTCGGCCTGCTGTCGGTTGTTCCGGAGGTCGGGCCGGCGTGGATCGAGATAGAGACCACCGCCGATCAGCCTGAGGCTGTGGGCGATATCGTCTGGGGGGCCTGTAAATCGGACGCGCCGTCACCGGACGATGCCGACTGGGCGAGAAGAATGATCAGGGCCGACGCGGCCAACGATCAGTTGTCGGCGACGGGCGAAGGCGTCCTCATCGGTCAGCCCGATACCGGTGTCGCAGAGCACCGGGAACTCAACCAGGGCATAGACAAGGCGCGTGGCTACAACGTCATCGACAACACGAACGATCCGACCGATCCGCTTTCCGCGAAGATGTCGTCACCGGGGCACGGAACGGCCACTTCCAGCCTGGTTATCAGCCGTGGCAGCCACATTGTGACCGGCAGCGCGCCGGGCGCCACCCTCGTTCCGATCCGGTGCATCAACGCCGTTGTAATCGGAACTGGCGTTGCCGTCGCCAGGGCGATCGACCATGCGCGCAAGCAGGGTTGCCGGATCGTGACAATGAGCCTTGGCGGCGGAATCGAAGGAGGGGCGTTAAGGCGCGCGATCAAGCGGGCGGTCGATGCCGACATGATCGTTCTTGCCGCGGCCGGGAACTGTGTCGGCTTCGTCGTCTATCCGGCTTGGGACAAGAATGTCATCGCCGTCGCCGGCATCGACGAAAACGAGGAGCGTTGGAAGGGGTCGAGCCGGGGGCGCAAGGTCGACATCTCCGCGCCCGGCGAAAACGTCCATGTCGCAAGGCGCAAGGCCGGCTCGGCAGATGTTACGGATATCAACAAAGAGGGGCAGGGGACGTCGTTTGCGGTCGCCCTGACGGCCGGCTGCGCCGCGCTGTGGATCGGCAAGTTCGGTATCGACGATGTGAAAGGGGAGGCGCGGCGGCGCGACACCAACGTCCAGGAGCTGTTTCGGGCGGCGTTGCGGGCAACGGCCAGGACGCCGTCTGGCTGGAACACCAGCAAAATGGGCGCCGGTATCGTTGATGCCTATGAGTTGGTCTCGACACCTTTGGCGGATATCCCGCCGATATCGCCCGGTTCATCGGGCGCCCCAACCGAATCCGTCTTCGGCAACATCGAGTTCGGCCGCCACGAGGCGGAGGCGACATTCCTGGCCAGCGACAGGATCGTCAGGTCCGAAGCGGGATCGGCTCTGCTTGAGGCTGGCGGGATCCCACTGCCATCGCCCGGACTGGCCGAGTTGCTTAGCGAGCGCAATCCAGATGCATTGTCGCAGCCTGTGGTGGTGACGAGCCCTGCGACGCCCCCCGAAACGCCCGAGGACCTCGTCAACCGGATGGCGGCGGCTACCGGTAGCGGCGCGTTCTTTGAATCCACAGCCAGCACAGACGATGTCATGGCGCGCGCAGAAGCAGTGCTGAATTACCAGCAGGGCATTTCGCCGGAAGCAGCCGGTGGGGGACTGAGAGGCGAATTGCTGAGCGGTATTGAGCGAACGGTCGGCGAGATGCTGCGGACCGGCGCGCCTTTGGAGGCGCGGGACTTGCAGAGCGCGGTCCATCTCGAAGCCCTGGTCGAACTCGTCGGCCGGCCGGCCGTGCGGATTCAAAACGGGGAGATACCGTTCGATACGAGCAATCCGGCGCTCGGACAATGGGCGGCAGATCTGATCCCGTTACGCGATCAGATCAAACCGCTTGCAGATGCGGTTGGCCGGATAGACATAAAGACGTCCGGAGGCTGGCGGCATGTCGGAACCGGGTTCGTCATCGGGCGCGGTCAGGTCATGACCAATCGCCACGTGCTCGATGCGCTTGCAGAAGAGTTTCCGGTGTCGCCAGGCCGCTACGAAATGCGATTGACCGCCGATGCGTCGATCAACTTCGACCCCGATGCGACGAATGAGGATTCCCGGTACAAGATCAAAAGCGTGATCTCGTATGGGAGCCAGCGCATCGGCCGCTACGTCGACCTTTCAAAGCTCGATATGGCGATACTGGAGATCGAGACCGACAACGGAAGCGGTGGACACCCGGCTCCGGTCGATATGCAGACGGTGTCGACATCGGATGCGGTCAGAGAGCAGATCATCCTTGTCGGCTACCCGGCGGAGCCGGGCTACGCTTCGGCGCCGACCGCGCAGCAGGCGGCACTCGATTACTGGGACCGGATCCGGGAGATATACAATCGCGATTTCGGGTCCAAGTATTTGAGCCCGGGCCTGATAAAGCTGCGGCCCGGCGGAATGGAGGGCGATGAGCGGAATTGGGCGTTCAGCCACGACGCCACAACGATGGGCGGGAATTCCGGCTCGGTCGTGACCACGCTGGATGAGCGGATCGCCCTTTGCGGCCTGCATTTTGGCGGCAAGACGTTTTCGAGGAACATGGCCCATGACATCAGCTCTATCGACCTGAACGAAGACCTTGTCTCGCCAACGCGAACGGAAAGCACTGGTAGCCGCCAAGGAGCTGGCATGCTCGAAGATCTGGCGGACGGCGTAGTCAATGTCGCGGATACCGACAATGTCGAGACGTTGAACGAGGCCTGTGCTGCGTTCGTGGAACAACTGCCTCGCGAAGCCGGTTCGATAGACCCGGAGATCGCGAAGAAGGTACTCAAGGCGCTTCGTTCGTTCAGGCGTTTCGACCAAATGCGGCTCGTGGCCAATGCCTGTCTCATCGACGGTTGTGCGGATGCCCGAGTCATGCACTTTCTTGCCCAGGGGCTGATCGAGGCCGGCGAGATACACCCTGCCATTCGGCTTCTTGAGAATGCTGTCGACGATCCGGACGCGAGCACCGGCGATTGGGCGGAACTGAAGGGCGCGCTTGGCCGCGCCTGGAAAGACCTTGCCGTGCAGTCGCGCGACACCAGGCCCGATATTGCGCGCCAAGCCGTCCGCGAGTCCTTCCGACATTACCGCGATGCCTGGCAGCGTTCGAACTCCGATTACACCTACCAGGGCGTGAACATGGTTGCCGTCGCCTATTGGGACGACGGATTTGGACTGACACCCAAAGAGCGGGCCGAAGCCAAAGTGGCGGCTGCAACGATCGTTGAGATCATCACCGGCCGCGCCTGTCACGAACTCCAAAACTGGGACTATGCGACAGTCGGCGAAGCGTTGCTCGGCGTGGGAGATCATGCCGAAGCAGCCAAATGGTATGGCGCTTATGTCAAAAACGAGGATTCCGCCTTTGCGCTGGCCGGTTCCGCCCGCCAGCTGCAGCAACTCTGGAGTGCCGACAGCGAAGAATGGGGCGAGGAGATCCTTGCCCCCATGATCGGCCGGCTCGGCCTTGAACCGGGGGCTGGCTTCACCGTTTCGCCGGAAGCGCTGCAGAGACTTGTCGCGGTTCCGAAGTTGCGGCACGAAGCCGTGTTGGGCGATATCGGTGCGCAGACTTACGACTGGCTGCAGGAGGGGATGGCGGCGGCCCGGTCGGTGGCAATGATACTCTTCAACGGCAAGCCGCATGGCACCGGATTTGTGGTGAAGGGCAGCGATCTGGACGAGAGTTTCGGCGATGAGCTGGTGGTCGTCACCAATGCGCATGTCGTAAGCGATCCGCCGGAGCCCGATGCTGCTTCGCCATCTCAGGCTGTGGTGAAACTCGAACTGCACAGGCGAGCGGGCGCCGGCAGGTTCACGTATTCGGTGCGGGAGGTCCTTTGGCAATCCCCTTCGGGCGAGCACGATGTCGCGATACTGGGGCTCGATCCGCCGATACCTGCCGATGTGGAGCCGCTGCGCTTTCATGAAAGGCTGCCTGACTTGGCGGAGGGAAAGAAGGAGCGCGTCTATATCATCGGCCATCCCGGGGGGCGCGAGATAAGCTTTTCGTTCCAGGACAACCAGTTGCTGGATTATGAGCGCGAAGTCTATGCGTCGGAGGACAGCATTGCCCCCTGCCGCATTCACTACCGGACACCGACCGAGCCCGGAAGTTCGGGTAGCCCGATCTTCGATCCGAACTGGCGTATCATAGGTATCCACCACGCTGGCGGACGCTATGTGCAGATGCTGAACGGCAAACGCGACGTCTACGAGGCCAACGAGGGGATGTGGATCGCTTCCATGCGGCGCGCGCTGCGCAATCGAAACGGTTGAGCGCCGCCCGGGACCCGGCGGGTGCGCGGTGGCTGACGATTCATTGATACGATGGTGCGACGAGTTGGTGTCGGTCGCTATCGCTTTCCAGCAACAGCAGGAAACTGCTCGAACCGCCGGCCAGATCAAGCACGCGCGCGTCATCCAGATCGAAGATCAGCTTTGGTCCCGAGGACCAGTTCAGTGTCGAGGCTGTTATTGTGTGCGCCTCCGGCGTGACGGACGGCCCTGAAACTCTCTGGGTCAGGACGCCGATATATCGATCGGTGCTCGTCTTTCCTATTAACACCTCTTCCCAGCTGTCGCCTGTCGACTGGTATCCGAGCAGGCTATCGATCCTGTCCAACTGGTTCAGGCGGTCTCCGTTCACAGCGACTTGCCATACCACCCCTTCGCAGTCGGGTAGGAGGAGCAGGGCTTCGAGCGCTTCGACAACGTCGCTGGCGCAAGAAGCGATATCGTAATCATGTCCGCCATATCCGGTATGTGAATCCGGTTCGAAACGGTGAACCGAGGCAGGTGTCGTGCCGCTTCTTCCGGACCAAACGGCCCCAGTCCCGTTGCGCAAACGCATATCGCTGAGGTCGAAACTGACATCTTCATAGAATGGAGGTACCCTAAAGGCTGATAAGTTGCCGTCGAAGTATCCAAGTCCCTCAGTACTGGCGCCTCCGCGTGTCAGGACCCAGAGACGTTCACCGTCCTGGGCGATGCTGACCGGCCTGTTGGAGACAGGTTCGCCCCAAGGACTCGCGTCCTTGGGGAAAGAAACCGGAGTGGTAGCGATTATCGACAGCGAAGATGGATCGAGCTTGGCAATTGCGTTCGGCGCGGTCAGGCCGATGAACAATCCAAGCGGACCAGAGGAAATTGAGACAGGTGCACCAGGCAAAGCGATTTCAGCCAACCGTGTGCCGTTTTCCGTCATTCGGACCACCTTTTTCGGAGAGGCGGCTGCAACTATGAAGGCGTTTTCGACCGAGGCGACTGCCGTTGCCGTGTTGCGCAGGTCATCGCCAACATCGAATGCGTCGCCATAGAGAAAGTCGCCTTTGTGCTCCCAATCGCTCCAATCACTGCATGATTGGCCGGTCTCTGCGATGTTAATGCAGACGCGTAAACGGGCGGACGGATCGTTGACGCTGACCAGTATGTGGCCAGCGTAGTTGGCGCCTGGCGCCACCATCTGCGGTTCGCCTGCCTCAGGGGAATGTCGGACAAGCGCGCTGGGCGGGTCTACTTCCAGATTGCTATTGGTAATTTGCCCGCCGGCATCGCCCTCGTTGATGGCTTCGAACGGGATGTTGTAAGTATCAACACCGCCGAAAAACCCCCTCTGCCAAGCTATTGGTGTTCCCATGTCAACCGAGAAGTTGGGTATTGGCGGTGTGAAATACCAAACAGCGGATCCCAGTGCGACGGCGCCCATAGCTGCTGCGGCCGCACGCCTCATCAATCGCCCGCTGTGCCATCTCAACTGCCGGACCGCGGCGGCGGTCTCCGCAGCGATATTTCCCTCCGGCGTCAGGATTGTCACTGACCGCAAATATGGCGGAACGTCTTCGATCGGGGCGGGCCTGATCAAGACCGGCAATACATTGCCTTTCGCGCTGGGCCATTTCTTACGGGCAATACCGAGTTCAGTCAGCGTGAATCTCCCGGCAGAGATCGAGCTCGGACTGATCAGGAACACGAAGACAGAAGCTTCATTTATTGCCGCTTCAATCTGGTCTTCGTAAGACTGCCCAGGTGGCAGGTCGGTTTTGTCGAAAAAAACACGGTTGCCGCGCGCCCGAATGGAGCTCGCGACCAAATCCGCCTCTGCAGCGTCATCTGATGAATAGGATAAGAACACTTTCATAGCGAAGCCAATTCGATTGGTTGTGAATGTAAATATCTATTCGACGGCAGTGTTCTATTTAGCGCCACCTATCCAAGTTTTGAAAGTCGATTAGGTTAGATCGTACTCTGATGTAATGTTTGATACTTGGCGCCGGATCGGTGTGCATGGAGAGAAGCGCGCTGCTCGACGGCGTTGACGCAGTCTCGCATCTCTTTCGCAGCAAGAGTGCGCACTGGGTCAATGCGATTGGCCGCAGCGAGCCCAACTTGACCGATGCTGCGCGCAGCACGGATGTCCGCTCTTCGAGCAGTGGCGAAAGTCTACGTCGACCACACAGTCTGTCATCATCGCTGACCTACTCGGCGAATTCAGCTTCTCCTGCATACAATACGAGCTTGGCGTTGCGAGTGGCCTTGGTCTTGAGTACATTCAGGGGAGCCCCGCCACGGGCTTGCACGATCAAAGCAGCGCTCAAGTCTCGAAGCAGTGAGATCGCGGCCATGCTGTCGAAACTGCGCGGCAGGTTTCCCATTTCCGTCTGCCTTGCAAAATACTCGATCATCCCTGCGGCGCTCTCTTTCGGCGCGGCTTCCAACTCTGCCGCGACCTTCGGCAGCCGGTCCTTAAGGGGCAGGGCGATCGACAGCATGAGACACCCCTTGGGGCGGCCCGGCGCCGCCACGTTCTGCGCCAGGTTCAAAAAGTAGTCCCTGATCCCGTCGGCGGGCTTGTCGGGCCTTGCCAAAGCTTCGAGGGAGGCCCTGGAGCGGGTTGTGCTGTAGCGATTGATCGCCGTGACGAAGAGGTCCTCTTTTGACCCGAAAGCATTGTAGAGGCTGGGTTTTGTCAAGCCGGCGCGCCTGGATAGGGTCTCGGTGTCCGCAGCGTCATATCCCAACTCCCAGAACACGTCGATGACCTTGTCCAGAACATCGTCCGGATCAAACATCCTTGGCCTGCCCCGGCCCCGCTTTTCATTTTTTTCTACCATACCGTATAATATTCGTTGACTCGGCCTGGCTGATCGGTATTTTCTACCAATCAGTATGATTATTCACCATCCGCGTCAATTCTGACATGGGCAATTCTGCAAGAGGAGACCTAATGTGTCGAAACGAACCAAATTCGCAGCCGCGCTGTCGGCGGCGCTGATCATCGGGAAAGGCGCGATGGCCGAGACGGACCTGGACATCAAGTTTTCTGGCGCGCTTGAGTTTGCCGAAGATGGGACGCTTTTTGTCGGGGACAATCACAACGGCGCGATCTACGCGTTTGAAATCCTGGCGAATGCGCATGAGGGGCAGATCATGCCTAGTTCGATCGCAAACATCGACGGCAAGATCGCGGAGCTGCTTGGCGTAAATGCAGGCGCTGTCGAGATCAACGACATCGCCGCGCATCCTCTGTCCAACGACATCTATATCTCGGTTACCCGGATCGGTAACCTCGCCTCCCAACCAGCGATTGTCCTAGTGTCGCAGGATCAGACGCTCAAGCTTCTGGATCTCTCTGAGTTCACGTTTCAAAAACAAGAACTGACGGAGTTTCCGAACTCAGAGGTCACCTTTGGCGTGCGCGGTTCTGGGCCTTATCCACCGCTGCCCAGAGACATCGCCAAGGGCGAGCGCCCACTGAACACGCTGGCCATCATGGACATCGAGTTCTACGAGGACGAGCTCTTCGTTTCGGGCGTCGCCACGGACAACTTTCTTTCCACACTACGCCGCATTCCCTACCCGTTTGATGGGGCACAGAGCATCTCCAGCGTGGAGATGTTCCATATCACCCATGACCAGTACGAAAGCCGCGCGCCGATCCGGGCCATGTCGGTGCAGGAGATCGACGGCAAACCGCAACTGGTCGCTGCCTATACCTGTAGCCCGATCGTCCTGGTGCCGCTGGACGAGATCGAAGACGGCGCTAAGATTTCCGCCCGCACCATCATGGATTACGGCAACGGCCAGCCGCTCGACATGATCGCTTTCGACTTTCAAAGCCCGATGGGGGGCGAAGCGGCGCCGATGCTGTTTGTCACGAGTGACAGCAGATCGCCCCAAGTGATCCCGCTCGACGGGCTTCAGAATGCACAGGTTGTGACCCATGATGTGCTTCCGCGCGGCCCCAAGCTCGATATCCATCCGCTTATGCCTTATGGGCCGGTCGGCAAGGCTGTGATGTTCAACGGCACTCCGCTTCATACAACCCTTGTTGGCGGCGGGTTTTTCACCTCTGTCACCCGGGACCCCTACACGGGTCACCTGAACCTTGACACCAACCCGACCTGGTTCCCGAACCGCATTCATGACATGCTCGCGGAGTTTGACTTCCCGCAATATGACCCCGCGGCCAGCAAGGCGCGGATGGCAAACTAGAGGTGTGTGGCGCATTTACAAACCGGCTCGCCAGAATACTGGCGGGCCTTTGCATGGGGGCCATCGTGATCAGCTCCGCCGCATTTGCTGAGAAAGACGCGCTCAGTTTGCCGCAAAGCGCAGACGCCGCCGTTTCGCTTGCCTTGCCAGACGGTCTGGAAGGCGATCCGTATCAGCTCTTGCAGGTGTTTGTCGGAACCGCTGAGGATTGCTGCGACGCCAGGACGCCGGTTGCCGGTCGCTACAACCACGAAAACTCTGTCCTGAGCTTCACCCCCGCGTTTGGGTTTTCCGAAGGCCAGGACTATGTCGCGCGTGTTCGGCGTGCTCGAAGCGAAGAGTTGGTCGCGTTCCGGGTGGTCTCTGATGCCGTAACGGCGTCCGCCGCCGTAACGCAAATCTACCCGAGCAGCGAGATGCTGCCCGAGAATACCCTGCGGTTCTATGTTCATTTCTCGGTACCCATGAGACCCGGTGTCGCCTTCGACTACATCACGTTGCGCGATGCGTCAGGGGACGTCGATGAAGCGGCGTTCATGCGTTTCAAGCAGGAGCTTTGGAACGAAGACCGGACGCGACTGACGGTTCTTGTCGATCCCGGTCGTATCAAACGCAATGTCGCTACCAATGTGGAGCTGGGCCCGGCTTTGCTTGCGGGTCGCGACAATACACTCGCCGTCAATGCGGGTTGGCCGTCGGCTGATGGACGCTCTGTCCTGCCTGCTTTCGAGAAGCGGTTTACCGCAACCGTCCCTCTGCGGGACCTTCCCGGTATCCAAGAGTGGCGGGTGACGGCTCCATGTGTCGGCACGAATGAATCACTTCACATCGATTTCGACCGTCCGTTTGATCGCCATCTCTTGATCAAAGACGTCCGAGTGACCGCCAATGACGGGCGACGCATCGACGGCTCAATCAACGTTGGTGCAGGTGAACGCTCCTGGATTTTCACTCCAGCCTCTCCTTGGGCTGTTGCCAGCGTCCTTATCGATGTCAGCCCGACCCTCGAGGACGTCGCTGCAAACAACTTCCAGGACCTTCTGGATCACGTGGCCAGTGACGCGATCAAGTCCCGTTCGATCATACGGCCGGTCGATCTGACCGCCTGCTCCAAATAGGCGAAGCTGACAAGACTTATGCGCTTCAGGCACGGCAAGGAGCGGTCGGCACAGAAACCGCAACACCGGTCATTGGCGGAACTCCGGCGAGACTTTAGTTTTTCCGCGACTGGGACGTTGCGCCGAGCTGCAGCGAACGACAGAACGCCCGTGAAAAGCGCGTTCTACTCAACTTCGTACTTTCGAACTGCATCTGGGAGGATGGTGAGGTGGTCGCCAGTTTCCGACAACCTCCTGATCTCTCGGCGGTAAAGTCCATCGCGGCTCGTTCAAGCGTCGGAAACAATGGCAATTCTTCGAAGAACGGGATTTGGCTGGGGAACCTGGATTCGAACCAGGACTAACGGAGTCAGAGTCCGCGGGTCTACCGTTAACCTATTCCCCAATCTTCGCAGTGCGCGAGACCGGCGATATAGAGCCTAGCCGAAGAAAAAGCAATTGCCGATTGCAGGCGATCACAGTCGGCTTTGCGGCCGCTCAGCATCTGCCGCCAACCGACAGCAAGCCGTCGCCGAAAACGGTATCGCGCCCAGGTGTTCCCAGGTCGAGCGTGTGGTCGGCGAGCGCGGCCCGCACGTTATCCAGCGACAGCGCGCCGGGCCGGGCGGTCGCCGCGATGAAGGTCGCCACAAATGGCGCGGCGGCCGAGGTTCCGCTGACATAGCGCATGGCGCCGGAAACCGGCACAGCCACGTCGACGCCGGGGGCGGCGATGTCGATATGATCGCCCTGCACGGCGCGGCGATGCACCTTGCCGGCGGCATCGACGGCGGTAACGGCGATCACCGTCGGCAGCTTGGCGGGATAGGCCTGGTCGCTGCGCGGCCCGCCATTGCCGGCGGCTGCGACGATCACCAGCCCGTGCGCGGCGGCCGCCGACAGGCCGCGGTCGAGGATCTTGTTGTAAGGGCCGGCGAGGCTGACATTGACGATACGCACGCCGTTGCCGGCGAGCCAATCGATCGCCTTGACGATGCTGTCGACGCCGCTGGCAGCTTCGCCGCCGGCGCGCCGGTCGACAACCCCGGCGGCATAGAGCGTCGCGTCGCGCAAGCGACCCTCACCGACCAACAGCGCGGCCATCTCGGTGCCATGGTCGATGTCGGCGGCAGCTCCCGTAAAGTCGCGCACGAAGAGTGTTGTGCCGGCGAGCGCCGGATCGGCCACATCGACCGCGGCGTCGACAAGCCCAAGCGTGTGGCGTGCGGAACAGCCGTCGGCCGGCCAGCCGATCATGGCATGCGCGTAACGGCGCTGCTTGCCTGCGGCAACGCCGGCTTGCAGGCTGAACAGATGGTTGACGCCGGCGGTCGAGCCGGGCGCCAAGGCTTCCAGTTCGGCGATTGCGTCCGGGCCGCTGCGCCCCGCTGGTCTGGTCAGGACGATCATGATGTCGCCGAGTGCCGCAAGGTCATGCTGGTCGTTCAGCACGTAACCGGCATCCGCCGCGGCCTCAATGAGCGCACGCGCCGCATCCTCGCCGCTGATCAACACCACCATCTCGCCCGGCCGGGTTGCTGTCTGCGCCTGTGCGGAAGGAGTTCCGGCTTTGAATCCGGCACATGTCAGGACGGCAAGGCAGAACAGGATTGCAAGACGGCGCATCGGCATCCTCCCGGGGCTGATTTCCTTCGAGCGTTGTATTAAATACCCCGATAGCGAGCAATCTGGGAAAAAGGTGGGCGAAATTGAACCATTTCGGCGCTTCGTTCGACCGATAGCCGGAACGAGCGGGTTGTGCGGACGCCAACGCCGCGCATAGTGGGGCCAGGGAGACAAAGATGCCGTTGCCGAAAGACGATCCCGAGGAGCGCACCGAGCGACTGGTGCGTTATGTACGCGGTGCGCTACCCGACGATGAGGTCGAAGAGATTGCGCGCGCCGCAGCCGGCGATCCGGAACTGGCCGCCGATGTCGCTGTGCTTCAGGCGGCGGCGGGAACGGTTAGGTCTGAGGCCGGACCGGCAGACGATCTCGGCTGGCAGCGCCTGGCCCGCGACATCGAACGCATGACGCCGACAGCGACACCCCGGCTGGTGTCGCCTTGGTGGCGCGCAGGTGCGATCGCGGCCGGTCTGCTCGTCGCCGTTCAAGGCGCCCTGATCGTCGCCAATCCGGGGCTGATCGGCGACGACAGCTATGTTGCGGCGACATCCGGCGAAACGGAATTCGGCGTCACCCTTGCGCTCGATCCCGACGCTCGCGAGGCCGAAATCAGCAGCCTGCTGCTGGAGATCGGGGCGCGCATCGTCGACGGTCCGGGCGCGCTTGGCATCTACCATCTGGCCTTTGACAGCGCGGAAGATCGTACCGCCGGGCTGGAGCGTTTGCGGGCAGCGCCAATCGTCGAGACAGCCGCGCCGGAATAAGCACAGCTATCGGGTTCTCAGATCCCCACCGAGGCAACGCCGGAGGTTTTGCTTGGCGTGGAACATCCGCGTCTTGATGGTATTCAAGGGCCGCTGCTCGATCTCGGCGATCTCGGCGTAATTCAGGTCATCGAAGAAGGACAGCTGGATGGCGGCGCGTTGCGAGGCGGGCAGCTTGCCGATGCAGTCGCGCACTCGTTTGGCGTCCTGCGAGGCGGCGATGATCGTGTCTGCGGAAGGTGCGTCATCTGGCTGCTGTTGGTCCGGCTCTCGCAGTTCCTGGCGGCTATGCTTGCGGATATGGTCGATGGCCTTGTTGCGGGCGATCGACAGGATCCATGACCGTAGCGAAGACCGCCCCTGAAAGGCGGATGCGCCGCGCCAGATGTCGAGCATGACCTCATGGGCAATATCTGCGGCTTCGAACGGATCGCGCACGCGCGTCATGATGAAGCGCATGGCCGCGTCATTATGCGCTTCATAGGCCGCCCGCATCGCCTCGACACTGCCGGATGCGATACGCGACATCAGCGCAAGCTCCTCCTCCTTGCTCGGCATGCGTGTTCTGTCCGGGTTGTTCTGCGATTCCGCTTAGCACGCCGCCGCACCCGGCTAAATGGCGCGGCAGCGTGCAATCGCATCAGATCCCATCAAAGAAAGCCGCGCCGCACCAGGCTGGCGTAGACGACGAAGCCGACCTGCGGTTCGATCAGCATCAACCAGCCAACCCAGCGGCCCGAGATTCTCTGAACCCGGTGAAGCCGGAACGTGCGCAGGAAGTTCTGGATGCCGAGATCGCAAAGGGGAGTGCCCTTCAGATCCGCGCTAGTGAAGGTGAAGCTGACCTGGCCGGAGCGCAGCAACTCGCCGAAACCCTGCACAGTCTCCCACTGGCTGAGCGCCCGCTTGCGCGCTGCCATGGCCGCGCGTGCCTCGCGAAACGCTTCATCCGGGTGCTCGGCGAGCGAATGGTAACCGTGCGGCTTGTCCTTCGCGAAGACGTACCAGACCAAAGCGCCGTCCATGGTGATCGACCGGTAGGCGGTAAGAAGCCCGTCTCCGCATTGCACCTGGTTCTTCTCGTCGACCAACATCTTTACCCAACTGGCGCGATCGGCGCGGATACCATCTGCGAGATCGGCGAAGTCGAGTTCCAGCGGCGTGGTCGACGGCCTCTCGCCGAGCAGGCGACGGCGCAGTTGCTGTTGCGTCAGCGGCCAGTGAACAGTGGCCTGTCCCAGATAGATCAGCGCATTCGTCAGAAGCATTTGTCGCTCTCCTTGTCAGCTTGTTCGAAGCCAGGCTCCGGCCCGGATCGTTTCCGGTTCCGGACATCTGTCGAAGCGACGCCGCGAAAGGTTCAAAAAAAGATATGCCTTCCTTCGGCGAGGCGACGCCGATGCGTTTGCGCTTGGTGTTTGCAAATCCTGCTGCTAGTCTGACGGCAACATCAAACGGTTGCGCCTGCAGCGCCGATACCCGGCAGCGCGGCGCAAGAAGGGAAAGACCGTGAAGGACGCCGTGTCGGATGCCAGCGCATCCGGATCGGAGCCTTCCGGGACCGGAGGCGGGTCCAAGGGGACCAGTTCGTCCGGCGCGCGGGGAAAGGACGCCGGTTCGGCATCCGGCTCCGACAACCGCAGTGCCGGCAAGGCCGCAGAGGGCGGGGATTCCCGCAACGGGCCGGAATCCGCCGACGTCCGCAACGGAAGCTTCGACCACCACAAGGAGAAGCGGGGCCGCAAGCGCCGCCGTCGCCGGCGTACGTCTGGCAACGGGCAGGCAAACGCGGCTGCAACGGATGCAAATGGCGACGCCGGTCAGCGGGCGCCGGCACCGCGTGAAACGGTGGGACGTCGTCGGCGGCGGCGCGGCAAGCCGCAATCGGCAACTGCGGCTGAAAGGCAACGCGAGGGACAGCAAACCAATCCTGCCGGCGAGCAACGCCCGCCCAATCCGGCAATCAAACGTCGGTCGCCCGAACTCTACGCCGCGCTCGATCTGGGCACCAACAACTGCCGCCTGCTGGTGGCGACGCCGACGCGTCCGGGCCAGTTCCGCGTGGTCGACGCCTTCTCGCGGATTGTCCGACTCGGCGAGGGCCTGTCGCGCACCGGCCGCCTCGGCGACGACGCCATGGATCGCGCGGTCGAGGCGCTGCAAGTTTGCCGCGACAAGCTGAAGGCGCGCGAGGTGCGCCGCGCCCGCCTAATCGCCACCGAGGCTTGCCGTTCGGCGCATAACGGTGTCGCGTTCCTCGACAGGGTGCGCGCCGAGACCGGTCTCGATCTGGAGATCGTCGACCGGGAGACCGAGGCGCGGCTTGCCGTCAGCGGCTGCAGTTCGCTGGTTGGACGCGAAACCAACTCCGTCGTGCTGTTCGATATCGGCGGCGGATCGTCGGAGATCGCCCTGGTCGACGTGCGCGACCGGCGCAGCCGGCGGTTGTCCGATCACATCGTCGCCTGGACCTCGCTGCCCATCGGCGTTGTTACGCTGTCGGAAAAGTTCGGCGGCCACAGGGTGACCGAACAGTCCTTTGCCGACATGGTCGATCATGCGGCCGAACTGCTGACACTGTTCGATGAGCGCGACCGTCTTTCCGACCGGGTCGGACTGGACGGGTTTCACCTGCTCGGCACGTCGGGCACGGTCACCACGCTTGCCGGCATTCATCTCGACCTGCCGCGCTATGACCGCCGCCGCGTCGACGGGCTGTGGATGAGCGCCGAGGAGGTCGATGCGATGAATGCGCGGCTGTTGTCCTGGAGTTTCGAGGAGCGCGTCGCCAACCCCTGCATTGGCGCCGACCGAGCCGACCTTGTGCTGGCCGGCTGCGCCATTCTGGAAGCGATCCGCCGCGCCTGGCCGAGCAAGCGGCTGCGTGTCGCCGACCGCGGCCTGCGCGAGGGGCTGCTGACGGAAATGATGGCCGCCGACGGCGTTTGGCGGCGGGGCGTTAATCCGTGGCGCAACCGGTCACGGCGGAGCGGGCAATGAGCACCAGGAAACCGCCGCGCGGCGGCGCCTTGTCGGGACGCGGCGGGCGCAGCGTCAACCAGCGCGTCAAGAAGGGCAGGGGCCTGAAGAACTCGTCACGCCGCTGGATCGAGCGCCAGATCAACGATCCCTATGTCCAGCGCGCCAAGGCCGAGGGCATGCGGTCGCGCGCTGCCTACAAGCTGATCGAGATCGACGACAAGCACCAGATCCTCAAAAGGGGCGACCGGGTGGTCGATCTCGGCGCGGCGCCCGGTGGCTGGTGCCAGGTTGCGGTCGCGCGCGTCGGCTCCGACGATACGGACAAGCGCATCGCGGCAATCGACTATCTGGAGATGGACGCGATGCCGGGGGTCGCGGTGCTGCAGAAGGACTTCCTCGATGACGATGCGCCCGACGCGCTGATCGAGGCGCTTGGCGGTCGGCCCGATGTGGTGTTGTCCGACATGGCGGCCCCGACCATCGGCCATCGCAAGACCGACCATATCCGCACCATGCATCTGTGCGAGGTCGCCGCCGATTTCGCCATCCGCACGCTGAAACCGGGCGGCCACTTCCTGGCCAAGACCTTCCAGGGCGGTACCGAGAAGCAGTTGCTCGACTTGCTGAAGAGCAATTTCGCCTCGGTGATCCACGTCAAGCCGCCGGCCTCGCGCGATGAATCCGTCGAGCTCTATATCCTCGCCAAGGGCTTCAAGGGCGACAATGCCGACGGTTGAAGCTGTGTCGCGAGCAGCCCGCTGAACGCACCTTACGCGGTGTAACGGCTTTGTGTTCACTGCTGCATTGCCAGATGGCGATGCCGCGCCATGTCCCCCCTGTGCCGTTCACAAGGGAGTGAGATGATGCGTTTCTCCAGACGATCCATGTTCAAACTGTCCGCAGCCGGGGCCGCCGCACTCGCTGCCCCGTCGATCATGACACGCGCCGCGCAGGCGGAAGTATCAATGGCCAAGACAATGCCCGCAGCCTTCAACCGTTTCACGCTTGGTGAGTTCGAGGTCACCGTGCTCTCCGACGGTCATCGCCTCGTTCCCGATCCGCAGTCGATCTTTGGAACCGACAAGACCAAGGAGGAAGTCGAGGAACTGCTGGCAACCAACTACCTGCCGGTCGACCAGATGCAGTTCACCTTCGCGCCGACGCTGGTCAATACCGGCGAAGCGCTGATCCTGTTCGACACCGGCAATGGCGAAGGTGGCAGGCAAGGCGGCGTCGGCCAGACCCTCGGCAATCTGGAGGCTTCGGGCTATACGCGCGACCAAGTCACCCATGTGGTGATCACCCACATGCATCCCGACCACATTGGCGGCCTGATGGAATCTGGTTCGCCGACCTACCCGAACGCGCAATATGTGACCGGTCAGGTGGAGTACGATTTCTGGTCGAACGACGACCGAATGGGCACACCGGCCGAACGGCTGCACGGCATGGTCAAGCAGATGGTTGTGCCGTTTGCGCACAGGATGACCTTCATCGGCGACGGTGGCAGCGTGGCGCCGGGCATCAACGGCATGGCGGCTTTCGGCCACACGCCCGGTCACATGATCTACACCGTCGAATCGGGTGGCCGGACGATGGCGATCACCGCGGACACCGCTAACCACTTCGTGCTGTCGCTGCAGAAGCCGGACTGGGAAGTGCGGTTCGATGCCGACAAGGCCGCCGCGGCGGCGGCCCGCAGAAAAGTCTTCGACATGATCGCCACCGACCGGCTGGCATTCGTCGGCTACCACATGCCGTTCCCGTCGGTCGGCTTTATCGAGAAGGCAGGCACCGGCTACCGCTTCATCCCGGAAACCTATCAGCTCGATCTTTAGGAGTCAGATTGCGATCTTCTCTGTGAGCCTGGCGCGCGCGTCGGGCTCGCTCATCCTGATCTTGACCGTCGCCAGTTCGAACTCATCTCCGGGGCCGATCCAGATAGGCTCGCCAAGAAGCTTCATGCCGGTGATGCCGAGCGCAGCGAACTCCAGCCCCATCGAGTGGGCGACGGCGACGCGGTTGCCGGGTTTCGGATTGAGACCGCAACAGACCTCGCGCGTGCCGAGCTTGAGGTGGTGTGCGATATCCCATTCCAGCACCGCGCCTTGATGGCGGGTCACGACCCAGCAATGCCCGTCATTGCATGTGCCGCCCTTTTCGGCCGGGAAGAAGTAGCCATAGACGTAGCCTGCCTCGAAACCGGCGGCCCGCAAGGCGGCGATCAGATAGGTGTTGATGTCGACGCAGGATCCCTCGGTCAGCCCGCAACCAAGATGCGGAATCTCTTCCAGCCCGTCATTGAACCGGACATCCGGGTGGCCGTAACTGAATTTCTCGGCGACATCGTTGACGATAGCTGCAATCGCCGCATGGCCATTGGCCGCACCATCGGCAATGCGCCGCGCATCGTGCACCAGCGCATCGGCGGCACGCGTGAACCGGCTTGTTCGCGGCCGGAACAGTTCTTCGGGATAATGGCCGGCATGGTCGGCGAAACGGTAAGTCAGCGTAACCGGCGCGCCTGGCTCCGGCTGGATTACTGCCGCCATTTGACCGGAGCCGGATTCGCCCGCCAACTCGTAGCGACCGTGGGAAACGGCAAAGCTGGACGGCGTCTGGTAGGGCGTTGGAATGCCGACCGGGGCAAGCAGCCGTTGGCCGTCGCGGCCATTCGGTTGCACCGTGACTGAAACCGTCGTGATCGACATCACATCACCATCTGGAAAAGCAGCCCGGCGACAATCGCGCCGCTGACACCGAGGCCGAGATAGGCAGCGAACACACCGCGCTTGACCAGCGACCAGACCGCCGCCATGGCCGGGATGGAACTGACCGCGCCGGCGATCATGAAAGACATGGCCGCGCCCGCGCTCATGCCCTGTTCGGTCAGGCCGGCGAGCAACGGCGGCGCCACATAGGAATTCAGGTAGGCGGGCATGCCGACAAGGGCCGCGATCGCCACGGGCACGACGCCTTCGCCGCCAACAACTCCGGCGATCAGGCTGGCCGGTACATAGGTTACCAGCAGCGCCTCCAGCGCATAGGCGAGCGCCAGCCACTTGACCAGGAACAGCGCGTTCTCCGCCAATTCAGTGCGGAACACGCCGCTGCGCTCACCGTCGTTCCAAAACCACCATTGCGGTTCGCCGGAGAAAGGCGACTTGCGGCAGCCGCAGCCGCCGGCCGAGCGCTCACGCACCGGGTTGCGGAATACGCCGCCGGCAATCGCCGCCTTGATGGCAAAGCCGCCGAACAGACCGAGCGCGACTGCGGCGACCGCCTTGCCAATGGCGAATTCCCAACCGAGCGCGGCAGCAGTGATAAACAGCGTCGGCGGGTCGATCAGCGGCGAAGACAGCCAGAACGCCATCACCGCCGACAATGGCGCGCCGACCGCCAGAAGACCGGCGATGAAGGGAATCACCTCGCACGAACAGAACGGCGCCAGTCCGCCGAGCAGCGCGGCCAGTAGGATCATCCGGTTTTCGCGCCCCTGAAAGGCGCGCCCGACCATCGCTTCGGCGCCCGACGCCTTCAGCCAGGCGATCAGGATCACGGCAAACGCGATATAGGGCAGGGTGCCCGCAAACGCCTTTGCCGCGAAAGTGACGACCGGCACGAGATTGGCCGGATCGAGGATCGCAACGATCAGCGGCACCAGAACGACAATCGTCCACGGTGTGTTGAGCCAGGCTTTCCAGTCGGGTCCGCGCCTGACGGCGCCTTCGGTCGCTTCACTCATCACTTGTCGTCCTTGCTTTCGTCGGTGCAGCACTCGTTGAGGATATAACCGGCCAGCGCCTCCAGATGGTCGAAGGCGGCGCGCGAGATCACGGACCGCCCATCCTTTTCCTGTTCGATCAGTCCCGCCGAAGCGAGAAACTTGAGGTGATGGGCGAGCGTCGAGGCCGGCATGCCGCAGCGTTCCTGGATGTCGCCGACGGTCAGTCCAGCCCGGCCGGCGCGTACCAGCGTCTGCAGCACCTGCAGCCGTGCTTCCGAACCCATCGCCGCAAAGCCCTGTGCGGCTTCCTCGATGTCGATATTGCTCAATACAACCATGTTTCTAGTTATATCGTTATTTATTCCCGTGTCAATCGCCGAAACGAGGCTTTCGCAACGCATCAAGCCGTGTTACCAGCCACTGCCAACGCAAAGCCCTGCCTCCCGGGGGCGCATCCTCGAACGGAACGAAACGCGATGGCGACGATCCTCCAGACCATTACCGGCAATGATGCCCTGACCTTCGACGACGTGCTGCTGCAGCCCGGCCATTCCGAGGTCATGCCCGGCGAAACCGACATCGCGACGGTGATCGCCAAGGATATCGAACTGTCATTGCCGATCATCTCGTCGGCGATGGACACGGTGACCGAATCGCGGCTCGCGATCGCCATGGCGCAGGCCGGCGGTCTTGGCATCATCCACCGCAATCTCAACCCGACCGCACAGGCCGAGGAAGTCCGCCAGGTCAAGAAGTTCGAATCCGGCATGGTGGTCAATCCGGTGACGATCGGCCCCGACGCCACGCTGGCCGACGCGCTCGCGCTCATGCAGGCGCACCGCATCTCCGGTATCCCTGTGGTTGAGGACGCGGGTCTTGGCAGCCAGCGGCCGGGCCGGCTTGTCGGCATCCTGACCAACCGCGATGTCCGCTTCGCTTCCGATCCGACGCAGAAGGTCTACGAACTGATGACCCGCGAGCGGCTGGTCACGGTGCGCGAGAATGTGGATCAGGACGAAGCCAAGCGGCTCTTGCACCAGCACCGCATCGAGAAGCTGCTTGTGGTGGACGAGCGCGGCTATTGCGTCGGCCTGATCACGGTCAAGGATATCGAGAAATCGCAGCTCAATCCGAACGCCGCAAAGGACGCCCAGGGCCGGTTGCGCGCCGGCGCGGCCGTGTCGGTTGGCGCCGATGCCGAGGAGCGCGCCGAGCGTCTGATCGACGCGGACGTCGATGTCATCGTCATCGACACAGCGCACGGTCATTCGCAGCGCGTGCTCGATTCCGTCGGCCGTGTGAAGAAAATGTCGAACTCGGTGCGCATCATCGCGGGAAATGTCGCCACGGTCCAGGGCACCAAGGCACTAATCGATGCCGGGGCCGATGCCGTTAAGGTCGGGATCGGACCGGGCTCGATCTGCACCACGCGCATCGTTGCCGGCGTCGGCGTGCCGCAGCTGGCTGCGGTCATGGCGTCGGCCGAGGAAGCGGCCAAGCAAGGCATCCCGGTGATTGCCGATGGGGGCATCAAGTTTTCCGGCGATCTCGCCAAGGCGCTGGCCGCCGGCGCCACGGCGGCGATGATCGGTTCGCTGCTCGCAGGCACGGACGAGAGCCCGGGCGAGGTCTATCTGCACCAGGGCCGGTCCTACAAATCCTATCGCGGCATGGGTTCTGTCGGCGCGATGGCCCGTGGTTCGGCCGACCGCTATTTCCAGGCCGAGGTGCGCGACGCGCTGAAGCTCGTGCCGGAAGGCATCGAAGGGCAGGTGCCGTACAAGGGGCCGGTCTCCGGTGTTCTGCACCAGCTTGCCGGCGGTCTGCGCGCGGCGATGGGCTATACCGGCGCGCGCTCGATCCCCGAATTCGCCGAACGCGCCACCTTCGTGCGCATCACCGGGGCCGGGCAACGCGAGAGCCACGCCCATGACGTTACGATCACCCGCGAAAGCCCCAACTATCCGGGCAATGTCTAGAGCCGCTCACGGAGGGCACGATGCAGCAGTCTGCAATCTACTGGCCGATGATCGCGCAGGTCGCGCTGACCTTCGCCGCCTATGTCATCATGAGCCTGCGCCGGATCGATGCAGTCAAGTCTGGGGCGGCAAAGGCGCGTGATTTCAAGATACCCGACGATCCCGAATTGAGTGCAAGCGCGGCCCGCAACGTCTCCAACCAGTTCGAACTGCCGGTGCTGTTCTATGTCGTCTGCCTCGCCCTGGTTCAGACCGGTGGCGTCAGTGTCTGGACGGTCGGGCTCGCCTGGCTCTTCGTCATCCTGCGCTATGCCCATGCCTGGGTGCACATGACGTCGAACCGCCTTGGCCTGCGTCGTCCGGTGTTCACCGCCGGCTACGCGGTCGTGGGGATGATGTGGATCTGGTTGGCCGCGCGACTGGTTATCGGCGGTTAGGCAGTATCATCCCGCCGCCTCGGTTTTGGCCGCGGCCGCGTCACCTGCAAACAGTTCCTGGGATGCCGCGCGCGCCGCGTTCGCGAGTGCGCCGAAATCCGGCAGCCGCTTGCTCGACGACCGCCAGAACAGGGCGATGTCGCGATAGGGTTCGGGCGCGGCGAACGGGGTGATCGAAAGGCCCTGATCGGCGGCTGTCTCTGCGCCAAGCGCGATTTCCGGTACAAGCGTCAGCCCCATGCCGCCGCGCACCATGTGCAGAAGCGTCGTCATCGACGTGGCGCCGAAATCGACCAGCCGCCTTTCCCGGTCGCGGGCGCAGACCGCCAGCGCCTGGTCGCGCAGGCAGTGACCCTCTTCCAGCAGCAGCAGGCGGTCGAGCGCGATCTGGTCTTCATTCAGAGGCGACGTCAGCACATCCGTGCCGTTGCTGGCGCTGGCGATAAAGAACCGGTCGCGGAACAGGTGCTCGGCATGAATCCCCGGTTCGCGGATCGGCTTGGCCGCGATGAAGGCATCGAGCGCGCCGTCTTGCAATTCGCGCACCAGCGTGTCGGTGATCGCCTCGCGCACCCGTAGTTCAAGCTTGGGATAGAGCGATTGCAGTTTCGGTGCGAGTTTCGGCAACACGTAAGGCGCCACTGTCGGGATCATACCAATGCGCAGCGGTCCGACGAGCAAGCCGCGATCCTGAACGATCATCTCTTCCAGCGACTGCACGTCCCGCAGGATGCGGCGGATATGCGGCAGCAGCCGCTGGCCGGCCTCTGTCAGCACCACATTGCCGCGCTGCCGCTCGACCAGCTTGCGCTGCAGCCGGCCCTCCATATCCATGATCTGGGCCGACAAGGCTGGCTGCGTGATGTTCACCGATGCGGCGGCCTTGCCGAAGTGCCGGGTGCGCGCGAGGGCATCAAAATAGTGCATCTGCCGAAGCGTAATCTTCATAGGTTTTTCTTATCGATCACATTCGAAAATGCAATTGGAAACTATCGATTGCGGGGCGCATAAGAACCTTAGAATCGTTCCAGCCACCCAATTGCGATCGGAGGAAATCATGGACAAGAAGGTCAACGAAAACTCGGGCGGATGCCCGGTCATGCATGGTGCCGTCACCGCTGCGGGAACGTCGAACACCGATTGGTGGCCGGCGACCCTCAATCTCGACATCCTGCACCAGCACGACACCAAGTCAGATCCGCTTGGCGCGGATTTCGACTATCGCGAGGAGTTGAAATCGCTGGACACCGAAGCGCTGAAAAAAGATCTCAAGGCGCTGATGACCGAAAACCAGGACTGGTGGCCGGCCGACTGGGGTCACTATGGCGGCCTGATGATCCGCCTGGCCTGGCACTCGGCGGGTTCCTACCGGTTGGCCGACGGCCGCGGTGGCGGTGGCAGCGGCAATATCCGCTTTGCGCCGCTCAACTCCTGGCCGGACAACGGCAACCTCGACAAGGCCCGCCGTCTGCTTTGGCCAATCAAGAAGAAATACGGCAACAAGATCTCCTGGGCCGACCTGATCATCCTCGCCGGCAACATGGCCTACGAATCCATGGGCCTGAAGACCTTCGGCTTCTCGTTCGGCCGCAACGACATCTGGCATCCCGAAAAGGACACCTACTGGGGCGCAGAAAAGGAATGGCTGGCACCGTCCGACACCCGCTACGATGATGTTGCCAAGCCGGAGACGATGGAAAACCCGCTGGCCGCCGTGCAGATGGGCCTCATCTACGTCAACCCGGAAGGCGTCAACGGCCAACCCGATCCGCTGAAAACCGCCGCCCAGGTGCGCGAAACCTTCGCCCGCATGGCCATGGACGACGAGGAAACCGCAGCGCTGGCTGCTGGCGGTCACACCGTCGGCAAGGCGCATGGCAATGGCGATGCCGAGGCACTCGGACCGGAGCCGGAAGGTGCCGACATCGAGAACCAGGGTTTCGGCTGGATCAACCCGAACCTGAAGGGCGCGGCCACCAATGCCGTAACCTCGGGCATCGAGGGCGCCTGGACGACCAACCCGACCGTCTTCGACATGGGCTATTTCGAACTGCTGTTCGGCTATGAGTGGGAACTGACCAAGAGCCCCGCCGGCGCCAACCAGTGGCAGCCCGTCGGCATCAAGGAAGAACACATGCCGGTCGACGCGACCGATCCATCGGTGCGCCGCATGCCGATGATGACCGATGCCGACATGGCGATGAAAATGGATCCGGCCTATCGCGCGATCTGCGAGAAGTTCATGGCCGATCCGGAATACTTCAAGGACACCTTTGCCCGCGCATGGTTCAAGCTGACCCACCGCGACATGGGTCCGCGGGCGCGTTACATCGGCCCGGACGCACCGGCTGAAGACCTGATCTGGCAGGATCAGGTTCCGGCAGGCTCGACAGGCTGGGATGTCGAAGCCGTCAAGGCAAAGATCGCGGCAAGCGGCCTGAGCGTTGCCGACATGGTCGCCACCGCCTGGGACAGCGCCCGCACCTGGCGCGGTTCCGACCTGCGCGGCGGCGCAAACGGCGCCCGCATCCGCCTTGCCCCGCAGAAGGACTGGGAGGGCAATGAGCCTGACCGCCTCGCCAAAGTGCTTGGCGTGCTGGAGCCGATCGCTGCCGAGGCCGGCGCCAGCGTCGCCGACGTGATCGTGCTCGCCGGCAATGTCGGTGTCGAGCAGGCGGCCAAGGCCGCCGGTGTCGCTGTCACGGTGCCGTTCGCGCCGGGTCGCGGCGACGCGACCGACGAAATGACCGACGCTGCCTCCTTCGATGTTCTGGAACCGATCCACGACGGTTATCGCAACTGGGTCAAGAAGGACTATGTCGTCACCCCGGAAGAACTGCTGCTCGACCGCACGCAGCTCATGGGCCTGACCGCTCCCGAGATGACGGTGCTCATCGGCGGCATGCGCGTGCTCGGCACCAACCATGGCGGCACCAAGCACGGCGTGTTCACCGACCGCGAAGGCATGCTGACCAATGACTTCTTCGTCAATCTGACCGATATGGCCTGGAAGTGGGTGCCGGCCGGCGACGGCCTCTACGACATCCGCGACCGCAAGTCCGATGTCACCAAGTGGACGGCGACCCGTGTCGATCTGGTGTTCGGTTCCAACTCCATCCTGCGGGCCTATGCCGAGGTCTATGCCCAGGACGATGCGGCCGAGAAGTTCGTCAACGACTTCATCGCCGCCTGGACCAAGGTTATGAACGCAGACCGCTACGATCTGGTGTAAGCGGAACCCGTAGTTGCAACGACATGGCCGGCGCGGTCTTCGCGCCGGCTTTTTTTGTTGACCGCTGACAATGCGATTCGGTGGGCATCTGCCAATATTTCTCACTCGACGCATTTCCGCTACCAGACGGTGAGGACTAGCGATGGACAAGCAACGGATACGGATCGAGCAGCATGGCGGCCTCGGTCTTCTTTGGTGTGCTGGATGGCTCTTCTCCTTGGGCTATTTGGAACTGGGCTTCTGGAAGGGCGTGCTCGCTATCCTGATTTGGCCCTACTATCTCGGCGTGGAGTTTGCGGTTCCCGCGGCCACGGTCTGACACCACCGCCTTGCGTTCCGTTTCCGCGATCTGTAACCACGCCTCGAATTTGCGAACGGAGCGGGTACGATGCGCCTCGGCGGACGGATTGGCGCAGCCATCGAGGTGCTGCAGGACATTGAGACACGCAGGCGGCCCGCCGCCGAGGCCCTGAAGGACTGGGGCCTGTCGCATCGTTTTGCCGGTTCGGGCGACCGCGCCGCGATCGGCAATCTCGTCCATGATGCACTGCGCAAGAAGCTGTCCACCGCACACCTGATGGGCGGTGCCGATGCCGAGGCGCTCGCCTTCGGCACGCTTTGGCGGCAATGGGGGCTGTCGGTCGAGCAGATGCGTGAAGCGCTCGACGGCGACCGGTTCGCACCCGAAATCCCGGAACAGAGCCTCTCCGCCGCCGCGAAGGCCGACTTCGCCTTCGCCGCGCCCTATGTCGAAGCCGACATTCCCGACTGGACGGCGGACTTCTTCGAAGAGAATTTCGACGAGGAGTGGGTGGCGGAGGCCGCTGCGCTGTCGGAACGTGCGCCGCTCGACCTGCGCGTCAATACGCTGAAGGCCGACCGTGAGAAAGTCCGCAAACAGCTGGCGGGCGTTGGCGTGAAGCCGACCGCCATCGCCCGGCGCGGCCTGCGCATTGCCGCCGGCAAGGGAGCGGCCCGCATGCCCAATGTGCAGGCCGAGCCGGCGTTCCAGAAGGGCTGGTTCGAAATCCAGGATGAGGCCAGCCAGATTGCCGCCGATCTCGTCTTCGCCCAGCCCGGCGAACAGATCTTCGACTTTTGCGCCGGTGCCGGCGGCAAGACGCTGGCGCTGTCGGCGGCGATGGATAACAGGGGTCAGCTCCACGCCTACGATGCCGAAAAGGTTCGTCTTGCGCCGATTTTCGAGCGGCTCAAACGCGCCGGAACGCGCAATGTTCAGGTACACGCCGCCGGCGCCGATCTGTCGTCGCTTGAGGCGAAAATGGACCGCGTTCTGGTCGACGCGCCATGCACCGGCTCCGGCACCTGGCGGCGCAATCCCGACGCCAAGTGGCGCCTGCAGCTTGCAGCGCTGGAGAGACGTCTTCAGGAGCAGATGCAAGTGCTGGATAGCGCCGCACGTTTCGTTCGGCCGGGCGGTTACCTTGTCTATGTGACTTGTTCAGTGTTCCCGCAGGAAAACGAACATCAGGTTTACGCCTTCGGCGACCGCCATTCCGGCTTCGACCTGTTGTCGGCCGGTGAGGTCTGGCAGAATCTGTTTGGTTTCGACAAGGCCCAGCCCTGGTCGGCGGACATGAAGTGCATCACGTTGACACCACGCGCGACCGGGACCGATGGGTTTTTCTTCGCGGTCATGCAAAAGGCGGCGTAGACGCGCGGGCGAAGCGCAGAACTGCCGCCGCGAAATTGGCGCTAGCGGGATAGCCAATTGCCCAATAGGGTGCCTCGCATGCAGGGGCTCATAACGCGCATTACCGACAGCTTCTCCCGCCAGCCGGCGATGCAATTGCTGGGTGCGGAGATCGGGCGGGTTGAAACCGGTTTTACCGAGATCGTTCTGCCCTTCGATATCAAGCTGACCCAGCAGCACGGCTTCATCCATGGCGGCGTCATCGGCGCGGTTCTCGATTCGGCGTGCGGCTACGCGGCGCTGACGACGATCCCCGAAGATGCCGGCGTGCTGACCATCGAGTACAAAGTCAACCTGCTGGCGCCTGCCAAGGGTGATCATTTCCGCTTTGAGGGAAGGGTGGTCAAACCGGGGCGCACCATTGTCGTCTCCGACGGTGCCGGCTATGCGGTGCAGGGCGGCGACGAAAAGCGGATCGCCACGATGACGGCAACCTTGATGGCGGTGCATGGCCGCGACGATGTGAAGGACTGAGACGTGAAGACAGTCGGGAAATACACGGTCTTATACGTGATGGCGGCCGATCCGGAATATGGCGAGCATCTGAAGGCACGCTTCACACCGCTGATCTGCGGCGTCGGCCCGGTCGAGGCCGCGGTGAACGTCACCCGTGCGCTGGCCGACGGCCGCCCGGATTTCGTTGTGTCGCTCGGTTCGGCCGGATCGCGTACGTTGGAGCAGGCGGAAATCTACCAGATCGGCTCCGTTTCCTATCGCGACATGGATGCCTCGCCGCTAGGCTTCGAGAAAGGCTGCACGCCGTTCCTCGACCTGCCGGCGGAGGTCGCCCTGCCGGTCCGCGTCGACGGCATCCCGGCGGTGCGCATTTCCACCGGCGCAGACATCATCTCGGGCGATTCCTATGACGCCATCGACGCCGACATGGTCGACATGGAGACTTTTGCGGTGCTGCGCGCTTGCATGGCGTTCGACGTGCCGCTGATCGGCCTGCGCGGCGTCTCCGACGGCGCCGCCGACCTGCATCACTACGACGACTGGACCCAGTATTTGCACGTGATCGACGAGAAACTGGCCGAAGCGGTGGACCGGGTGGAGGCGGCGATTGCATCCGGGGCCGCATTGGCATAAGCGCTCGTCATGAGCGCTCCCCATCCCGAATCCGTCCTCATCATCGATTTCGGCAGTCAGGTCACGCAGCTGATCGCCCGCCGCATCCGCGAGGCCGGCGTCTACTCGGAAATCGTCCCCTTCCAGTCGGCCGAGGAAGCCTTCCGCCGGCTTGCCCCAAAGGCGGTCATATTCTCCGGCGGTCCGGCTTCGGTGCCCGACGAGGGCAGTCCCCGCGCACCGCAGGCGGTGTTTGATTCCGGCGTGCCGATCCTCGCCATCTGCTACGGCCAGCAGACGCTCTGCCACCAGCTTGGCGGCCGTGTCGAGGGCGGTCATCACCGCGAGTTCGGCCGCGCCGATGTCGAGATCCTGAAACCCAGTCCGCTGTTCGACGGCTTCTGGACGATTGGCAGCAAATACCCTGTCTGGATGAGCCATGGCGACCGGGTCACCGAGCTTCCCGACGGCTTCGAGGTGATCGGCCAGTCGCCGAACGCCCCGTTCGCGATTGCTGCCAACGAGAGCCGCAGATACTACACGACCATGTTCCACCCCGAGGTGGTGCACACGCCTGACGGTGCCAAGCTGCTCGCCAACTTCGTCCACCGCATTGCCGGGCTGAAGGGCGACTGGACCATGGCTGCCTACAAGGACCAGGCGATCACCGCGATTCGCGAACAGGTCGGCGATGGCCGTGTCCTGTGCGCATTGTCGGGCGGCGTCGATTCCTCGGTCGCCGCACTGCTCATCCACGAGGCGATCGGCGACCGGCTGACCTGCGTGCTGGTCGATCATGGCCTGATGCGCAAGAACGAGGCGGCTGAAGTCGTCTCTATGTTCCGCGAGTACTACAATCTGCACCTGATCCACGTCGATGCGTCGGATACTTTCCTCGACGCGCTGGAAGGCGAGTCCGATCCGGAAGTCAAGCGCAAGACCATTGGCGGGCTGTTTATCGACGTGTTCGAGGCCGAGGCGAAGAAACTCGGCGGCGCCAATTTCCTCGCCCAGGGCACGCTCTATCCCGACGTGATCGAAAGCGTATCTTTTACCGGCGGCCCGTCGGTGACGATCAAGAGCCACCACAATGTCGGCGGCCTGCCGGAGCGCATGAACATGCAACTCGTCGAGCCGCTGCGCGAGCTGTTCAAGGACGAGGTGCGCCTGCTCGGGCGCGAACTCGGCCTGCCGGAGCACTTCATCGGCCGGCATCCGTTCCCTGGTCCGGGCCTTGCCATCCGCTGCCCGGGCGGCGTGACGCGCGACAAGGTGCGCATCCTGCAGGAAGCCGACGCCATCTATCTTGAAGAGATCCGCGCCGCCGGCCTCTATGATCATATCTGGCAGGCATTCGCCGTCCTGTTGCCGGTCCAGACGGTCGGCGTCATGGGCGATGGCCGGACTTATGAATATGTGTGCGCGCTGCGCGCCGTTACCTCTGTCGACGGCATGACGGCGGATTTCTATCACTACGACATGAGCTTCCTCGGTAACACGGCGACCCGCATCATCAACGAGGTGCGTGGCATCAACCGCGTCGTTTACGACGTGACCTCCAAGCCGCCCGGCACCATCGAGTGGGAGTAGGCCGCCGCCTAGCCCTTTCGGTGGACGCTACCGCAGCGACGCCTCGATGTTGCCGCCATCGACCGTGGTGATATGCGCCGTAGTGCGCTCCGACGTGGCAAGCGCAACGAATGCCTGCGCAACATGGTCGGCAAGAACCTCCTTTTTCAACAGGTTGCCGGCCATGTAATCGTCCACGGTCACGCCGCGCGCATCGGCGCGCGTCTTGATGAAGTCATCGGTCAGCAGCCCGGAGCGAATACGGTCGGCATTGACCCCGTTTACTCGGATGCCCTGATTGCCGAGTTCCAGCGCCAGCTGGCGCACCAGGAACATCGTTGCGGCCTTCGGCATGCCGTAAGCGCCAAAGCCCTTGCCCGGGTTGACCGCTTGTTTCGAGGCATTGAACAACAGTTGCCCGCCGGTGCCCTGCGCCGCCAGCACTTTGGCTGCTTCGCGCGCCAGCTTGAGATGTGCGAAGAAATTGAGCTCGAAACTGTCGCGGATCGCTTTCTCGTCCATGGTGACGATGTTGCCGCTGACGGCGTTTCCGGCGTTGGAAACGACGATGTCGAGGCCACCGAATCGCGCTACGATTGCCCGGATAGCCGATCTCGCCCCGTCCTCGCTGGTGAGGTCGGCTTCGACGCCAAGGCAGTTAGCGCCAATCTTCGTGGCGGCTTCGCCCACAGTCGGGGCTCGGTCGACAATCGCAATCGTCGCGCCCAACGCGGCAAAGGCTTTCGCGGTGGCAAATCCGATTCCCCCAGCTCCGCCGGTTACGGCGACGACATGTCCCGCAAAACGCTTCGGCGACGCCTTGGCGAGTTTGGCCTGCTCCAGCGACCAGTACTCCATGTCGAAGAGGTCGTTGGTTCCGATCGGCCGGAAACCGCCGAGCGCCTCGCCGCTCGACATGACTTCGACCGTCTGTTCGGCGAGATCCGCCGCGATCGATGCAGCACCATCACTGGCGCCCATTCCGACAATGCCCAACCCCTTGACCCATGCAACGACCGGGTGCGGTTCAAGCATGATCTTGCCACCGCCGACACGGGCGTTCTGTTCTTCAAACATCTGGCGATAGCGATCGGCGAAGTTGCGCACGGCGGCATCCGTCTCGTCGGCGGAGCTGTCGCCCGGCAACACCAGTTTGCTGCCTTTTGTCCGGATGACATGATCCGGCGAGCCGCAGCCCCGTTCGCCAAGTGCGTCAAGATCATCCCGCTCCGCGAAGGCGCGGGCTTCCGCGCTGCATCGCGTGTCGAGCACAACCGGCCGCGGTGCGGTACCATGGTGTTCGCCACGTATGCGGGCGACCGAGCCGCGTAGATGCGGCAGGATGCCGACCGGGTCATCCCCCGATGGGCGAAGCTTGCTTACGGTGCATTCGAAATCGGGTCGTCCGGTTTCTCTCATCAGATAGGCTTCGACCATATTGGTGTGCTCGATCACGCGATCGTAGCTTTCCTGGGCCGTCGCGCCGAAGGTGAAGTGACCGTGCTTCAAGAGAATGATTCCCTCGCAATCCGGTGACGCTTCGAAGACCTCGGCGGCCTTCTTGGCGAGTGCGAAACCCGGCATCACGTAGGGTACGACCGCCATTCGGGTGCCGAAGATTTCGCGAATGGCGCCTTCCGGATCATCCAGGTTGGCGAGGATCAGGAATGCGGTCGCATGGGTGTGATCGACATATTTGTGCGGTAGATAGGCGTGCAGAAGCGTTTCGACCGACGGGTTGGGCGAAGATTGATGCATGAGCAACGAACGCTGTACGTTGACCATGTCTTCATCGGACAACTCGTCGAGTGCGCGCAGATCCAATAGTGGATCGAGCCAGACGCCCGGCATGCCCGGCGCCTCGATCGTGTCGAGATCCCAGCCGCTGCCTTTGATATGCAGAACACGCTCTGTCTTTCCCATGAGATTGGCGCGCTCGACCTTGACAGATGTGTTGCCACCGCCATGCATCACGAGGTCGGGGTCCGACCCGATCAGACGTGAGGAATAGACCCGCAATGCGAGATCCCGGTCGGCTGCGTCGGCTGCCGCCTTTGAAACCCAGCTTTGCGCATCGCTGTCGTTCCAGTTGTTCTCTCTCATGGTTTCTGCCTTCCCGATGTTACTCGTCTGCCAGCTATTTGAGGCCGGTCCCTGCGATTGATTGCGTGAAATGTCTTTGAAGCGGCAGCACGACCAGCGTCGGGATCAGCGCCAGCAGCACCGCTCCGGCCAGCATTTGGCCCAGATCGAAATCGAACTGACCGATCAGCTTGGCGAGCGCGACCGGCGCGAGCTCGTACTCCCTCGTGCTTGTCACCAGAAGCGGCCACAGATAGGCTTGCCATTGGAAGAGAAAAATGATGACGCCCGCCCCGACCATCGGCGCCTTGCTGAGGGGCAGATAAATCCTCCAGTAGATCTGGAACAGGTTGGCGCCATCGACGCGGGCCGCTTCCTGCAGTTCCTTAGGGATACCAAGAAAGAACTGGCGCAGCATGAAGATGGCGAACCCGTTGGCGATACCAGGTCCCATCAGCGCCGAATAGCTGTTGTCGAGGTTGAGCGCGCGCACGGTCCCGGCAAGCGGAATGGCGATTGCCTCAAACGGGATAAGGAATGTGACGACCACGACCGCGAAAACCACACCGCGGCCGGGATAATCGATGGCGCTCAACGCGAATGCCGCCATGGAATTGACGATCAGTCCGATCGCCACCGTTCCGAAGGCAACAAAAACCGAGTTGAAGACCGCCCGCCCGAAACCACCCTCGATCAGCAGTGTGAAGTTTTCGGTGGTGACGCGGTCCGGGATAATGACGTTCCAGGTAAGCGGCGACAGGTGACCCAGAATGTCCTGTTCCGGGCGAAAGGCGCTTACGACCAGCCACAACAAGGGCGTCATGAAAACCGCAGTCACGATTGCGATCAACAGTGTCGGAATGAACGACTTCGGTAGTTTCGGCATGGTCGTCAGTCTTCCGCGCCTTGCTGGTTGAGCATCAGGAACTGCAAGCCGACAATCGCAATGACGACGAGCAGCAACAGGACGGTTTCGGCCGCCGCGAGCGGCAGGTCGGCAAAGACAAACGCGTTACGGTAGATGTCGAACATCACCAGGTTGGTGGAATCGACCGGGCCGCCGCGGGTCAGGATCTGCACCGGCGCGAACAGGAGCAGGTTCACTGCGGTATCGGCTACAAGCACGAAGGCGAGCGGCCGTCGCATCAGCGGCAGGCGCACATGCCAGAGCGTGCCCCAATAGCCACCGTGGTCCAGCCGGGCCGCTTCGATCACGTCGCGGGGAACCTGGTGAAGTCCGGCCACGAGGAACAGCGACCAGTAGCCGACACCAACCCAGGAGGCGAGAATAATGATCGACATCATCGCCTGGTCTGCGGATGTCAGCCATCGCTGATCGGGCAGGCCGATGGCCGCGAGTATCGCATTGATAATGCCGTCGTCCGGCCGAAATCCGACGCTCCAGATGAGCGAGGAAACCGCCAGCGGCACGACGACCGGGAGCAGGTTCAGCGTTTGCCACATTCCGGGTTTCTTGGCGCCGTCAACGATCAACAGGGCGATGGCGAGCGCCATCACGATCTGGATCGGATTGATCAACAGATTGAAAACCAGGGTGACGCGTATTGAATTAATGAACGAATCCGAAGTCAGCAGGAACGCATAGTTCTCAAAGCCGGCCCATTCGGATCGCGAATTGCGAAAGCTGTCGAAGAAGACCTCGATAACCGGCGCGATCCGAAACAGGACAAGCAGGATGAGCGCCGGCAACAAAAAACCTATCGCCGCGAGTATCGGATGCCGGCGGCGTCTGCCTTGCGGGTGAGCAGAGGAGGGGGTGGCCCCCCTCTGCTGCGAGGGCGTGGTCGCCTGCAACACCGATCGACCTTAGTTCCGCGACCATGCGCGCTTGATTGCCGACTGTGCAGTGCCGAGCGCGTCGGCCGGATTGGCACCGTTGCGGATGTCTTCGAAGGCCTTGCCCATGAACTCTTCGAATTCCACGTAGCCAGTGGTCCGCGGGCGGATGCGCGAGGTGTTGACGAGTTCGCTCTTGATGAGATCCGCTACGCCTTCGACCGTCTGGTTCTCCGCGTAGTAGGTGTCGAACGTCGTTTCGTTCGCCGGCGGCAACGGGAAGCCCTTGGCCGTAGCGAGCGCGCCTTTCGGATCGAGCGCGGCGAACTTCACGAACTTGACCGCAGCCTCGACATTGTCCGAGTTGGGGTTGACACCCCAGGACCATGCGCCGGTTGGCGTGACCTGTTCCCCGCCTTCGAAATAGGGGTGCGGCGCGACGCCGAACTCAAGACCTTCTGCATCGGCAAACAACGGCAGCCACCAGGGGCCGCCAACGAAATAGGCGATCTGGCCGTTGGCGAAAATGTCCTGTGTCTGGCCGGGCTGGACACCGCGCGGCGCAAGGCCGTCGTTGAATGCCGCGGCATAGAATGTCATCGCCTTGAGCCAGCCGTCATTGGTCACGTCGATGTCCAGTTGTCCGGGGCCGATACCGGATCCACCGCCAGCGGATTCCGCGAGCGGCTGAAGCTGATAGTAGCGGTTGATCTGGTCCCACATGAAGCCGAATTCCGCGCCGGCTTCCTGTGCTTTCACACCGGCCGTGCGAATTTCTTCCCATGTCATCCGGTTTGCCGGGTCGATCGACGGCATGTCGAGGCCCGCGGCCTTCAGCAGCTTCTTGTTGTAGTAGAGCAGCTGCGAGGACGTGGAGATCGGCAGGGCATAGAGCTTGCCATCCACGGTCGATGCGTCGAGGGAACTCTGGATCACGCCTTCGATCTTGTCGATATGGGTCGAAAGGTCGAGGAGCTGACCGCGTTTGACAAGCGATGCAATTCGCGGCTGGTCGGCTGTGTATATATCGGGATCCGGGTCGCCACCGCCCACACGGGTCTGGATGATCGAGTTCAGGTCATTGAACGGGACGTTCTCATAAGTGACCTTGATGCCTGGATTTTCTTTTTCGAAGAGGGCGATCACCCCCTCCATTGCGCTCGGCGCCTCGGGGCCGACGAAGGTCAGGTTTATGTCTTCCGCCAAAGCTGCGACACTGCTGCCCGCAAGCGCGAACAGGGCTGCGCACAGCGATGCTTTCGGATGTCTGAATAACGCACTTTTTCTCATTCTATCCTCCCTTTGAGACGTGCAGTTTGCTCAATACCGGTCAGGTGCTGAGACGGGTCAGGAAGCCTTCCACGCGCTCGGCGAAGAAGGTTCCAAACTTGGCGCGATCCACCGCGACGCTGACCCGGTGCTCCGCTTCTGCGGCCCCGGACAGATCGCCTGCGTCCGATCGTTTGGTTTCGAAGCGTTCCCCCGCTTCCGCGAAATTCAGCGCGTAACGCTCCAGCGCCAACGCATTGCAATCGAACATCGATGCCACTGCCAGCGGGTCATGCAATGCGGCAACAGCATCTTCCGGGAATGGTTTGGCTTCGACTGGGAAGTTCGGGATGTGGTGGAACCACTCCGACGACCAGATTTCCAGCATGCGGGCGAGCCTGTCGCCAAGCGTCGAGCCGGAGGCGCGGAACAGCCCCATCGTCTCCCGGTTCATGGTGGTGCAGAAGGTCAGTTCCGCCGTCACCCAAGTCATGTCGAAACCGGCATTCGCCATGATGTAGGCGGCCCGGACGTCGGAATTCGAGTTGTGGTCCATGTGGTTGGGAGGCAGGCCGGTTTCGGCAAAGAATTGCCGCCACTGCGGATCGTAATGTTCCGCGAAGACCATCCCGCCCATGACCGTCAATTTCGGTACGCGTTTCGGCAGTGTTGGATCGAGTGTGACGGCGGCAGCCACGTTGGAATAGGGGCCGACGGCGCAGAGATGAAATTCTTTCTCGCGCGAGGTTTCGACGATCCATTCTGCCGCGCTGCCGGGCAGGATTTCCGCTTCCGGCCCATCCCAGGGCAGTTCGAGCAGGCCCTTGCCCTCGTGACCGAACCAGGTGGGGCCGCGCCCGGAGGCGATCGGCGTCGACTCACCGATAATCACGGGGATGTCCGGCCGGCCGGCCATGCCAAGCAGGCGCGCCGCCATCTTGGCCCGCGTCGCGACATCGCCGTCAACGATGGTCACTCCGATAAGATCCAGTTCCGGTGAGGCCAAGGCAAAGGTCAGTGCCAATGCGTCATCGACATCGGTGCCGATATCTGTGTCGAGGACGAAGGGTATCGATTGCATTGTCATGGTCTCCCAAGCGTGGAAATCGCGGCTTCGACACGGGCGGCAAGGTGATCGACGGCGTTGGCCAGTGCTGCGGTTCCGGGCATCGGGTCCAACAGCCAATTGCGCGCAATGGCGATAATCTGGCGCTCCACTTCGCCGCGACCTTCCATGTCCTCGATCGACTCGAGTTCGCGAACGGAGACGATGCCGAGACAGCGACGCAGGAGTTCGCAGCCGCCATGCCGCCCGCAGGACGCGGCGATCGAGCGAAGGTAGTCGGCGCGGAACGCGGCAAAGGCTTGCTCGTCGCCATTCCAGTATTCACTAGTGGCCAGATCGCCCGATGCATCCAGCGTCCAGAGCTTTTCGATTTCGCCGACGAACCCTTTCCACGCTTGGCCGATTGCCTCCACAAGTTCTGTTTGAAGTGAGCGGCGCATCGCCGGGTCTCCGCCCAGTCGCGCCTGCGTCAATGCGCCGATTGCGAAATTCGCCATCAGCGTGCCGAGGTCGTAGGCCACCGGTCCATAGAAGGCGAATTCCGGGTCAATGATGCGCGTCGCAGGCGTGTCGCCCGCCTTGGTCACCATCACGCTGCCTGTGTGCAAGTCGCCGTGCAGAAGCGCTTGGGTGTTGCTCATGTAGTCGGCCTTGGCCATGGCGATCGCGCGTTTCAGCTCTCCGTCGGCGCGTGCCGCCTTCACCTCGCTGTCGATGGCCGGAATCCAGTTGTTTTCTTCCGACAGGAAGAACGGGTTCGTGAAGACGAACTGCTCCTGCAGGTTACACAGGTCCGGATTTGTGTATTTCTGCACCAAGGCGCGCTTGTCGCGCGCGGGCATCGACATCTCGCTGGAATGGTAGGTGAGTTTGGCTGAGAACCGGCCGATTTCCTGTCCCGCATTGCGCAACGGTGTTCCCTTGACCAGCGAAACGCGCATGACTTCGTGGTCGGCCAGGAACTCCATCGCCACCCAGCTGTTGTCCAGATCATGGGCAAAGACCTCGGGTACCAGATCGGGCGCGATTTGGTTGTGCAGCAGCAGGCTTTCTGTCTCGAACCGCATCCGCTCGCGGGTTAGCGGCCAGCCTTCGCCGGCGACCCGCAGATAGGGCAAGGCCTGTTTGAGGAGCAGCGTCGGCTTGCTCGCTTGCGCGGCCTGAAACACAAACACCTGGTTCAGATTGCCGTCACCGATCTCTGTCGCGGTGATAGCGCCCGCGCCGGCGATTTCGCGCAGCTTCGGATTGGCTGCCACTTCGGCGCAGGCGCTATCGATGTCGAGAGCTCTGAATTCCTCCATCGGATCAGCTCCCCCTAACCACATAATCCGGAAACGACGCAGCGACCGCTTCGGGGGTCGCCTCGCAAAGCCCGCGCTCGGTGATCAGTCCGGTGATCAAACGGTGCGGCGTCACATCGAAGGCGGGGTTGCGCGCCGACGTACCGGCGCTCACAATTGGGGCCGCGACACGTTTGCCATCGATTTCAGAGCGGATGTGGGTGACTTCATCGGAATCGCGCTCTTCGATCTCGATCTCGCCGATACCGTCGAACGAATAGGGGTCCAATGTTGAAGACGGGAAGTTGACATAGAACGGTACGCCGTTCTCGTTAGCCGCCAGAGCCCTCAGATAGGTACCGATCTTGTTGGCGACATCGCCGCTCATAGATACCCGGTCGGCGCCGGTAAAGATGATGTCGACCTCGCCGCGCTGAATCACATGTCCGATCGCGCTGTCCACCAGATAGGTGTGATCGATACCGGCATTGCGCATTTCCCATGCGGTTAACGCGCCCTGGTTCCGGGGTCGGGATTCGCCGACAAAGACATGGATCGGAATGCCGGCCCGTTGTGCCGCATACATCGGCGCGGTTGCCGATCCATGCTTGACGAATGCCAGCCAGCCAGCGTTGCAATGGGTCAGAATATTAACCGTGCGGCCCAGTTTCTCGTGCAACTCCCGGATCAGGCGAAGACCGATTTCACCGATGCGGTGGCAGCTGGCGATATCCTCGTCCATGATGTCTTGGGCGATACCGAGCGCTGTCTGGATGCGCGCGCTGCCGTCGTCGATGTTCAGCAGGCCGTCGAGTTGGCGGTCGACCGCCCAGGAAAGGTTGGTCGCTGTCGGGCGTGTCGCGGTGAGCGTCTCGGCCGCTTCCTTTAGCCTCACGTCGGCCTGCGATGCGCCAAGTCCCTTCGTCTCCAGAGCGGCCAGATACATGCCGAAACCGGCCGAGACCCCAATGCAGCCGGCCCCGCGCACCGCCATGGTCTTGATTGCGACCGCCATTGTTTCGACGTTGCCAACCGTCATTTCCGCGTAGTTGTGTGGCAGCAGTCGTTGGTCGATAATGCGAACCGCATCCGGATAGTCCGGATCGAGCCAGATGGTCTGGTCTTTTTGTCTGATGTTCGTCATCGCTGGCCCGCCGTTACAGTGTTTTTCCGATGACCGACTGAAACGCGGCCTGTTCCGCCTTGAACGCCGCCGGGTCGCGGGCGGCGTAAGCGCGCGCCAGTGCGGAGATCAACGCCATCTGGACCACCCGGCCCGCCACCGGCTCGCTTCGCACTTCGCTGGACAACGCGGCCAGCGTAACGTCGGCATTCTTGGTAAGTGGGGAGCCCGGCATCCCGGTTACGCAAATCGTCGACAGGCCGAGGCCCTTGGCCTGCCCGAGCACCTCGACCGTGTCGATCGACGCACCGCTGTGCGATATTGCCAGCACAGCCGCCGGAGGACGCAGTAGTGCGACCTGCATGCGCTGAAGATAGGGATCGGTCTGCAATCGACACTTCAGGCCGCGCAGGAAGAGCTGTTCGTGTGCCGCTGACGCCGAAGGAATGGATGTGCCCACGCCGACCACGAGAATTTCGTCGGCCTTTTCGATGATGTCAGCGGCTCGGTCGAGCGAATCTTCAATGTTTTCGAGCGTATGCCTGAGGCCTTTGACGCACTCTTCAAACAGAGTAGCAGCAATGCCGGCGCCCGCGGGTAGCGGCTTGCTGGCCAGTTCGTCTGCGGCGACCCCTTCTCTGGCCTGGTCTGCCACAAGGCGGAACTTCAGGTCCGTGAACCCCTGCATGCCGGCGCGTCGGCAAAGGCGCAGGACCGATGTATCCGACAGGCCGCATTCCGCAGCGACCTGTCCCATCGACATGGTTACCACCTTCTCCTGATTGGCCAGGATCCATTCGGCCACAGCCACCTCGGATTTCGACAGCTTGGCTGCGTTCCGGTGGATCAGTCTCTCCACGGTGGCGTCGGTTTGCATTACCACTGCAATTTTACCTGGTAATTGTTGTGCTACAACAAATTAGGGGCGTCATTTCGGAATGTCCATCGCTTTCGACGGATTTTTTTCGGATGCGCACCGCTGCGCTACGGCTTCCCTTGGCTTCGATGCATGGAAAGTGGAACCAGAAAAGGCTCATAGTTCTTTTGAATTGGGACACAGGCTTTCCGGCGCCGCGTTGTCAGCATTTCCGCATTTGACGATCGTGCCGGGATGTTCAACTGTGCAAAACTGCCAATTCGTGGTGCTTGTTCTATGCTTCAGCGCTAGAAAGGGTTGCGAAGCGGGGGTGTCAAGAATACCGCACAGGACTAGTATTTGCGTATGTTGGACAAGCCCGCAGTGACCCGTGCATCGCTCCCGAACACCTTGCGCCACCGGACATGCGATTGTCTGATCCGGCTGGGCTCGGCCCATGACGGCGGTTATCTGGTTGCCGAGGCAGACTTGCTGCGCACTGACCACTTGCTGTCCTTCGGTATTGGCGAGAACTGGGAATTCGAGCAAGACTTCTGCCAACGGAACACGGTCCCGGTCACCGCCTACGATGCATCGGTCGGGCCGCTGGACCACTGCTGGCGGGCACTCGACCTGGTGACCAGAAGTTTGAGCCTTCGCCGCGCGACCAAATCAGTCCGGAAATGCTGGGATTATCGCAGCTTCTTCCAGTCGCATCCGCACAACCGGCATATTTCCAGGCATGTCGGGATTGGACACCAGTATCTGCCGATGGAAGCGGTGCTTGGCGAGACTGATGCGGGCAGTATCTTCGTGAAGATGGATATCGAGGGCAGCGAATACCGGTGCCTGGAGGCGTTGATCGAGGATCACGGCAGGATTTCCGGTGCGGTAATCGAGTTTCACGATGTCGATCTGCACATGGCGCTTGTCGACGATTTTGTTCGGCGTTTCGGGCTGGAACTGGTCCACATTCACGCCAACAATTTCGCGCCTCTATCCGATAGCGGCTTGCCTCATGTCCTTGAATTGACCTTCAGTAGGCATTGCGAGCCGCAGGACCGGGAATGCGTCTATCCGCATCCGCTGGACCGGCCGAACAGTCCGGCTGCCAGCGAGATCATAATCTCGTTTGCCGAACGATAGCCACCCCGCCCGCTCACGGCAGGACCGCATGGATCGCCGCGCGGGCGCCTCGCGTTTCGATTGCTTCGACTGCGTTGGCAATCAATAGCGCCAGGTCCGGCGTGGCACTCAGCGCGGCAAGCGGCATGCCGTCCTGGCTCAAGGCTGAGATCGTGTCTTCGGGTTGTCCAGCGGCCGCGTCGCGCAGCGTTGCATCCAGTGGATCGGCCAGGATCTCGCCGGCACGTGCAACGCTCCTGATGTGGGCCGCATAAGACGCAATGGCGAGTGTCAGGCCGGGGCAGGAGCGTCCGGCGGCGTGGTTCGCCAGCGCCGGCGGCACCAGCCGCACCGGTACCTTTTGCGAGCTGTCGGTGCCGATCTGAGCCAGTGCATGCCGCAATGCCGGGTTTGCGAAACGTTCCATCAGTGCGCGCCAGTAGGATCGAAGTACGTCTTGCGAAATGTCCAGTGTCGGAAAGACCTCCGTTTGCGCGGTCCGGGTTACCAGCGCTGCGAGATCGGTATCCGCCACCGCTCCGGCGACATGGGCATGCCCCAGCATCGGACCCAGCATGGCCATTGTGGTGTGTGCACCGTTTAGAAGCCGCAACTTCATGGTCTCGAACGGCGCTACATCGGCAACGATCTTCACGCCGACCTGTTCGAAGGGTGGGCGTTCCGCCGCAAACCGGTCTTCGATCACCCATTGGGCGAACGGTTCGGTGATGACAGGCCAGGCATCTTCCAGTCCCGTCAGCGCGGCGATCTCGGCGCGGTCGGCGTCGGACGTCGCAGGTGTGATACGGTCGACCATGCTGGAAGGAAATGCGACCTGTTCGTCCAGGAAAGCAGTCAGTCCGGGCGCCAAATCGGCTGCGGCGCTGCGCACCAGCGTTTCGGTTCGCCGTCCGTTTTCAAGTAGGTTGTCGCAACTCAGCACTGTCACCGGCCCGCCGCCGATTTCCGAGCGGCGGGCAAGCCCGGTCGCCAGCACCGCCACGAGCGCGCCATCGGCATCGTATCCCTTCTCTGTCACCGTGATCGTGACGAGCCGGATTTGCGGGTCGGCTATGGCCGCGATGGCGGCTTCCATGCCCTGCGCGACACCGAGAACCGAGCCGATGACGCGCGCCGAAAGCCCGTTCCCGTCGCGAATGCCGAGCGTGTAGAGCCCGTCCTGCGGGGCGAGGGCGTCGCGGGTATCCGGCCGGCGCAGCGATATACCGCGAATGCCCCATTGCGGTGCCTCGGCCAGCAGGTCGTCGACATAGACAGCCTGGTGCGCCCGATGGAATGCGCCGATGCCGATATGGGCGATCCCCGCCGTGACACGCGCCCGATCGTAACCGGGCAGTGCGGCGGGACCCGCATAGCCGCGCAGGTGAGCGTTCGACAGCCGTATCACGCCGTACTCCCGGCCAGCCGATAGGTTCGTCGCGGCAGATCGACGGTCAGCGCGCGCGCGATCTCGTGCGCCTCGGTTTCGCGCAGCCGGTGATCGGCCACCCGCTCGGCGAGAAACGCAGCGTCGAGACGACGCGCCATGTCATGACGCGCCGGGATCGATGGAAAGGCGCGCGTGTCGTCATTGAAGCCCACGGTGTTGTAGAAACCGGCGGTCTCGGTGACCGCCTCGCGGAAACGGCGAATGCTGTCGGGTGCGTCATAGAACCACCAGGCCGGCCCGAGCAGGAGCGCAGGAAACGCCCCGGCGAGCGGTGCGAGTTCGCGCGCGAGCGTCGTCTCGTCCAGTGTGAAAACAACGATGCGCAGGCCGGGTGCGTCCCCGACCGCATTGAGCATCGGCGACAACCCGTCGACGAAATTGACGGCGCGGGGGATGTCGAAGCCCTTGTCGCGGCCGAACCTCTCGAACACCGACCGGTTCAGGTTGCGCTGCGAGCCGGGATGGATCTGCATCGTCATGCCGTCCGCCGCGCTCATCCGTGCCATTTCGGTCAGCATTTGCGCGCGGAATAGCGCCGCATCGCCGGGTTGGGCGCTACCCGCGCGAACCCGGTTGAACAGCGCCCGGCATTCCCGCGCCGCGAGGTCGGCGGTCTGCGGCATCGCCACGCCGTGGTCGGTGGCAACCGCGCCGGCCGCGCGGAAGTCGGCGCGGCGATTCCGGTGTGCATCGAGATAACCGTCCCAGTGGCCCGTGTCGCAGCCGGTGATTTCGGCTAGCGTGTCGAGATTGGCTTGAAATTGGTCGTGGTCCGGGTCGCAGGCCGCATCGGGCCGGTAGGTGGTGATCACATTGCCGTTCCAGCCGCTCTCGCGGATTGCCCGGTGATGGTCGAGCGGGTCGAGCGCGTCCTCGGTCGTCGCCAGCATCTCGATCCCGAACCGGTCGAACAGTGCGCGTGGGCGGTATTCGGGGCGGGCCAGGCATTCGGCGATGCGGTCGAAATATGTATCAGCTGTGTCGGGGCCTAACGGTTCATCGAAGCCGAACAAATCCTGGAAGGTGAAATCAAGCCACAGCCGGGTCGGCGTGCCGCGGAAGAGATAGTAGTGTTGTGCGAACCGCCGCCAGACTGCGCGCATGTCGGTCTCGGCGGCACCGCCGTCGAGCGGCGCGATCCCCAGCGCCTCATAGGTCACGCCCTGGCTGATCAGCATGCGCAGGACATAATGATCGGGGCGCACCAGCAGCGACGCCGGATCAGCGAATGGCGCGTCGGCCGCAAACCATGCTGGGTCGCAATGGCCATGCGGGCTGATGATCGGCAGGTCGCGGATACCGGCATGGATCTCTCGCGCGATGGCTCGTGCGCTTGGGTCCGGGGAGAACAAACGATCGGGATGCAACAAGCTCATGGCTTCAATCCTGCGCAGATCGGAAGCGACCGGTCGATAGGCAGGCTGACCCGCTGGCCGGTGCGGTGCGCATGGTAGATCGCGGTGACCAACTCGATGGAGGCGACACCGTTGGCGAGCGTCACCGCGTCGCTTGCCTTGCCGTCGAGCGCATCGGCGACGGCTTCGAGGTAGCCGGCAAAGCCTTCCCGTTTCGCGGGCGCGACGTTGGCAACAGCGTCAATGTCCGTTTGCCTGTCCGGATTGCGCGCGGTGAAGGTCCATTGGTCCTCGCCCGGTGCATAAGGCAGCCGCCCGCTTTCAACGGTGACGTGCTCATAGACCAGCCGTAAGCGGCTGGTGTCGTCTGCCGCCCCCAGCGTGATCGAGGAGGTGGCCAACGCTCCGTTCTGCATCGCGAAGGCGATCGCCGCGCAATCCTCGGTCTCGATCGGATTGATCCGCGTCGTCAGCATCGCCGAAACGCTTTTCACCGGCCCGAAGGCGCGGGCCAGCAGATCATGCGAGTGGATCGCGTGGCTGAGCACCGCGCCGCCGAGTTCGCGCGCCCAGGTGCCGCGCCAGGCGACTGCATAATAGTCCGCGCCGCGGTTCCAGTGGGTTTCAAGCGATGCGGTCTGCGGCTGGCCAAGCAGCCCGGCCGCCTCCAGGCGCGACAGCGTTTCCAGCGAACGGCCATAGCGGTATTGGAACACCGGGAAGACGCGGCCCGCTGCATTCGCCTCGGCGGCGGCAAGCCGGTCGGCGTCAGCCAACGATCCGGCGACCGGCTTCTCGATGATTACGTGCTTTCCCGCCGCAAGTGCGTCCAGTGCGACGGGAACGTGCAGCATCGGCGGCAGGCAGATATCGACGATCTCGACCGCTGGATCGGCGATGATTTCGGCGAGATCGGTGACGGCTTTCGCGCCGGCGGTCGCCGCCAGCTTCTCGGCGAGGCCGACATCGAGGTCGCAGACATGGCTGACGCGGAACCGGTCGCCGAGCGCAAGGTAGCCGGCGAGGTGTTTCTCGCCGATGCCTGCGCCAAGGATCGCGACGGTGCGCGTCATTGCAAGGCGCCCAGCCGTATCGCCTGCGCCTGCGCGCGCAGCGCCAGTTCCATCACCTTGAAGCAATGCGCCTGGGCCATCGCGGATTCGGTGCGATCACGCACATCGTTCATCAGATTGGCGAAATAGGGCAGCGGCGCATCGCTGGCCTGGGTGTATTCGTGACGCTCACCATTGACGAGAAACACGTGATCGGTGCCTTCGCGGCCGGCGACATCGACATATTTCCGCAGCTCGATATAGCCCTCGGTGCCGAGAATCGTCAGCCGCCCGTCGCCCCATGTCGGCAGGCCGTCCGGCGTGTACCAGTCGACCCGGATATAGCCCTGGCCTTCGTTCGAGCGTAGCAGGATCTCGCCATAATCCTGCAGGCCGGGATCGCCGGGATTGGCGAAATTGCCGACGCTCGACGCGACGATTTCCGCGTCGGTCGAGCCGGTGAAGAACAGGAACTGGTCGATCTGGTGCGAGGCGATGTCGGTCAGGATGCCGCCATAGGCGGCTTCGTCGAAGAACCAGCCGGGGCGCATGTGCCGGTTGAGCCGGTGTGGCCCGAGACCGACGGTTTGAACGACTTGGCCGATCAAACCGTCAGCCACAAGCTTGGCGGCATGGCTGACCGCCGGCACCTCGAAGCGTTCGGAAAAATCGATCGACCAGATGCGTCCGGTTTCGCCGGCACAGTCCCGGATCGCCTGAAGCTGGTCGAGCGTGGTGCAACCGGGTTTGTCGGTCATCACGTCCTTGCCCGCGCGCATCGCCTCGATGGCGCGTTCGGCGCGGCGCACCGGAATATCGGCGAGCAGGATCATGTCGATATCCGGGTCGTCCAGCAGGCGGCGGCGGTCGTCAACTCGCGGCACATCGGGGAACCGCTCGACAAATCCCGCCGCCGGCTGCGGATCGCCTTCCGTCCACCAGCCTTTGCAGGTGCATCCGAGCGCCTGCATGTTGGCGAGTTGGCCGTAGATATGCCGATGATCGACGCCGATCACGCCGAGTGTGAGGGGGCTGGTCAAGTCTGTGCTCCGCTAAGGTCTACGCGCCGTCCCTCTCTCGAGGAGGTCTCCAGCGCGGTGATCAGTCTGTGGACATGCAGGGCGTCCGCGCCGGTAACACGGGGCGGGCGGTCATCGGCAATCGCGTCGGCGAAATCGGCGATCAGGGATTTGTGCCACTCATAGGGGAACGCCATCGGATCGGCACCGCCGCCTGTGCCGGCTTCCTCGCCATGGCTCTCGGTCCGGCCATCGCGCCAGCGCAGTGTCAGAACGCCCGACTTGACCAACACCGACGCATGATCGCATTCGAAGGTCAGGCTTTCCGCATCACCGGGAAAACTCGCCGTGCTGGCGTGCAATACGCCGACGGCACCGTTTTCGAACATCATCGCGCCGGCAGCGAAGTCTTCTGCTTCCATCCGGTGAAACGGTGTCGTCGCGCACAGCGCCTGCACCGAGGCGACGGGGCCGGTCAGCGACAGCATCAGGTCGAGCGTATGGATTGCCTGCGAGATCAGCACCCCGCCGCCATCACGCGCATAGGTGCCGCGCCCGGATTCGTCGTAGTAGGTTTGATCGCGCCACCACGGCACATCGGCCCGCACGACGCGGATCGCGCCAAGGTCGCCGCTCGACAGCATGGCGGCGAGTTTCTGCGAAGCCGCGCGAAACCTGTGCTGGAACACGACGCCGAGCTTGACCCCGGCATCGCCACAAGTCCGGACGATGGCTTGCGCGCTTTCCGTCGTGCGTTCCAGCGGCTTCTCGCAAAGCACGTGCTTGCCGGCATTGGCGAACAGCGACACCAACTCGCGGCGTGCATTTGGCGGTGTAATCAGCAGCAGGGCGTCGACATTCGGATCGGCGGCAAGTTCCTCGGCGCTTTCGGCAACTGGGAAGCCGTAGGTTGCGGCAAAGGCATTGCGCCGCTCCGCCGAGCGGGCATAGGCACCGCGCACCTCGACCCGGTCGGCAAGATCGCCCAGCGCCAGCGCGTGCGGTTTCGCGGCCATGCCGGTTCCGACAATGCCGATTCCGATTCTGGTCTTGCTGGTCATCCGGCGATCCCGTTTGTCACCACTTTTCCGGCCGCGTCGAACAGGTGCATCTGGGCGCGGTCGAAAGAGAGATGCAGGTCCTGGCCCTTCGACACCGGCAATTGCCCTGGCTGGTGAACGGTGATCTGCGGCAGGCCGGGCGCATCGCAGTAGAGGTAGGTTTCGCCGCCCAGCTGTTCAGCGAATGCGACCTTGACGACAATATCGGCGTTGTTCGCGTCGGCGATGCGAATATGTTCCGGCCGCATGCCGAAGGTACAGGTGTCTCCAGCCCGCAATCCATCGACCGCCGGAATGCCAATCGCCGTCTCCCCGGCGTTTAGCGACAATCCATCTGAGCCTTCGCCGACGGTTGCCACGACGAGGTTCATGCGCGGCGATCCGATGAAGCCGGCGACGAACACGTTTTGCGGAGTGTTGTACAGGTCCAGCGGCTTACCCATCTGCTCCAGCCGGCCTTCCTGCAAAACGACGATCTTGTCGGCAAGCGTCATCGCCTCGACCTGGTCGTGCGTGACATAGATCATCGTGCCGCCGATATCGGCGTGCAGGCCGGCCAGTTCCTTGCGCATGGTGACACGCAGTTCGGCGTCGAGGTTCGACAGCGGTTCGTCAAACAGGAACGCCTTGGGATTGCGTACGATGGCGCGGCCAATGGCAACGCGCTGGCGCTGGCCGCCCGAGAGCGCTTTCGGCCTGCGTCCGAGATACTCGGTGATCTGCAGCATCTCGGCAGCCTTTTGGACCCGGGCCTGAATCTCCGGTTTCGGCATCTTGGAGTTCTCGAGCCCGAACGCCATGTTCTTGTAGACAGTCATGTGCGGGTAGAGCGCATAGGACTGGAAAACCATCGCCAGCCCCCGGTCGGATGCCGTGACATGGTTGACCACTTCGCCATCGATTTCGATTGCGCCGGAGGTGATGTCCTCCAGCCCCGCGATGATACGCAGAAGGGTCGACTTGCCGCAGCCCGATGGGCCGACGAAGACGCAGAATTCGCCCGCGCCGATTTCCAGGTCGATGCCGTGGATGACCTCGACAGTACCGTAGGATTTGCGAACTTGCTTGAGCCGGATTTCCGTCATGGGCGTCTCTCTTTGTTATCGGCTTCGCATCTTGGCCGACAATTTCGGGTCGGCCTTCTGCATACGCATCGGGGGCAGGCCCATCAGGATTTGCTCGATATCGTCGAGCATCATGGCGCGGATCCGCCCGTAGGAGGCTTCGATCCCGCCAGCCAGATGCGATGAGAACAGTACGTTTGGGACCGCGCGCGCGGGGCTGCCGGCGGGCACCGGCTCTTCGGGAAAGACGTCGACTGCCGCACGGAACGCGCCGCTGCCCGCCAATTCTAGAAAAGCGTCGAAATCGACGATCTCGGCGCGCGACGCTAGCACCACCGAGGCGCCGTTGCGGATCGTTTGCAGCGCGCCGCGATCGAGGAAGCCTTCGTTTTCGCTCGTCACACCAGCAAGCAGAAACAGCACATCGGACTGCGACAATGCCTTTTGAAGGGAGACCGGTTCCAGGCCCTCGGCGCGCAAATAGCCATCGGAAAGCCAGGGGTCGTGCACCATCAGCCGGACGCCGAAGGGACGCAGCAGCGGCGCCAGTGCTCGGCCGAGATTGCCGTAGCCCAGCAGGGCCACTTCGGCGCCGTAAAGGCTGCGCGCATCGCTGTTGCCGGCGATGCCGTAGGCTTCTTGGCCGGTCCTGAAAAGCACGTCGGCGCGGTGCAGGCCACGCAATAGCATGATCGCCTGACCGAGGCAGAATTCGGCCACCGCCGGCGCCATCGCCGGTGCGGCGCTGAGTACCTGGATGCCGCGCGCATGACACTCCTGATAGTCGATATTCGGCTCCCAGTTCGCCTTGACGTTCAGGATCGCGCGCAGGTTTGGCGCGCGGTCGAGCCGCTCGCGCGGCATCGCCGTCTGGCCGACGAGAACGGCCATGTCGGCCAGGTGCTCTTCGACGAGTTCGTCGGGAGCCCGGCTTCCCCAATGTGAAACAACCCGGCCCATCCGTCCGAGCGCTTCCGCGCAGTCCGGCGTGTAGACCATCGCCTCGTTTCTGGGGAACGGGTCCATGAAGATCAGCGGTTCGGTCATTTCATTCCCGAACTTGCGATACCGGTGGTGATGAACTTCTGCAGAAACGCAAACACCAGCACGACGGGGATCAATGTGACCACGGTCATGGCGAGAATGTAGTGCCACTGCACGTCAAGCTCGCCCTGGAAAGCGTTCAACCCGACCTGCAGCGTGTAGACCTCGGAGCGGTTGAGGACGATCAGCGGCCACAGGAATTCGTTCCACCGCCACATGATGGAGAAGATCGCCAGCACGGCGATTGCCGGCATCGCCAGCGGCAGCACCACGCGCCAGTAGATTGCCCATTCCGACGCCTTGTCCATGCGGGCGGCCTCAATCAGGTCCCGCGGTATGGTCAGCATGTATTGGCGCAAAAGGAACACGCCGGTCGGCGTCGCCGCACCGGGCAGGATGACAGCCCATAGCGAGTTGATCATCCCCATATGGGTGACCACCAGATAGACCGGAACGAGGATGATGGTGATCGGGATCATCAGCGTGCCGATCACGAACAACATGATCGCGTTGCGCCCCCTGAATTCGTAGATCGACAACCCGTAGGCCGCCATGGAGTTGATCAACAGGGTAACGATCGTCGCCGCCGCGGTCACGATGACCGAATTCTGCAGATAGGACAGGAAATTGAAGCGCTCGAGTGGGTCGCGGTAGTTTTCCGTTGCAAGCCGGAATTCGCGGATCGGCTCGCGATCGTTGATTGAGACGCGGTAGGTGTCCTCCGGATTCGCGGGGTCGACCATCTGCGACACGATCCCGATCCGGCGGATCTGCGCGAGATCCTTGGTGGTGCCGTCTTCGAGTTGCGCCTTAAACAGCGGCAAGGGCTTGTCGTAGCCTTCGACGGTGACTTCGACCTGGCCAAGCGGCAGGAAGGTGGGGGGGAACTCGACCAGCCCCGCCGGCGTCTTGAAGGACGACAGCACCAGCCACACCACCGGACCGAACATCAGGAACACGCCCATCAGGAGATAGGCGTAGGTGAAGACATCGGTCCAATGCAGCCGTCCGCGCCCGCGCGTCACGGTCAACAGGTTTCCGATCGAGCGGGTAGGGGGCATCGCTTCAGCCATCGTCTCGGCGCCTCGCAACAGCCAGTTGGGTCAGAGTGAGCACGAAGAGCACCACGCCGAGCACGACCGATGCGGCGGCGGCCAACCCGAAGTTCTGCACCTGCTCGGTGAAGCCCGTTGTGTAGATGTATTGGACGATGAACTGCGTGGCCGTGCCCGGACCGCCGCCGGTCAGAACGAACACTTCGTCGAAGATCTGAACGCCGCGGATCAGCGCCAGCACGATCACCACCAGCATGTTGGGCCACAACAACGGCAGCGTGATGCGCCAGAACACGCGTTCGGTCGACGTGCCGTCCATTTCTGCGGCTTCGTAAAGGTCCGGCGGGATGGCCTGGAGGCCTGCCAGCAGGATCAGCGTGTAGAAGCCCATATGCGCCCAAATCGACACGAAGATCGCCCAGAACATCGACCATTCGGGCGACACGAAGAACAGGATCTTGTCAAAACCGAGCGAGACCAGCGCCGCATTGAGGATGCCGTCGCGCAGCAGGATCCATTTCCAGATCAGGGCGACGACGACCGGCGACAGCAACACCGGAAAGAAAAAGACGGCGCGGAAAAAGCCGCGGGCGCGGATCTTGCGGTTCAGGATCAGGGCGGTGATCAGCGAGAACAGGACCAGGAAGAAAACCTGGAAGAACACGAAAACGGCGGTGTTGTAGATGCCTTTCCAGAACCGGTCTTCACGACAGGTCACCGGGTCGAGATAGCTCCCGCAATCGAGCAGGAAACCGTACTGTTCGGTGCCGGTGTAGACCCGGTCCGTCAGAAACAGTTGCGTACCGCCGGTAAAGGAAAACGCGAAATTGATGAACAGCGGCAGGACAACGAAAATGCCGAAAAAGGCGATGTTGGGCAGCAGGAAAACATAGGGCATCGCCTTGATGCCGAACAGCCGCTGCAGCACCGTCAGCGGATAGTCGAGCAGCCGGAACGTCAGCTCCGCGGGCCACGCGACGACACGCATGATCTGTGCGCCCAGCCCGTCCTTGGTCTCTTGCTTTGCCGCCATGTTCGTCTCCGTGCAGCCGGCCGGCCCATCGGGGCCGGCCGGTTTTGCTCAGGCGTGTTGCCCGATTACTGGCGCGCCTTCTCGGCCATCTGCTTTTCGACGTCGTCCGTCATGCGGCCGAATGCCTGGTCAAGCGTCAGTTCGCCGACGATGGCCTCGCCAAGCCGCGAGATCAATGCGTTGAACATGATGCGGTTGTTGACGTAGCCCTGCAGGTCGAACGCCGTCGATGCAATCGTCGGCACGGCGCCGGCGAAGGTTTCCAGCGCGTGCTTGGCGCGCGGATCGTCGGTGGCGAAGTCGACGCCGCCGCCGGCCAGACCAATGTGGCCCGGAATGAACAGCGTCTTGCCGTAGAATTCGGCAAGCGCGGCCTCGGAAGACAGGAAGTCCATCAGCTTGCCGACTTCGGCCGGATGCTCGGTGTCCTTCATGGCCACCAGCGCCGCGCCACCGGGCATGCCGGAGCAAGCCGCCGGGCCGCAAGGCGCGGGCACCGCCCACCAGTCGAAGGCATCGCCGATCTTGTCGGCGAATTGCGGGATCTGCCACGAGCCGGACATGTACATCACGACCTGGGCGTTGGCGAAGTCCTCATTGGCGCCGAGATAGGTGTTGCCGGACACCGAACCCCAAAGCTCTTTCGACATCGTGCCGTCCTGGTGCCAGTCATAGAGCTTGGTCGCCATCATCTTGAGGCCATCGTCGACCAGAGCCGGGTTGCCCTCGCCGTCGAACATCTTTGCGCCCATGGAGATCGCCGGACCGGCCACGCGGTGACCGGAGCGGTCCCATGCCATCGGGATCGGGATATCGAGCTTGCCGGCAACCTCGTTGACCGCGGTAGCCCAATCATCCCAAGTCGCGCCGTCGCCGGGCATGGCGACTTCGGCCTGCTCGAACAGCGTCTTGTTGACATAGGGACCGGTGACGGTCAGCTGCGTCATGAAGCCGGAGATCGCCTTTTCATTCGGGTCGAGCCACTTGAGGAAAGGCCCGAAATTGGTCTTCCAGTACTCCGGGTCGGAAATGTGCGGAGTCAGGTCGAGATAGTATTGCGACAGTCCGCCAAGGTCGGTGACGCGGGCAAGGTCGGGACCCTGGCCGGCGGCAAGTTGAATCGGCAGCGATTCGAGGATCGACTTGTAGGGCACCACATCGAGCGTGACCTTGATCTCGGGGTTCTGCTCCTCGAAGCGGTCGAGCAGCGACTGCATGACCTCGCCCTCGATACCGTCATTGTACCACAGCATCCGCAACTCGGTGTCGGCGAACGCTGTTGTGGCGGATAGGGAAAGGGCGAGCGCGGCAGCGCCGAGCATTGTCTTTGTTGTGTAGTTCATGGGTTTCCTCCCGTCAGCTGATTGTGATCGGTCCTCACCGGCGTCTCGCCGGCTGTCCGGCCACCGATCGGACCGGACATGTCAAGCTCCAGAACGGAGTGGACATGGTCGTGCATGGCGCGCGCGGCGCCGTCGGGATCGCCAGCGGCGATCCGCTCGAGAATTGCGCGGTGTTCGTCATAGGCGCGTTGCGAGCGCATGGGTATTCCCGCCATCATCGTGTATCTCTGCCTGTCGACGTGTCCCTTGACCGAATGCACGAGCGACCATGCATGCGGCACATTCGCCATTTCGGCCAGTTTGGCGTGAAATGCCTCGTCGTAAAAGAAGAAGGTTGCGTAGTCGTCGATTTCGGCCGTGCGCGCCTGGATCGTCAGGATTGTGTCGAGTGGTCCGGCATCGAACGGCGCGGATGCGAGCTTGCGCACCACCGCCGTTTCCAGGGCGGCGCGGATGAAGATCGCTTCGTGCAGCCGGTCATTGTCGAGTTCGGCGACCACCGAGCCGACCTGCGGCAGGATCTTGACCAGCCCTTCATTGGCCAGTTGCTGCAGCGCGGCGCGCAGCGGCGTGCGGCTGATGGCGAGTGCGTCGGCCAGCATCGACTCGCTGAGCCGCGCACCGGGGCCAAGACGGTTGTCGACGATCAGCTGGCGCAGATGGTCATAGACCTGCGGCGTGATCGGGCGCGAGCGGTCGACGCTTAGCCGGTCGATGGATGCGGTCACGCCCATTGCGCCGCTCCTTGCGGTTCGCTCCGGCCAAGTGCAGCCATCACGCCGCGCAGTTCGGCCAGCCCCTTCAGCCGGCCGACCGCAGGATAGCCCGGCTGGGAGCCGGCGGTCAGGTCGGAGAGGATTTCCTGTCCGTGGTCGGGACGCATTGGGATTTCCCAGTCTCCCCGGCCTTCGGCCCTGCGCCGCGCCTCTTCGTCAAGCAGTGCCGCCACCACGGCGACCATGTCCGTCTGGCCGGTCAGATGCTCGTCCTCGAAAAACGAGCACGGCACTGTATCGCTGTCGCGCGTCACGTTGCGCAGATGCGCGAAGTGGATGCGCGGCCCGAATTCGTGCACGATCGCCGCGCAGTCATTGTCGCCGCGCGCGCCAAAAGAGCCGGTGCACAGCGTCATGCCTGCGGCAGGGCTATCGACTGCGTTGAGGATTGCCCGGTAATCGGCAGCCGTCGACATGATGCGGGGCAGGCCGAGCAGCGCGAAGGGCGGATCGTCCGGATGGCAGCAGAGCCGCAGACCCAGTCGCTCAGCCGTCGGTACGACCGCGCACAGAAAGTCTATGTGATTGCGGCGCATCTGCACGGCATCGATGCCACGATAGCGCACAAGCGCCGCACGCAAGCTGTCCAGCGACCAGCTGTCGGCGGAACCTGGCAGGCCGGCGCCGACGGTCTGCGCCAGCGCGCTCCGGTCGGTGTCGGAGAAGGCAGCCAGTCGCGCGCGGGCGGCTTCAAGGGTCGCTGGATCGTAGTCGGCGGCGGCGCCAGCACGTTCGAGGACGCCGATGTCGAAAGCGGCGAAGGTCACCAGATCGAAGCGCATCGCCGTACCGCCATGCCGCATGCGCGCGCGCAGATCGGTGCGGGTCCAGTCGAGCACCGGCATGAAATTGTAGCAGATTGTTTCGATGCCGGCCGCAGCGAGCGCTTCAAGGGAGTTGCGATAGTTCTCGATATGCGTCTGGGCGCCGGAACCGCCAAGCTTAATTTCCTCGGAAACCGGCAGGCTTTCCACAACATCCCATGTCAGGGCATTGTCTGACCCGGCGGCTATCTCTTGCTTGCGCTTGTCGATTTCGGCTCGGGTCCATTCCGCGCCAGCGGGAATGTGGTGCAGGGCAGTGACGATACCGACCGCGCCCGCTTGCCGGATGTCGGGCAGGCTCACGCTGTCATGCGTGCCGAACCAGCGCCACGTTTGCCGCAACTCTTTCCTCCCTGTCTGAAACTCTAGTATACCAGTTAACGAATGAGGTCAAAACGCATGGCGGAATTCACAGCCCAAGATGTCCGCGCCCTGCTGGGTATGCGGCCGGCGAACCGAAACCCGGCGCCCGTGGCGATGTCGGCTGTCTACGAGCGAACCGACCGTAACGTGCGGATCCGTCAAGTGCGGATCGGCGGCGAGGGCATGCCCGCTTTGTGTCTGGAACCGGCAGGAGAGGCGGACCGCGCGGGCATCGGCGTCTTGTATTGCCATGCCCACGGCAACCGCCACGAAATAGGCAAGGCAGAAGTGATCGAGGGTCGCCCGGCCATTCTGGAGCCGCCGCTCGGCATGGCGTTGGCGCGGGCGGGCGCCACGGTGCTGTGTCCGGACATGCCGGGCTTTGGCGAGAGGTTGGGCGAGGGGGGCGAATCCGAACTCGCCATGGCTGCCCTCTGGAACGGCCGGACTCTGATCGGGCAGATGCTGGAGGACCTCGATACCGCACATGATGCGCTCGCGATGCTTGCGTCGGTCGATCCGGACCGCATCGCCGCGATCGGCATCTCGATGGGCGGTACGCTTGCCTACATGCATGCCGCCTTGCGCGCCGATGTCTGGGCCTGCGCGCAGCTCTGCGTGTTCTCAGGCATCGCGCCGCTGATCGAGACCGGCGTGCATGGCCTGCATGGCATCTACATGACGATACCGGGATTGCTGCCGAGGCACGATCTCGGCGACATCGCCGCGCTTGTCGCGCCGCGCCCGCAGCTCATCTGCACCGGCACGCTCGATCCGCTGACGCCGGAAGTCGCCTACGAGCCGGCGCGAAGCCGCGTCGAGGCAGCCTATGCGGAAGCTGGATACCCCGAAAGACTTCGCATGCTGCGCGTGCCGGGCGCCGGTCACGAGGAAACGCCGGAGATGCGCCAGCAGGTATTCGATCTGCTCGGCCTGTCTTGCAACAATGACTAGCCCTTGCCGATCCGTTCGCCTCGACGCTTCAACTCCTACACCACCTGTTGATTGGATGTGACACGGGACACATGGCTTTTCGTTGCGATTGCATTAAGTGTTGACCGATTCGCTTTCGCCGAACCCGAGAAGGTCCCGCCGTGTTCAGATCCTATTTCCCGCAGCCGATCATCTTCTTTCCGTCAGCCGTCGCCTGGGCGGTGGCCGCCATGCTGGTCTGGTATCTTGGCGGCAGTGGTTGGGGCGAGTATCTCGGGTTGGGCAAGCCGACACCCGAAGACGGCCAGATTGTCGGTATCCACTACTTCTGGTCGCCGAGCTTTCGGTGGCTCTATGTGTACTACATACTTGCGGTAGGACTTTTCGCCGCGTTCTGGTTTCGCTGGTCGCCACACCGCTGGCAGATCTGGTCGATACTCGGTTCGGCGGTAATCCTGTTCGCCACATATTTCGGCGTGCAGATTTCTGTTGCGCTGAACAACTGGCGCCGCCCCTTTTTCGACATGGTTCAGGCGGCATTCAATGAGGATTCAAATTTCACCGCCGGTCAGTTTTACGAACTGATCGGGGTATTCGCGGCAATCGCCTTTATGGCGATTTTTGTCTTTGTGGTGACGCGCTTCCTCGTCAGCCACTGGATCTTCCGGTGGCGCACCGCGATGAACGACTACTATATGGCGCGCTGGGGCAAGCTGCGCCATATCGAGGGCGCGTCGCAGCGCGTCCAGGAAGACACGATGCGCTTCGCCGGCATCATGGAGGGCCTGGGCGTGTCGATGGTCGACGCCGTCATGACTCTGATCGCCTTCCTGCCGCTGCTGTGGTCGCTGTCGGGTTATGTCACCGAACTGCCGATTGTCGGCGAAATCCCGGCGCCGCTGTTCACTGCGGCCATCGTATGGTCGCTGTTCGGCACGGTGCTGCTTGCCGCTGTCGGCATCAGGCTACCCGGTCTCGAATTCCGCAACCAGCGGGTCGAGGCGGCCTACCGCAAGGAGCTTGTCTATGGCGAGGATGACGAAGCGCGGGCCGAGCCGATGCGGGTGCGCGAGCTGTTCGCCGATGTTCGCAGGAACTATTTCCGGCTCTATTTCCACTACATGTACTTCAACGTGTTCCGCTCGATGTATCTGCAGGCGGACAACATCTTTGTTTACATCCTGCTCGTTCCGACGATCATCGCCTCCACCGCGGTTGGTTTTACCTTCGGTATCATGCAGCAGGTCCTGACCGCATTCGGGCAGGTTTCGAACTCATTCCAGTATCTGGTCAACTCCTGGACGACGATCGTTGAATTGATGTCCATCTACAAGCGACTCCAGGCCTTCGAATCGGCGCTGGAAGGTCGCGATCTGCCGGATATCGACCGCGAATGGCTGGAGATTCACGGTGCCGTCGACGACGGAGGCGCCAAGACGGTCAGTTCGGGGGTGTAGAGCGTTTCTGGCCGCTGACCGGCCAGTCAAAATCTTGCTCTAGGCGCTTTTCGTCAAGTCTTGGGCAAGCATCATGGCGTTGTCGTCTAGGTCGTAAAATGTCGCCGTCGAGACCATGCCCTCGATGGTCTCGGTCGCGCCGTCAAACTTGACGCCCGCCGCCTCCAGTTTCGCGCGCGCGCTGGCAATGTCGGCCACGCCGAAAACCGGAACCGAGTTTCCGGGCGAAGGCTCCGACTGCTCGCCCAGCCCTAAGGTCACGCCATCGGTCTTGGTCGTCATCTCGCTCCAGCCGGCTTCGTCGATATGATGGATCAGTTCGAAGCCGAGCTTGTCACTGTACCACTCGGCGCTTGCGTGGCGGTCGCGCACCGAGATCGCCAGCGTGATGGTGTTTTCCAGGGAGACCAGGGGCATCGAACTTCCCTTCAATCAAAAATCATAGTAACTATACTTTATGGACATAAAAACGCTTGTCAAGCTGACTTCCCGGGCCTGGTCGCTCAACATCCTGGCGTTGATGCATCGCGGCGTCCCCGGCCGGCAGGCACCAATGCTGGCGGCGACCAGCGCGCACCGGACATCCTTTGCCGCGAGCCTTGAGCACCTCGTCAACCTCGGGCTTTTGGAGCGCAATCCGGGTCACGGCCACCCGTTGCGCCCCGAGTTCCGGTTGACCCCGCAGGGCGTCGAAGCTGCCGCAATCGCCGACCGAATCGTCAACGCCGTTCCCGGTGACGACGAATTCGCTCTGTTGCGGCGAAGCTGGACCGTTCCCATTCTTGCACTGACGGCAACGCCTCGCCGTTTTTCCGTCATCAAGTCGAACCTCGCCACGATCACCGACCGGGCCCTAGCGGCCTCGCTGCACCAGCTTGAGGCGAGGGAGTGGTTACGGCGCGACATCGACATCTCGATCCGGGTGCCGTTCCCGACCTACCGGGCCGCAAATCTCGGCCTGGCGATCAACCGGGCAATCGATCTTTCGGTGTAAGCCGCGCCGGTGGCGCGCCCCGTTACCGGGCGCAGCCGACGCAATGGGTAGCCATCGGATCGATGGCCAGCCGGCCGTCGGGGATTTCCTCGCCGCATTCCTCGCAATAACCGTATTCGCCGGCGGCGATACGGCGTTCAGCCATCTCGATACGCACCAGATCGCGCTGACGGGCCCTTTCGCTCGCCTGCGCCATCGCCTGTTGCTGCATGGCGTCCATGCGCGAAAGCCGACCGACGGAAACCTGATCCAGCTCAACCGGAGCGCGCGCATCGCTCGACATCTCGGAGTGCTGTTCGATCTCGGCGCGTTTCGCTGCCAGCCGTTTCCTTGCGGTACCCATATCGACTGTCATAAAGATGAGGTTATCGGGAGACCCGAAATCGAACAAGGGAGCCGAATGCGATGATCTGGTTGTTGGCGGGATTGATTGTGTTTCTGGGCGTGCACAGCGTCCGCATGGTGGCACCCGGTTTTCGCGATTCGGTGATCGCGGCCCGTGGCGAGCAGACCTGGAAGGGCATCTACTCGGTCATCGCCATTGTCGGTCTTGTGTTGCTGGTCTGGGGCTATGGCCAGGCAAGGCTGGAAACAGCCTATCTCTACGAGCCGCCGGTCTGGCTGAAACACATCGTCACGCTCCTGATGTGCATTTCACTCGTTCTGCTCGTCGCCGGGCAGGTGCCGCCTGGCCGCATCAAGCAGGCGGTCAAGCACCCCATGCTGGCCGCGATCAAGGTCTGGGCTTTTTCCCACCTGCTCGCCAATGGCGACACAGCATCGCTTGTTCTGTTCATCGCATTCCTCGGCTGGGCGGTGTGGAACCGCATTGCAGTCAAGCGCCGCGGCGACCCGGTGTTCGAGAACGTCTCGGTGCGCAACGATGTCATCGCGGTCGTCGTCGGCGTCGCGCTGACGGTCTGGTTCGTTTACCAGTTGCATGGCTGGCTGATTGGGGTGCCGTTGCTTTAGGCTGGTCGGTGGACCGGCTTGCGCTTCGCCCCTTTCATTCGCCACAAAAAGCCGTAAAAGCGCTCAACGGGATAACAACGGATAAGCGGCGACATTCATGTCCGACGACAGTTTCATTCGCGAGGTCGAGGAAGAGCTCCGGTCCGACCGGTTGAGAAATCTCTGGGAGCGCTTCGGCATCCTGATCATCGCGGCGGCGGTGGCGGTCGTGCTGGTGACCGCCGGATACCAGGGCTACAACTACTACACGCAAAACCGTGCCTCTGCGTCGGGCGACCGCTTCCTGGCCGCGTTGAACGATGCGCGCGAAGGCGACACCGAGGCCGCGCTGTCGGCCTTGCAGGCGCTTGAGCGGGAAGGCCATGGCGCCTATCCGGTGCTGGCCCGCATGCGCGCGGCGACATTGCTGCAACAGCAGGGCGATGCGGATGGCGCGGTCGCCGCCTTCGACGCCGTCGCCGCCGAGACATCGGCGCCCGATGTGATCCGCGATATGGCGCGCCTGCGCGCCGCCTATATCCTGCTCGACACCGGCGGACGTGCCGATGTCGCCCAGCGTGCCGAGCCGCTTGCCGCCGACAACAATCCCGTGCGCCATTCCGCGCGCGAGGTGCTCGGTCTTGCGGCCTGGAAGGAAGGCCGGCTCTCCGACGCGCGTATCCTGTTCCAGCAGATCGTCGACGATACCGCCGCGCCGCGCAACATCGTGCAGCGGGCTTCGATGATGCTCGAGCTGATCACCGCCTCCGGCGGGGTTGCCGAGGGGTGACCTTCACCGTCGCCATCGTCGGGCGTCCGAATGTCGGCAAGTCGACGCTGTTCAACCGGCTCGCCGGCCGCAAGCTGGCGCTGGTCGACGACACGCCGGGCGTGACGCGCGACCGCCGCCTGCATCCGGCCAAGCTTTACGACCTCAAATTCGACGTCATCGACACCGCCGGGCTGGAGGAAGGCCAGGCCGAGACCCTGCAGGGGCGCATGCGCGCGCAGACGCTGCGCGCCATCGAGGATGCCGATGTCACGCTGTTCGTGATCGACGCCAAGAGCGGCACCACGCCCGCCGACGAGGTGTTCGCCGGTATCCTGCGCAAATCCGGCAAGCCGGTCGTGCTGGTCGCCAACAAGGCGGAAGCCAAAGACGCCGAGGGCGGGGTGCTCGATGCCTATGCGCTCGGGCTTGGCGAGCCCTGCGGCATTTCCGCCGAGCACGGCCTTGGCCTTGCCGATCTGCGCGACGGCCTCGTCGAGGCAATCGGCGAGGAGCGGGCGTTTGCCCATCATCTCGAGGAAGAAATCGAGACCGCGCCGGACGGGTTGGTCGGCGATGACATCGACGATGCGGACGTCGACGACGAGGACATTCCTGCCTATGACGCGACCAAGCCGCTCAGGATCGCCATTGTCGGACGGCCCAATGCCGGCAAGTCGACGCTGATCAACAGGCTGGTCGGCGAGGATCGCCTGCTGACCGGCCCCGAGGCCGGCATCACCCGCGACAGCATCTCCGTCGACTGGGAATGGCGCGGCCGCCAGATCAAGCTGTTCGATACGGCCGGTTTGCGCCGCAAGTCGCGCGTGCAGGAGAAGCTGGAGAAGCTCTCCGTCGGCGACGCGCTGCGCGCCATCCGCTTCGCCGAGGTGGTGGTTATCCTGCTCGATTCGCAGATTCCCTTCGAGAAGCAGGATCTGCAGATCGCCGACCTGATCATCCGCGAGGGGCGGGCGCCGGTCATTGCCTTCAACAAATGGGACATGATCGAGAACCGGCAGGAAACGCTGGCCGATTTGCGCGAGAAGACCGAGCGCTTGCTGCCGCAGGTGCGCGGGCTGCGCGCCGTGCCGGTTTCGGCCCAGACGGGCAAGGGCCTCGACAAGCTGCTCGAAGAGATTGTCAGCACTCACGAGGTCTGGAACCGGCGCATCTCCACCGGCCGCCTCAATCGCTGGCTCGATGCGGCCGTCCAGCAGCATCCGCCGCCGGCCGTGGCAGGCCGCCGGATCAAAATAAAATACATAACGCAAATAAAAATGCGTCCGCCCGCGTTCGTATTGTCCTGCTCGCGTCCGGACGCCATTCCGGCGTCATATTTACGGTATCTCACGAACACTCTCCGGCAGGATTTCGACCTGCCAGGCGTTCCGATACGCATGCTGACACGGGCCGGCGACAATCCTTTCGCCGGCCGCGCGCGCAAGCGGCGTTAACCGGATACCCGCGCTTTGGCCACGGTTTTTCGGCCATTAACCGGGTATCAAGGTTAATCCGCCATTCTCGCGGGATGTGTCGAGTAGGCGTATCCATCGGAGTGGTATTGTGGGTGTCATGACGTTTTGCTTTGGCCACCGGTTTGTGTCGCGTATCGCCGGTCCTTCGTTTCTATCCGCCGCTTTCATTCTATCAAATCCGACCACAGTCGCCTTGCAGGACGTTTCCGGCCTGTTGATCGGCGAACACACCAAGGCCGAGAGTTGGAACACCTATCTGGTGACCGCCGCCGCCGGCTCGGTCCACAAGGCCGAAGTCAGCTTCGGTCTCGACCGCATCGCCACCGGCTCGGTCGCGTCCTCCGGCATTGATGCGCCGGGTGTCGGCCGCGTTGTCTTGACCCCGAAATCCGCACCCCGCGCCGCCACGCCAGACGAGGACCGTGTCAATCGCGCCGAGAAGCAGGGCCGCATTGTCGCCGTCACGCCGGCCGCGCCGCCGAAGGGTTTCTCGGCCGGCTCAGTCCTCGAACGACAAAGCTCCGTTCTCCAGCCGCATGAAAATGACGGCCCGTTGATGGCCTTTGCCCGCCCGGAGATCGGCGGCGAGGAAATCCAGATCGCAACCGCCTTTCACGCCCGCACCCCGGTCGAAAAGGCGTCACGGGTGCCGGCGATGCTGGCGGACCTTGTGACCAGCAACAAGGCCGACTCGCTGGCCACTGCCTACGCTCCGCCGAAACCGGGTTTCGCGGAGCGTTCGCCTTTTCAGAGCCTGCTGAAGACGCCTGAAGCGCCGGATGAGGGCCGTTTCATTCCGCCGGTATCGCGCAAGGACCATCCCTGGGCCCGCGACCCGCTTCCCGCCGTTGTCTTCACCGACAAGGAGCAGAAATGCCTGGCGGAGGGGATCTATTTCGAGGCCCGCGGCGAGCGCGTAAAGGGCCAGGCCGCGGTGGCGCAAGTGATTCTCAACCGCGTCCGCAATCCGCACTTTCCCGACACCATTTGCGGCGTCGTTTACCAGAACGATCACTGGCGCAACCGCTGCCAGTTCTCGTTTGCCTGCGACGGCATCCGCGATCGCATTGGCTCCAAGCGCCACTGGAAGATCGCCAAGGACGTGTCCATGGCTGTCACCGCCGGTAAAATCTGGCTCGACGAGGTCGGTTCGTCGACGCATTATCACGCCGTTTACGTTCGTCCGCGCTGGGCCCGTTCGATGCAGCGCAAGACCCGCATCGGCCTGCACATTTTCTACCGCACCTATGGGGGCGGATGGAGCTGACGACGGGAGTCGCACCGCCGGGCGCTTGACTAAAGTCGAAAATCGGCGATGCGAATTGCGATCCGCTCTTTAAGTTATTGAAATAGATCAATAAAAATGGAGCATGCCAAGGCGTCGACGCGCCTTGACTAGCATGGGTGCCGAAACTATGTTGCGCGCGACTTCAAAGGGGTCCCCGTAGTTTCGATGATCGTACCCGTGCAGGCCCATGGCACAGAATGATGCGCCGGGATCGCCTGGCGGGCAGGTTGGTCCGAAACAAGGCGGAAGCTCCCGAGAAGTCGACGATCTGGAGAGCCGGCGGAAGTCGCTGGACGAGGCGCTTGCCGCCCGTCGCGGTGTTGCCGAGCCGGAACCGAAAGATCGCAATGCGGGTGGCGCAACCGGGGTCGCCAACGCCCTCAAGCTGTCGAGCGAGTTTGTCGCCGGCGTGCTTGTCGGAGCGGGTATCGGTTATCTGCTTGACCGCATCGTTGGCACGACGCCGTGGGGCATGATTGTTTTTCTGCTCCTCGGTTTTGCCGCCGGCGTATTGAATGTCCTTCGGTCCGTCGGCGTTGTCGCGGAGCCGGAAAACCGATCGCGGTCCGGCATTGCGCCGGACAGTAAAGAGGAATAAGCGCGCCAGCGCAGCATTGAGAGGTACCCGGTGGCAAACGATCCGATCCACCAGTTCCACATCAACCCCATCATTCCGATCGAGAACGTCGCCGGTCTCGATCTGTCGTTCACCAACTCCTCGCTTTTCATGGTGTTGACGGTGGCGGCAACGAGCGGGTTCCTCTATCTGACGACCGCCAATCGCGGCCTGGTACCGGGCCGGTTGCAGTCGATTTCGGAGCTGTCCTACGAGTTCGTGGCCTCGATGCTAAGAGACGCGGCGGGATCGCAGGGTATGCGGTTCTTCCCGCTGGTGTTCTCATTGTTCATGTTCGTGCTGGTGGCCAACCTGTTCGGCATGTTCCCCTACTTCTTCACCGTGACGTCGCACATCATCGTGACCTTCGCGCTGGCGATGCTGGTGATTGGAACGGTCGTGATCTACGGCTTCATGAAGCACGGCTTGAAATTCCTCGGGCTTTTCGTACCCGATGGCGTTCCCGGACTTCTGGTGCCTTTGGTCGTGATGATCGAGGTGATTTCGTTCCTGTCGCGCCCGATCAGTCTTTCGGTTCGTCTGTTCGCAAACATGCTGGCCGGTCACATCACACTCAAGGTGTTCGCGGGCTTTGTCGTCTCGCTTTCCGCCATGGGCGCGGTCGGCATCGGCGGAGCGATCCTGCCGCTGTTCATGACGGTCGCCCTGACCGGCCTCGAATTCCTGGTGGCATTCCTCCAGGCCTATGTGTTCGCGGTTCTGACATGCATGTATCTCAACGATGCATTGCACCCGAGCCACTGATCCGTTAATCGGCGCTTCAACGCCACAAAAGACCCGCAAATTCATCCAAAGGAGTTCATCATGGAAGCGGAAGCAGCAAAGTTCATCGGTGCAGGTATCGCATGCCTCGGCATGGGTGGCGCAGGCATCGGCCTCGGCACCATCTTTGGCAACTACCTCGCTGGCGCGCTGCGCAACCCGTCGGCTGCCGACGGTCAGTTCGGCCGCCTGATCTTCGGCTTCGCCGTCACGGAAGCTCTGGGCATCTTTTCGCTCCTCGTCGCGCTTCTGCTGCTCTTCGCAGTCTGATCGCATCCGGCCGACCGGTCCGGCCGCTCTGCGGCCGGCATCCGTCATGGACAAGCGCGGCTTCGGCCGCGCAAGCGCCGTCTGAGGGACGCCCATGTTTGTAATCGAAGCACTGGCTGCGGGTGCCGAAACCGCCGCACATGGTGCAGCCCATGCCGCCGAGCATGGCGGGGAGCACGGCGGATCGTTTCCGCCATTCGATACCTCGACCTTCGCTTCGCAGCTTTTCTGGCTGCTGCTGACGTTCGGCTTTCTCTACTGGTTCATGTCGCGGGTCATCGTCCCGCGTCTGGGCAACATTCTGGAGACGCGGCAGGATCGCATCGCCCAGGATCTCGACCGGGCCCATGAGCTGAAGTCCGAGGCCGACGCCGCGTTCGCTGCCTACGAGCAGGAACTGGCCCAGGCCAAGGCAACGGCGAACGACATCGGCAACAAGGCGCGTGACGCTGCCAAGTCGGCGGCCGAAACGGAACGCCAGAAGGTCGAAGCGGAACTCGCCGACAAGCTGGCCGAGGCCGAAACCCGGATCAAGTCGATTCGCGACACCGCGATGGCTGATGTCGGTGCGATCGCCGCCGAAACCGCGGAAGCCGTGGTCAAGCAGTTGATCGGCGGCACCGTCACCAAGGCGCAGATCGATGGCGCCCTGAAGTCGGCAGGCAACTGAGGGACTGACTATGTTTGATGCATCATTTTGGGCCCTTGTATCGCTGGTGATTTTCATTGGCATCCTCGTGTACTTCAAGGTCCCGGGGATGATCACGAAGTCGCTGGACGACCGCGCCGACCGTATCCGCGGCGAACTGGAAGAGGCACGCAAGCTGCGCGAGGAAGCTCAGGCACTGCTGGCCGAATACCAAAAGAAGCGGACCGAGGCGGAGAAGGAAGCCGCCAACATCGTCGACGCCGCGAAGCGCGAAGCCGAGACGATCACAGCTGAGGCGCGCGAGAAGACCGCCGAATATGTTGCGCGTCGCACCGCGATCGCCGAAAACAAGATCGCTCAGGCCGAGGCGGAAGCTTTGGATGAAGTGCGCGGTTCCGCCGTCGATCTTGGGCTTGCCGCCGCAACGCAGATCCTGGGTGACAAGGTCTCCGGCAAAGCCGCGACCGACCTGTTCAAGAAATCGCTCGAAGAGGTCAAGGCGCGCATGAACTGATCGCGTCGCGACAGGGATTTCAAGAGGCCGGACGCGCCAAGCGCCCGGCCTTTTTTCATTGGTCTTTCAAGGGCCGGAAGGAAAAGCGGTGCACGCGTTGCGCACCGCCGGCGCGGGCAATGGCGTCGCGATGGAGCTTGCTTCCGTATCCCATGTGCCGCTCGAAGCCGTAGTCGGGCAAGCGCACTGAGAGTGCCTGCATCATACGGTCGCGTGTGACCTTGGCGACAATGGAAGCAGCGGCAATCGACAGCGACCGGCCATCGCCTTTGACGATTGCAAGCGGCGTCGCGGCCAGGTGAAGACCGGGCGGAATATCCCGACCGTCTATCAGGGCGCTGTCGGCCTGTGGCGACAGGGCCTGCACCGCATTGCGCATCGCGGCCAGCGACGCCTTGCGTATGTCGCTGGCGTCGATCGACTGTGCGCACAGGCTGGCGACCGACACGGCGGTTGCCGAAGCCAAGATCGCTTCATAGAGCCGGTTGCGCGCCTTGGCGGTCAGCTTCTTGGAGTCGTTCAGCCCGTCCGCGCAAAATCCCGGTTCGAGGATCACTGCCGCGGCGACGACAGGGCCGGCAAGCGGCCCGCGCCCGGCCTCGTCCACGCCGGCGATGCGTGCATGGCCGTTCTGCCAGAATCGCTCCTCGAAGCTGAAATCCGGCAGACCGGCGGTGTCGGTGGCAGTGGCGTGAAGTCGGGAACCGGGAGGCGCGGATTGGGCGGTGGTCATGCTGGGGGACATACCACGCTTTAAAGCTGCGCACTCCCGATTCCCGGGCGGGGATCCCGACATGCACAACAAACGGGGGGGCGCTTGCGGCGGGTGCAGGTCGGGATCGTGCCGGTGGCGGGCCGGGGATGGAGGGGGGGGACGGCGGCCCGCCGACCGGTATCAGAGCAGACTGAGCTGTTCGCTCTCCGGAGCCGGAGGCGTAAACAGGTCCGTCCGCAGTTGCAGCTTGCGCCGGTTCAGCCCGAGCCGCTTGGAAGCGAGTTCGAAACGCCGCGCGATCTGCCAGGCATACGGCCCGGTTCCGCGCATCCGTCGGCCCCAGTCGGCGTCGTAGTCCTTGCCGCCGCGCATCGAGCGGATCAGCGACAGGACGTGCCGGTAGCGCTCCGGATAGTGGCGCAGCAGCCACTCCTTGAAGACTGGCGCCACCTCAAGCGGCAGCCGCAGCAGGATATAGCCGGCTTCGCGCGCGCCCATGCCATGCACTGCGTCCAGGATCTTCTCGATTTCGTGGTCGTTGAGACCGGGCACGATAGGCGCGACCATGGCGGCGGTGGGAATTCCGCTGTCCGACAGGATGCGGATCGCCTCGAGCCGCTTGGTCGGCGTCGACGCCCGCGGCTCCATCGTCCGGGCCAGTGTCCTGTCCATGGTTGTCACCGAAATCGCCACCTTGGCGAGCCCCTTCTCCGCCATGCGTGACAAGATGTCGGCGTCGCGCGTCACCAGATGCGACTTGGTGACGATTCCGACCGGATGGTTGTGGTGTTCCAGAACCTCCAGGATGCCGCGCATCAGCTTCCAGTCGCGCTCGATCGGCTGATAGGGATCGGTATTCGTGCCGATTGCGATTGTCCGCGCTTCGTAGCCGGGCTTGGTGATCTCCCTCTCCAGAAGCTTGGCGGCATCCGGCTTGGCAAACAGCTTGGCCTCGAAATCGATCCCCGCAGACAACCCCATATAGGCATGTGTCGGCCGGGCGAAACAGTAGATGCAGCCGTGCTCGCAGCCGCGATAGGGATTGATCGACCGGTCGAACGAGATGTCGGGCGATGTGTTGCGCGTGATGATCTTGCGGGCTTGTTCGGTCTGCACCTCTGTCTTGAAGGGCGGCAGGTCCTCCAGCGAGTTCCAGCCATCGTCGAAAACCGCACGCGCCAGCGCTTCGTAGCGTCCCGACGGATTGACGGCGCTCGCCCGGCCGCGCGCCCGGTGGCCGGCGTCACGCAACCCGGCCCGGCCGATCACATGATTTGCGGTCTCTGCCGCGGTCTCAGCCGACCCCGCGAATGCCGCTGCGTCTGCCCTTGAAATCGCTTCCATCGCTGCCTCCATCGGTTGGGGAATCGCCGTTTCCGTTGGCTGGGGAATCGCTGTTTCCGATGACTATTTTCCTATTCGAAAAAGCGGAACATAGCAAGAACAAAATGGCATGACTTGCATTCTGGCAACGCTTTGGTAGGCAGACGGCAACTTTTTGGGGTTCAATGTTCACCTTCGTCTTCTTCACCTGCAACGACGCGCCCGCGCTCGCCCGCTCATTGGCGCCTTTGGTGCATGACGCTGTGGAAGGTCATGTACTGGAAGTCGTGATCGTCGATGATCAATCGACCGATTCCACGCGGGATGTCGCCGAGGGCTCCGGCTGCCGCTTGTTGGACGCTGGCGCAGGTGCTGCAAGACAGCTGGCGGAGACGGCGCGCGGCGAGTGGATTGTCGCGTTAGAGCCCGGCGCGCGATTGCTGCCCGGTTGGTGCGATGCTGCAATTGAGCACGCATTAAGGCCCGACGCATCAGCGGCCCGTTTTCGCCGCAAGCCCGCAGGCAACTGGCTGTCGCGTTTGTTTCGCATCGGCGAACTTCGGCAACGGCCATTGGCTGGCGGAGTTCTCATCTCCCGCGCGCAGGCTTTGGCAAATCTGCCGCCGGATGCGCGGTCAATCGATGCGCTGGCGCGGACATTGCCGCTTCGCAAGCTGGTTGCTCAGATCGACGCGCCTGCAAACTAGCTGCACGCCCTCCGGGCCTGTTCAGGCTGACTTGCCGCCGCCGCGTTTCAGGTGCTCATCGAGCCGGGGCATGATCTCCACGAAGTTGCAGGGCATATGCCTGTAGTCGAGCTGCGCCTTGAGAACGCCGTCCCACGCGTCTTTGCAGGCGCCGGGCGAGCCGGGGAGGATGAAGACGAAGGTTTGGTGGACCAGCCCCGCCGTGGCGCGCGACTGGATGGTCGAGGTGCCGATCTTGTCCTGCGACAGCCGGTGGAACACGGCCGAAAAGCCGTCCATCCGCTTCTCGAACAGCGGTTCGATCGCCTCGGGTGTGACATCGCGCCCAGTAAACCCGGTGCCGCCCGTTGTGATGATCACTTCGATGTCGTCGCGCGCCGCCCAGTTGCTCACGATCTGCGCGATTCTGTCGGCATCATCGGTGACGATCGCCCGGTCGGCCAGCGTGTGCCCCGCTTCTTCCAGGCGCGTCACCAGCGTGCCGCCGGAGCGATCCTCTTCAAGCGAGCGCGTATCGGAAACGGTCAAGACCGCAATGCGGACCGGGATGAAGGGGCGGGCTTCGTCAAGTCTGCTCATTGTGGGATGCTTCCAGTTCAGGGGAGGGGTGGCTCGCGGTTGCGGTGATCCACCAGTCCGGATGATCGTGCGCCAGCATCGCCGCCGCTTCGCGTGCAGCCGCCGGACTGTCATAGACGCCGAAACACGTGGCACCGGACCCCGACATGCGCGCCAGTCGCGCGCCGCTCTCAGCGACGGCATTCAGGCAGCGGGTAATCGGCGGGGCAATGCCAGCGGCCGCGGCCTCCAGGTCGTTTCGCGTTCGCTCAGAAAGCCAGTCGACCCAATCGGCCGCCGATTTCAGGTTTTCGCGCCCGATATCGCCGATCGAAGGATTGGCACGGTTCTCCAGCGCGCCGAACACGCGCGGTGTCGCGACCCGCTGGCGCGGATTGACCAGCAGCATGGCCATGCCAGGGATGGTCTCGAGCGGCTTGATCGATTCGCCGATACCGGATGCGAAGAGCGGGCGGTTTTCCATGCACATCGGCAGATCCGCGCCGATCTCGACCGACCGGTCGCGGATGACGTCGGCCGCGCCACCGTAATCCCAGTGATCGACAAGCGCGCGGATCGTCGCCGCGGCGTCCGCCGATCCGCCGCCGATACCGGAGCCGGCGGGCAGGTATTTCTCAAGCGAAATAGCGACCGGCGGAGCTTTTATGCCGTTTTCCTTGAGCATGTCCCGCATGAAGTCGCGCGCCTTGACAACGAGATTACGCGCCGGGTCTTCGCCCTCCAGGTCGGCGGCTTCGGGTCCGGAGATCGATAGTTTGTCGCGTTCCGAATCGGCGACCAGAATGCGGTCGCCATGCTCGGCGAAGACCGCAATGGTCTCGATCAGGTGATAGCCGTCTGAACGCTGTCCGGTGACATGAAGCGCAAGGTTGAGCTTTGCATTGGCCTCGTACCAGCGGGGCATGGTCCTTTCCCGTCCGCCAAGGGCGTCAGCCGTCGCTGTCCGTGTCCGGCGATGCCGCGGTCTTGCCGGAAACGGCCTCGTCGATACGGCTGACCGCGATCTGTGGCCGTTCGCCCGGCGTGTTGCTGGCCTGCAGCTTGGCTTCGATCTTGGTCGCTTCCTCCGGCTCGATCTCCATATCGAGCGCCTGCGCCCACTGATAGGTGGCTTCAAGCTTGCGTCCGACACGCCAATAGGCGTCGCCGAGATGATCGTTGATGATGGCGTCGCGCGGCCGCAACTCGGTCGCCTTCTCCAGTTCGGTCACCGCCTCTTCGAAACGGCCCAGCCGGTAGAACGCCCAACCGAGGGAATCGACGATGTAGCCATCGCGTGGCCGCATATCGACGGCCTTGCGGATCATCTCGAGACCTTCGTTGAGATTGATGTTCATGTCGATCCACGAGTAGCCGAGATAGTTCAGCACATCGGCCTGATTGGGCGACAGTTTCAAGGCATGCTTGAAGGCGCGCTCAGCCTTGTCCCACTGCTTGATCCGCTCATAGGCGATGCCCATGCGGTAATAAAGCGGCCAGTATGTCGGATCCGAGTTGTCGAAATGGCGGACCGCGCGCTCGTAGAGTTCGGCGGCTTCCGCGTACTCCTTCAGCCCCGCATAGACCCCGCCAAGCGCGAGATAGCCGCGATACTCCTGCGGATTGTCGTCGATCGCCGCCAGCAGCGTCTGCTTGGCTTCCTCGTTGCGGTCCATGTCCGAAAGGTTCAACCCTTTCTGCAGGCGGGCGATACGGCCGTAGGGCGATTTCGGCGAGATGCCGTCATAGTAGGAAATCGCCCGTTCCGGCGACGAGAGCCGTTCGGATATGCCGCCCAGTTCGAAGTTGATTGCCGCGTTTTCCGGGTCGAGCGCCCGCGCGAACTCGAAATAGAGTGCTGCAAAACCCTCCGCGCCGTCGCGATTGATCGCCGTTCCGAGATTGTAGAGGATTTCGGCTGCCCCCTTGGCGGGGCTGGCAACGCGCAGGGCTTTTCCGGCGGCGTTTTCGATATCCGCCTGGACCGCCAGAAGCGACGGGTTGGACGGCGCCAGGCCCAGCCCGAAATCAATCGCCTCCAGCGCCTCTTCGGGCTTGCCTTCGCGCGCCAGAAAGCCCGCATAGGCTTCGGCCAGCCGCAGATAGGTCTGCGGCGAGGCGCTGCCGCCGGTACTGTTGCTGATGCCCGCTTCGTAGCGTTGCGCCGCCTCCGCCTCGCGGCCCGCGGCGTCGGCGATCAGTGCGCCGTGATAGGTGGCAAACAGCTCGTACCAATCCGGCCCTTCCAGGGCATCGATATCGGCCAGCGCGTTGTCGGTTTCGCCGGCTCCGAGCTTGGCCCAGGCCCGCATGATGCCGGTCAGCAGCCGTTCGAGGTCGTTCTCCAACGCCAGGATCAGCATGCTGTCGGCCTGCAGGAAGCGCCGGTCTCGCAAAGCCTGGATACCAAGCGCCACGCGCGATATCCGTTCCACTTCGGGCACGTTCTTCAAGGCCTCGGCATGCGGCAGCGCATCGGCGAACTGGCCATTGGTGATCAGCGAGATCAGCAGTTCGCGCTGAAGGCCCTGATTTTCGGGATCGAAGCGAAGCGCGTCGCGATAATATTTGACCGCGGCACCGAAATCGTTGCCGGTCCGCGCGGTTTCCGCGGCCAGAAACGCGCCGGACAGCGTGCGCGCCGGCGCCAATTCGCGCTCGGGGTCGCGTTCGGCCTGCGCGGGCGCGGCGATTGCGAACATGGTGGCGGCAACAATGCCAAGAGCACGGTATCGTTTCATCGTCTCACCCGGTGATTGCCTTCGGTAAAACCAAGCCGAAAGCCGAACAGGCCGAGAATGGCCTTTTTGTGGTCGCCGCGCAACGCGGACGCAGGGTAGTCAACTAACGCGCGCGATACAGAACTCAACGACGTCCAGAAGCGCTTCTTTTTGCGGTGTCGGTTTCAGCGGCGCCAATGCGTCGCGTGCGATTTCGCCGAAGTGGCGCGCGCGCTGGATCGTGTCGGCGATCGCCGCATACTTCACCATCAGGCCACGCGCCTTTTCAAGCTCCGCGTCGCCGTTCTCGCCGCGTTCAAGGGCAGACTGCCAGAAGGCGCGCTCCTCGTCCGTGCCGCGCCGATAGGACAGAACCACCGGCAGCGTGATCTTGCCCTCACGGAAATCGTCGCCGGTGTTCTTGCCGAGATCGGCAGCGTTGCCGCCATAATCGAGCGCGTCGTCGACCAGTTGGAACGCCAGGCCGAGATTGAGCCCGTAGGACCGCAGCGCCGCACGTTCCGCCTTGCCCGCTGACGCGATGATCGGGCCGACTTCGGCAGCAGCCGAAAACAGTGCGGCTGTCTTCGCCTTGATGACGGCGAGATACTCGTCTTCGGTGGTTTCCATGTTCTTGGCCGCGGAGAGCTGCATCACTTCGCCCTCGGCGATGACTGCCGATGCGTTGGACAGCACTTCCAGTGAATCCAGCGAACCGACTTCGACCATCATCTTGAAAGCCTGACCGAGCAGGAAGTCGCCAACCAGTACGCTGGCCTGGTTGCCCCAGATCATCCGCGCTGTGGGTTTGCTGCGCCGCAGGTCGCTTTCGTCGACCACATCGTCGTGCAGCAGGGTTGCCGTGTGCATGAATTCGACGCTGGTGGCCAGTTTGACGTGGCCTTCGCCCTGGTAGCCGAACATGTCGGCGGCGGCGAGCGTGATCATCGGCCGCAGTCTCTTGCCGCCCGACGAGATGAGATGATTGGCGACTTCGGGGATCATCTCGACATTCGACCCGGCCTTGGAGAGGATCAACTCGTTGACCCGCTCCATGCCCGGCCCGACAAGTGAAACCAGCTTGCCGATGCCGGAAGCTTCCTTCCTGTTTTCATCGAGTGCTACGACGACGCCCACTATTCTCAGCTCCTGTTACTTCTTGCACATTAGAAATTCCGTGAATGACCGGCAAGCGGGGAAATCGTCGCAGCGTTCACGCTGCTTCAAAGCTTCGTCAACAGCGGCCTTGTGAGCCGACCGCCTAACGCCTATCAGAACCATATGGAAGAGCTTTTGCGCACCAATAACCCCGTCACCATTTCCTTCGTGGAAACGCTGATGCGCGAAGCGGGCATCGGCGTCCTTGTGGCCGACCAGAACATGAGCATCGTCGAGGGATCGATCGGCATCATCCCGCGCCGTATTCTCGTCGAGGCCGACCGCATTGAGCAGGCGCGCCGCATTGTCCGCGATGCCGGCCTCGAAAACGAACTGAGGAACTGACCGCTTGAGCGGGCCGCCAATCGCAGACGTCGAAACCACCGTCGACGCGTTTCACCGCGGCGGGTTCCGGATCCTCCAGCCGGCACAGGATGCGCATCGCTCGGGTGTCGATGCCACCATTTTGGCGGCCACCGTTCCGGCGGCGTTTTCCGGGTCTCTGGCGGATCTGGGGGCCGGCGCGGGGGCTGCCGCTTTCTCCGTGCTCGATCGCTGCCGCCAGGCGCGGGCGGTGCTGTATGAACATGCGCCCTTGATGGCGGATTGCGCGCGCGCCGGATTGACGTTGCAGGGCAATGCCCACCTTGCGCAGCGCGCCGAGGTGGTCGAAGCCGATGTCGGGCTCGATGGCAAGGCGCGCGAAGAGGCCGGCTTTCCGCGCGACCATTTCGACTGGGTGATCGCCAACCCGCCCTTCAACGATCCGAAGGATCGCACGACGCCGAAGTCGGCGAAGGCCGGTGCGCATGTCATGCAGCCGGATCTGTTCGAGCGCTGGGTCAAGACCGCTTGCGCCATCGCGCGGCCCGGCGCGGGCCTTTCGCTTATCGCCCGACCGCAATCCGTCGCCGCCATTCTCGACGCGATGCGGGGCCGTTACGGCGCTGTTGTTGTCTATCCGGTTCATCCACGCCCGTCGAAACCGGCGATCCGCATCGCAGTCACCGGCATCAAGGGAAGCCGCCGACAGATGGAACTGGCGCCGCCTCTGGTTCTGCATGACGAGGATGGCGGAACGTCCTTTACCGCCCATGCTGATGCGATCACCAACGGAAAGGCGGTGTTGGCCCTGTGAGCGAGGCTTGGACCGCATTGCTCGCGCGGGCCGGGCCCCACAGCGCGTGGTGCGACAGTCTGCCTGATTACGCAATTGACAGGTCCGGTCTCAGCGGGCAGTTGAAGTATCGCATTACCGGCCGAAATGACGATATATTTCAGGTGTTTACATGAAGATCGTGATTCTAACTTTCGACCTCCCAGAAGCAAATATCGCGACTCACCGGTTGTTGCGCGGCCTGGGCGGCGAGGTGAGCGGTATCATCCATTCCACATCCATCCTGCCCGGCAAGAGCAACAACATGGCGACGCTCGATCTCGGTCGTCGATTGGGATGGCGCTATGGCGCCGCCTGGCAGATGCACCGCTGGCTGGCGCAGGCCGGTGCGCTGAGCCTGCGGCTGCGCGGCCGTCCGGCCGGGTACGGTTCATTGAGGGCGCTGGCGCGCGAGGCCGGGATTCCGCTTGTCGCGACCGCGAATGCACATTCCGGCGATGCGCTCGATTCGCTCAAACGCTGGCAGCCCGATCTGATTATCTCCAACTATTTCAATCAGGTCATCCGCCAGCCGATCCTTGAGGTGCCGACAATCGGAACCATCAACATGCACCCGGCATTGTTGCCGCGAAACCGTGGGCTCATGCCATGTTTCTGGGCAATGGCCGTCGGCGACGACAAGACCGGCGCGACCGTGCACTGGATCGATGAAACGTTGGATACTGGCAACATCATCCTTCAGGACGCGCTTGCCATCGAACCGGACGATACGGTGATTTCCCTGTCGCAGCGCTGCAGCGAACTGGGCGCGGACTTGCTGCTGCGCGCAATCGACATGCTGCGCGAGGGGCCGGTGCCCGGTTTCGTCCAGGACGAAACGCGCAGGACCTATCAGTCCTGGCCGACCCCGGGGGGGCTGCGCCGGTTCCGCAAACGCGGCTATCGCTATGGTTCGCCTGCCGAGATGTGGAAGCAGGGCGCCCGGTCGCAGGCACCGTTGGCATGATCCCGAGCCTGCGGCTAGGCTCCGCCTTTCTCGCGTGCGATCTCCCGCCAGCCGATGTCGCGGCGGCAAAAGCCTTCTGGCCAGTCGACCATGTCGACCGCTGCGTAGGCGGTTTCCAGCGCCGCGGTGACGGTCGCGCCGGTCGCCGTCACGTTCAAAACACGCCCGCCATTGGCCACGAGATCGTCGCCGGTCTGTGCGGTGCCGGCATGATAGATCGCCACGCCGCCGGGAAGATCGCCTTCCTTCGGCAGTGCGATTGCCGAGCCCTTCTCGGCGGCTGCCGGATAGCCCGGCGCGCAGATCACCACCGTTGCCGCCGCCTCGTCATGCCAGCGCACGCTCATCGATGAAAGCATGCCGTCGGCGGCCGCCTTCAGGAGCAGCAGGAGATCGTCCTTGAGCCGTGGCATGATCACCTGGCATTCGGGATCGCCGAAACGGACATTGTATTCGATCAGCTGCGGCCCGTCCGCCGTCAGCATCAGTCCTGCATAGAGGACGCCCGAAAACGGCGTTCCCGCCTCGGCCATGCCGGCCATGGTCGGCTCGATGATCCGGGTCATCGTCTCGGCAATCAGGGCCTCGGTCATCACCGATGCGGGCGAGTAGGCCCCCATGCCGCCAGTATTCGGCCCGGTATCGCCTTCGCCGACGCGCTTGTGGTCCTGCGCTGTCGTCAGGGGCAGGGCGGTCTTGCCGTCGCAAATGCAGAAGAACGACGCCTCCTCGCCTTCCAGAAAGGCCTCGACCACCACTTCCGCTCCCGCTTCGCCGAACGCCCCTTCGAAGCAATCGTCGACGGCGGCCAGCGCCTCTTCCAGCGTCATCGCGACGGTCACACCCTTGCCGGCGGCCAGCCCGTCGGCCTTGATGACCACGGGCGCGCCGTGCTGGCGAATATGGTTCTTGGCCTTCGGCGCATTGTTGAACCGTGCATAGGCGGCGGTCGGAATGCCCATGCGCGCGCACAGGTCCTTGGTAAAGCCCTTCGACCCTTCCAGTTGCGCGGCGGCCGCCGACGGGCCGAACGCCGCGATACCGGCCGAAGCGAGCGAATCGCACAGGCCGTCGACGAGCGGTGCCTCCGGCCCGATGACGACGAGATCGATCGCGTTGATGCGGCAGAAATCGACAACCGACGAGTGATCGCCGGTGTCCAGCACGATGCATTCGGCGCTTGCGGCAATGCCGGGATTGCCCGGTGCGCAATAGAGCGTTCCGAGCAGCGGTGAATCCGCGAGTTTGGCGGCGAGCGCGTGCTCGCGTCCGCCCGAGCCGATCAGAAGTACGTTCATCGTCATTTGCTCCGCGCGTTTATCTGGCGGTACGGAACCGGCGGTGCGGGGTCAAGCTCTTGACCTTTCCGGGCCATCTTGTCACCAGTCTTCGCATGCGGGAAACCATTCAATCGCGAGCCGGTCAGGGCCGGGTTGCCGACGCGCCGTCGGGCCACTGGGTCTACCGGCTGCTGCCGGCGCGGCTGTGGCCTTACGCGCAGCTGGCGCGCTGGGACCGGCCGATCGGCTGGTGGCTGCTGCTGTGGCCGTGCTGGTGGTCGGCTGCCCTTGCCGGTCTCGCCGCCGCCGGCGATCAGCAGCCGGGTTTCGCGCCGTTCCCGCATCCCTGGCATCTTGCCCTGTTCCTGATCGGCGCCGTCGCCATGCGAGGCGCAGGCTGCACCTACAACGATCTCGTCGACCAGGGTATCGACGAAAAGGTCGCCCGCACCCGCTCGCGGCCGCTGCCGTCCGGTCAGGTAACGCGGTCGCAGGCCAAGCGGTTCCTCGCCTTGCAGGCATTGGTCGGGTTCCTGGTGCTCATCCAGTTCAACCTGTTTGCCATCGGCATTGGCGTCTTGTCGCTTGCAGTCGTCGCGGTCTACCCGTTCATGAAGCGCATCACCGACTGGCCGCAACTGACTCTGGGTCTTGCCTTTTCCTGGGGTGCCTGGATGGGTTGGGCCGGCCTGTTCGGCTCGCTGTCGCTGGCGCCGGCGCTTCTCTATCTCGGTTCGATTCTCTGGGTGATCGGGTACGACACGATTTACGCTCATCAGGACAAGGAGGACGACGCGCTCGTCGGCGTCCGCTCCACGGCCCGCCTGTTCGGCGACAACACCAAGCCCTGGCTCGCCGGCCTCTATTCGGGTTGCCTGATCCTGTTTGCCGCGGCTTTTTCGATTGCCGGCGTGCCTGTCTTGGCCTATTCCGGCCTTGCTGCCGCAGCCGTCCACATGCTTTTCCAGATTCGCGTCCTCGATATCGACGATCCAGACCAGTGCCTGCGTCTGTTCAAGTCCAACACGGTGGTGGGCTGGCTGGTGTTTGGCGGGCTCGTCGCGTCCGCGCCGATGCTTTAGACGCCGCCGCCGTTATCCGAACTGTAATGAGAGGCTCATTGTGAGCGAGAAAATATTCGTTCTTGGCGTTGGCGCCCAGAAGGCCGGAACGACCTGGCTCTACAAGTATCTGAACGGTTTCGACGACGTGAACACCGGCCGGCTGAAGGAGTATCACATCTGGGATGCCGTGGATCTGGATGTCTTCAGGGATCGAAGGATTGGCCGCTGGGCCTATCTCCGCAAGAAGATAAGGCGCAAGCAGGATGCGACTGTTCTGCGCTACGAGATGCAGAATCGGCGAGGAGCCTACGAGGCCTATTTCCGGTCAATTGTCGATCAGGGCTATCGCGTTACCGGAGACATAACGCCGTCCTATGCCCTTCTGCCGGTTCAACGGCTCGCCGACCTCAAGTCGAGGCTCGAGGCTGTCGGACTCACGGTGAAGGTGGTCTTTTCAATGCGTGACCCGGTTGAGCGTTGCTGGAGCGAAGCCCGCATGATCAGGCGGATGCGAAATCAGCGGCTGACGCCGGAACTGGCGGCACTTTCCGAAGCCGACCATGTCCGGGCGGAGTATTCGAGGTTTCATTCCGAACAACGCACCCGCTACCAGCGCACGGTACAACGGCTCGACGATGTCTTCGACAAGGACGATATCTTCTACGGATTCTACGAGAGCCTGTTTCAGGCGCCGTCACTGGAAAGGCTCGGCCAGTTCCTTGGAATTCCGGTCGCGATCGAGAAGACCGCGGAAGTGGTCAATCAGTCACCCAAGACACGTGGCCTGGATCCGGAGCTTCGGCGTGAGATCGCCGGGTTTTATCGCGACACCTACGAGTTCTGCTTCGACCGCTTTCCCGAAACCCGCGAACTCTGGAACCCGGTTTAGCTGCGCGCGATGATCTCGACGCCGTCGAGCACCAGGCGGCAGCCGAGCGTGCCGAGGCGGCGGCGCGCCAGAAAGCGCGGCCTGCGCTCGGCGAACATGGCGTGATGCCGGCGCGGATGGCTGGTGTCGCGAACCACATTGCGGGCGCTTTCGTCCAGCGTGCGGGTCACGCCGTCCTCGTCGACCAGCAGCATCGGCAGGCCGAGAATGTCGGACCAGTGTTGCCAGTCCTGGGCAACCGATTCCAGGTGGTGGCCGACCGACAGCGGCACGCTGAGTTCCGGATCGCTGTGGGTCAGTTCCATGGCGACCAGCAGGCTCTCCGGCCCGTCATACATGGCGCGCACGGTCACGCCCTTAAACACGTTGGCGGGAAGGGCGATGTTGAGCGGCAGGCCCGATGAACCAAGCTGTCGCTTCAGCACGCACCCACTCTGGTGCACGGTGATGTGCACTTCGCCGTCATCGCCACGGGTCGCATAGACCAGTTTCTGCGGAAGTCTGGCCGGATCCAGCCGGAATTCGTGCCCGGCCCAGACCGGTTGTGCCCCGGAAGTCATGTGACGCCTCACCTGTTCATCCCTGAGAGCCACGGGCGTTTTCGCCTCTAAGCTTCTCATCCCTGTCTCGCGGCGTTCTCGGGAGAAGCCGCCGAGCCGTCAAAATAGCGCTGTCCTGCTGCTTGGGTGCTAAGAAACAACGTTAAGAAAACGCTGCCGTTTGAGATGGTTAGCAAATAACCACCAGCATCTCGAAAATGCTGCCGGCTGTCCGCATTTGGGTCAGTCGGGGAGAATGACTTTGCCAGGGTTCATGATACCGGCAGGATCGAGCGTCCGTTTGATCCGTTTCATCAGATCGAGAGCGACCGGATTTTTGGTCTCGGCAAGCTCGTCGCGCTTCATCTGACCGATCCCGTGTTCAGCGGCGATCGACCCGCCATGCTGGCGCACAATGGCGTGTACGGCAGGCGTGATCACATGTGTCGCCGCGAGGAAGGTCTGCTTGTCGGCGCCTACCGGCTGCGAGATGTTGTAATGGATATTGCCATCGCCCAGATGGCCGAAGGCGCAAATCCGCGCCGCCGGTTCGATGGCGTGGACCGCGCGGGCGGCCTCGGCCATGAAGCGCGGCACCTCGGCGACCGGCACCGAAACATCGTGCTTGATCGACCCGCCCTCGGGGATCTGGCTGTCGGAAATCCCTTCGCGCAGCCTCCAGAAGTCGAGTCGCTGGCGCTCGTTCTCGGCGAGCACCGCATCCGTCGCGACACCGTGCTCGAGCGCCTGCATCAACAGGGCTTCCAGCGTCTGGCGTGCATCATCTTGCGAGCGGGCCGAGGATATCTCAATCAACACATACCAGGGATGATGATGTTCGAGCGGGTCGCGCGTACCTTCCTGGTGGCGCAGTGTGAAATCGATCCCGATCCGCGCCATCAGTTCGAAGGCGGTCAGTTCCGAACCAGCCGCCGCGCGCGCCTTGTCGAGGAGTTCCAACGCTTCGTCCGGCGACGGCACCGCGACGAATGCGGTGGCGATACCGGCCGGTTGCGGAAAGAGCCGGAGCACCGCCGCCGTGACGATCCCGAGCGTGCCTTCGGCGCCGATGAACAGGTCGCGCAGGTTGTAGCCGGTGTTGTTCTTTTTCAGCCGGTTCAGGTCGTCGAGCACCGATCCATCCGCCAGCACCACTTCGAGCCCGAGGCACAGGTCGCGGGCAACGCCGTGGGCGAGCGCTCCGGTGCCGCCGGCATTGGTGGATAGGTTGCCGCCGATCTGGCAGGAGCCTTGCGAGGCCAGCGACAGCGGGAACAGCCGGCCGTGGTCGGCCGCCGCGTCGCGAATGGCTTCCAGCACAACACCGGCTTCCACGGTAATCGTGTTGCCGGCGGTGTCGATGTCGCGGATGCGGTTCAACCGCGACGTTGAAACGATGACCGCGTCGCCGCCCATGTCGGGGATCTGGCCGCCCACCAGCCCGGTATTGCCGCCTTGCGGCACGATTGGCGTGCCGGTTTCGCTCGCCAGCCTGAGGATCTGCGCCACCTCATCGGTGGTTCCGGGCCGCAATACGGCGGCGGTACGGCCATGCCAGCGGCGGCGCGGTTCGTTCAGATGCGGCGCGGTCCCGGCCTCGTCGGCAATGACATGGCTGTCGCCGACAATCTCCGCAAATCGCGCCAGCAAATCGCTGCTTGTCATGACTGCCCCCTGGGTGCCGCCGCGCGGCGCAGCCTGTCGTTGATCGCTTCGCCCAGCCCGGCTTCCGGAATTGGCTCCACGGCGATCGCCGTGGCGCCGGTGGCGTCCAGCCGGTGCATGTGTTCGAACAGATTGGCCGCCGCTTCGACCGGGTCGCCGGTTTCCGACAGCACCAGCACGGCATGCGCGTGTTTCGCGCCCGCAGCCCTTACCGGCCCGAAGCCGAGCAGCGCCTCGGACGGTTCGACACGGGCGGCGTCGAGCCGCACCGGGACCGAAGGCGCATAGTGCGAGGCGAGCATGCCCGGCGCTTCGATCGCCGCGCGCTGTTCGGCGCGCACCAGCGGCCGCCCGATGGCGGCCTCGATATCCTCGGCAGCGATGCCGCCCGGTCTGAGCAGCCGCACCGTGTCGCCGTCGACCTTGATGATCGTCGATTCCACCCCGACCGGCGCGGGGCCGGCATCGATCACCAGCCTGACCCTGCCATCGAGTTCCCGCGCGACGGCTTGCGCGGTCGTCGCGCTGATCCGCCCCGACGGGTTGGCGCTCGGTGCGGCAAGTGGCCGGTCGACGGCCTCGATCAGCTGCGCGCCGAAACCGCGCGGCGCGCGCAGCGCCACGGTTGCAAGCCCGGCGGTCACCAGCGGGTGGATGTCGTGGCTTTCTGCCAGCGGCAGCACGAGCGTCAGCGCGCCGGGCCAGAAGCGTCCGGCCAGCACGCGCGAAACCGGATCGAAGGTCACATAGCGCTCCGCCATGGCGATGTCCGAGACATGGCAGATCAGCGGATTGAAGGCGGGGCGCTGTTTGGCCGCAAAGATCTTGGCGACGGCTTCGCCATGGGTCGCGTCCGCGGCAAGCCCGTACACCGTCTCGGTCGGGATGGCGACAATATCGCCGGCAAGGACAGCCGTGCGCGCGGCTCCGAGCGCCGCCGCATCGGCTTGCAGGATCGTCGTTTCGGCGGAAATCCGGTCGTTTTCCATCGCCGCGACAGCTACACGCGGGCCGCCGCGCATGCAACGGTTTCGGGGTTTTGACGGGATCGGTAAAATTTGAGCGAAATTCAAAACGGGGTTTCAAAACGGCTTTGCTAACGTTGCGGTACAGAAAACCACGAGGGATGGTGTCATGACCAGACTTGCCAAAGCCGCACTCCTTTCGGCTGCTGTGACCATTGCCGCAACGGCTCCGGCCACCGCGGTGGACTATGAAATCAACACCGACGTCGACTTCCCGTCGGTGGTCTTCATCGATTTCGATCCGGCGACCATGCCGGTCGTGCTCGAGGCGCCCAAGGTGTCCTCGCTGTCGGTGATCGGTGGCGGCCAGAGCGCCAGCCCCGACCAGCAAGCCGATGCCCCGAAATCGGAAGAAAGCAGAACTTCCGAGGAAGCCGGCGAACGCAAATCGGCGTCCTTCAACGACCGCGCCGAATCCCGGCTCGAGGAACTCTCGCGGCCCGGCTCGACCGAGTTCGAAGACCGGCTGATCGACCGCGAGATCGAAGATCGCTTCCTGGAGGAAGTCGAACTGCGCCGCTGACCGCGCGGTCGAAACCTCCAGTAAAGCGCATAGACGTTCGCGGCCGCCGCGGGCGTCTTTGCTTTATCGTGTCTTAGCCGGCGATCTTCGAGAAGTCGGCCAGCTTGCGGGTTGTCTCGCGCAGCGAGGCGAGCAGGCGCAGCCGGTTCAGCCGCACCGCCGCATCCTCGGCATTGACCATCACCTGATCGAAAAACGCATCGACCGCCGGGCGCAATTCGGCCAGCACTGCGAACGCTTGCCCGTATTCCTCGCGGGCGATGTGGTCGTCGACATGGTGCACCACCGCGTCGAGCACATTGGCGAGTTCGCGCTCCGAGGCTTCGCCCAGAAGCGCATGATCGACCTTGCCGGCAAAGGTGCCTTCGCCGTCCTTCTTTTCCTCGGCCGCGAGGATGTTGAGCGCCCGCTTGGTGCCGGCAAGCAGATTGGCGCCGGCGTCGGTATCGAGCAGCGCGCCAAGCGCCTCGACCCGGCGCACGATCACAAGCAAGTCGTCATCGTCGGGCGACAACACGGCGTCGATCAGGTCGTGGCGGGCGCCGGAATCGCGCAGATACACCTTCAGCCGGTCGTGGAAGAAGGAGAGGAGGTCGGCATTGACGCTCTGGCGCGAAAGCGGCAACCGGATGCCGTTCTCCAGAATGATCCGGATCACGCCCAGCGCCGCCCGTCTGAGCGCATAGGGGTCTTTCGAACCGGTCGGCTTTTCGTCGATGGCCCAGAAGCCGGTTAGCGTGTCGAGCTTGTCGGCCAACGCCACGGCGATGGCGACCGGCTCGGTCGGCACATCGTCGGTCGGTCCAAGCGGCTTGTAGTGGTTCTCGATGGCAGCGGCCACACTCGCCGTCTCGCCTTGAAGGCCGGCATAGATGCCGCCCATCGCACCTTGCACTTCCGGGAATTCGCCGACGATTTCGGTGGTCAGATCGGCCTTGGCGAGCACGGCTGCGCGGCGCGCCAGTTGCGCGTCGGCACCGACCGTGTTGGCAAGCGAAGCGGCCAGTTCGGCGATGCGCGTTACCCGCTCGCCCTGCGTGCCGAGCTTGGCATGGAAGGTCACGCCCAGATTGTCGAGCTTCGCCATGCGCTGGTCGAGCGGCTTTTTCAGGTCGAGGTCGAACGTCTTTGCCGATGCTTCAAGTTCGCCGAGATCGGGTAAGTCGGCCTGGTCGGTCTTCCAGAAATGCAGCGCGTCGGCGAGGCGGGCGCGCACCACCTTGCCGTTGCCGGCGACGATCTCCTTGCCGCCGTCATGCGCCTCGATATTGGCGATCAGGATGAACCGGTTGGTTAGCATCGCGGTGTTCGGATCGCGGCAGACGAAGCATTTCTGGTTCGTCTTGATGGTCAGGCGCACCACCTCGTCGGGGATCTCGAGAAACTCCTCCTCGAACTCGCCCATCAGCACGACCGGCCATTCGACCAGGCCTGCAACTTCTTCCAAGAGGCCCTCGTCCTCGACCAGTTCGACACCGGCGGCAAAGGCCAGATTGCGCGCGTCACTCAGGATCATGTCCTTGCGGCGTTCGGCGTCGAGCACGACATGCGCCTTGGTGAGGCCGGCGGCGTAGTCGTCGAAGCGGCGCACCGCAAACGGCTCTGGCGCGTGAAACCGATGACCGCGCGCCTGGTTGCCGGCGACGATGCCGTCGACTTCGAAGGCGATCACCTGCGGTTCCTCGGTTTCCGGACCAAAGGTGCACAGGATCGATTGCAATGGCCGCACCCAGCGCAATGAACCCGGTTGCGCCGACGCCTTGCCCCAACGCATCGATTTGGGCCAGCCGAACCCGCGCACGATGCCCGGCATGGCGTCGGCGATGATGTCCTCGGCGGCGCGGCCCTCGCGCTTGATCACCGCGACATAGAAATCGCCCTTCTTGGGGTCGCTGCGCACCTCGGCCTCGTCGACCGATGCCAGCCCGGCGGCGCGCAGGAAGCCCTGAAGCGCCTTTTCCGGCGCGTCGGTGCGCGGTCCCTTGCGTTCCTCCGATGTGTCGGCGGAGCGCGCCGTCACGCCGCGCACATCGAGCGCCAGCCGGCGCGGTGTCCAGTAGGCGCGCGCACCCTCATAGGTCAGGCCGCCATCGACAAGCGCGCCGGTCACCGCCTTTTGCAGGTCGTTGGCGGCCTTGCGCTGCATGCGCGCGGGGATTTCTTCGCAGAAGAGTTCGAGCAGAAGGTCGGGCATTGTCGTTCCGGTGGGTTGGCGTCTTGATCCGCTCTAGTCAAGGTCCTGACCGAACGCGATGTCGTGTCCGTCGAGGTCCTGGATGCCGAATTCGAGAACGCCGTAAGGCTGTTCGCAGAGCGAGTAATCGATTTTCGCGCCGCTTGCGAGAAATTCCTCGTAGATTGCCTTGGCGTCGTCGACCCAGAAATAGGCGTTCCACATCTTGTCGACGATTTTCCAGTGCGGGACGATGGTGTGGTCGGCCGGTGCCTGCGACAGCATGATGAAGCATGCGTCGCGCTTGAGGATCGCGAAATTGGGCGGATCGCCCCAAAGGCGGCCCTTGAAGCCGAGCGCCTTTTCCCAATAGCCGACGCTGGCCACAACATCGCGCACCAGCAGGATGGGTGCCTGTTCCGTCAGTTTTCCGGTCATCGAAACTCGTGCTCCGTTTTCGGGTTCGCGCCGCGCATAGCAAGCCGGCGCGGGCTTGTCATCTTGCGGGGCAGGGCCAGCTACCAGCCGCCACCGCCGCCGCCACCACCGCCGCCGCCTGAAGAGCCGCCGCCGCCGGAAAAGCCCGAAGACGAGGATTTGGGTTGCGGCAGGGACGCGGTGAAGCTGTCCGACATCGAACTGGCCAGTCCGCCCATCGTGTTGCCGATGCGGTCGGCGGAGAAATCGCTGCCGCCGCGATACCATCGCGGGCCGTAATAGCCGGCGGCGACCGCCGCACCCGCCGCCGTGGCGGTAGCAAGCCATGTCTGGAAGGCATTCGACCAGGGCTTTTCGACGCCAAGCGCCACCGCATAGGGCAGCAGGGTCTCGAACTGCTGCGGCGACATCTCCGGTGCGCCGGCCATGTTCATCCGCTCCCTTTCGGCGGCGGTCAGATACATCTTCAGCCCCTCGATCTCGTCGGTCCGCCGCCGGCCGAGCGTGGTCGGTGCGCCGATCAGGAAGAAGAACAGGACATTGACCATCACGATCGAGACGAGCGCCCCGACAACCGCCGGGGAACCGATGGAAAACACCGAGTTCGCCAGCGTGAAGAGGCCGGAATTCATCACGAAGATCAGGCCGGCAAACAGGAAAAAGGCCAGTTGCACTTTCCCGGCGAGCCCGGACCGCGCCTGCTTTGCCATGCGCACGATGACAAAGGTCAGGATGCTGCCGAAAACGATACCGGGGATCAAAAGGCCGACAGTGTCGCTGTCCAGATTGCCGAAGGCCAATGTGGCCACGACGATGGCGACCGAGGCGACGACGCCCGGTACGATCCAGCCGGTGTTGGCGCGATAGAACACTGCACGGTGTTCGCCCTCCATCGCGGTTCGGAAGCGCGACGCCATCGTCTGTACGGACTTGCCGTTCGCCTTGTTGACGATCAATGCCGAGCCGCGACTTTCGATCTTCTTCAGCAGCGCGGCTTCGCCGACCGGCAGGCGTCCGCCTGTAAGCGGTTTGTCGGTGCGCCGGATCGTCAGTGTCTCGCCAATGTCTTCGAGTTCCAGATAGCCCTTGACCGCCAGGTTGATCGCCGCCGCCGATATCGCGCCGAAGCCCTTGCCCTTGAACCCCTTGTTCCAGATGTAGTGGGTCAGCGCCGGCGACACGCCGTCGGGCAGGTCCCAACGCGGCACGACGACGCCGCGCGGCGGGTCGCGCCCGACCCTGACCCAGGCGAAGAGATAGTAGCAGAAGATCGCCGTCAGGCCGGCGCCGGAGATCACCGTTGCCATGTTGTCGCGCAGATACCATGCGAACTGCTGCTGCGCGCTCGGCACGGCAATCAGGCCCTTGGCCAGCTTGACGCCGACCGTCAGCCCTTCGCGCGGGCCTAGCGGCTGCGTCGTTTCGAAGGATACCGTCAATCCGTCTGCACCGATGACCGAGCGGGCGTTTTCGTCCGTCGAGCCGAAGCGGCCCGTGACAGCGAACGTGTCCTCGACCGACGCGCCGTCGGGCAGGCGGATCACGGCCGCCGCGCGGGCGATCGGGAAGATCCACTCGGTACCGGTTGCGTTCCAGTAGATTTCGTCATGGCCATCGAAAAACCGCACCTGCCGGTCGGTACGATAGGTCAGTTCGTAGGTGTAGACGCCGGGTGAGAGGAACACGTCTTGCTGACCGAGATAGACGCGCACCAGGCGCCTGCCACGCTCGATGCGGGTGTTTTCCGCCTGGCCGTCGCGCTTTGCCGAAACCAGTTCGAAGGCGTTTCGGCCGGTCGCACCGCTGGCGATCTCGAAGGTGACGGGAAAATCGCGGTAGATGCCGCGTTTGATGTTGCGGCCCTCGGCGCGCACCTGGATCGTCTCGGTGACAAGATAATCGCCATTCGCGCGCACGGTCACGTCGCTGCGAAAGAACCGGATTTCCTCTTCGGCCGCCGCGCCGGCGGCGGCACAAAACAACAACAGGGCGGCGAGGAGAAAACGTATCATCGCCGCGCCCCTGCCGATCAGGAAAACTTCACGTCAGGCAGATCGCGATCGGCCGGATCGTCCAGCTCGAAATAGTCTGCCTTGATGAAGTTGAAGCTGTTGGCGATCAGGTTGGACGGAAAGCTCTCCACCCGCACATTCAGTTCGCGCGCCGAGCCGTTGTAGTAGCGGCGCGCCATCTGGATTTCGTGTTCCAGCTCCTGCAGCGTGGTTTGCAACTCGCGGAAGTTTTCGCTCGCCTTGAGGTCGGGATAGGATTCGGCAACGGCGAACAGGCGGCCCAGCGCCTGGCCGAGCAGGCCTTCGGCGGCGGCGCGGCCGGCAATGTCGCCTTCCGGGACGCTTTGGGCGCGGGTCCGCATCTCGGTGACCTTCTCCAGCGCCTCGCGCTCGTGGACGGCGTAGCCCTTTACGGTCTCGACGAGATTGGGAATGAGGTCGGCGCGCCGCTTCAGCTGCACGTCGATGCCGCTCCAGGCTTCCTGGACAAGCTGGCGCACCCGAACCAGCGCATTGTAGGTGATGATCCCGTAGATCGCCACAACGGCGACGATCAGAAGCACGATCAGGCTGCTGTCGAACATGCGGACCCTCCGGTAAATTCGGCCGGACGTTACCGAACGTACCCTGCCGTGTCACCCCGTGATCTGCGTCGGCGAAAGCCTCTCAGCCGAGCGGCGTGATCCAGCAGCTCACCGAGCCTGTCGGCGCCTGCACCACAGCAGCCCGGCCGATATTCGGGATGTCGAAGGGTTCCCGCATGATCTCGGCGCCGTTGTCGCGGGCCGTCTCAACCCGCCGTTCAATGTCGTCCACGGCGACATAGGTCAGGAAGTGGTCGGGAACGTCGGCATATTCCGGTTCGACGATCGATGACAGGCCGCCGAAGGTTTCGCCGTCGACCATGCAGATGTAGTAGGGTGCCGGGCCGCCCGTTGGCATCTCCTCGAAGGTCCAGCCGAGCGTGGCCGTATAGAATTCCTTCGTCTTCTCCGCATCATGGGTTCTGACTTCGGTCCAGTGCACCGTTCCATGTGACGTCACCTTACGGATCTCCCGATGGATTGCGACACCGGGATCATATCAGCATCCGGCGAGCGGTTCATAAAAAAAGCCCCGCAGCGGGTGCGGGGCTTTGTGGCACGAAGAGAGCCGTTAGCTCGACGGCAGCATCACCTTGTCGATGACATGGATGATGCCGTTGTCGGCGCGGATGTCGGCGGCCACCACATTGGCTTCGTCAACGGTCACGCCGCCACCGCCCTTGGTCACGGCGAGCGTGCGGTCGCCGCCCTGCTTGATCGTCTTCACGTGGATGGTGCGGCCCGGCAGCATGTTGGAAGCCAGTTCGCGCGGCAGCACGTGGTAGGAAAGCACGGCGACGAGTTGGTCCTTGTTCTCGGGCTTGAGCAGGGTTTCCACGGTGCCGGCCGGCAGTGCGGCAAAGGCTTCGTCGGTCGGCGCGAAGACGGTCAGGTTGTCGCCTTCGACCAGCGCGCCGGCGAGACCGGCGGCCTCTGCGGCGGCGAGCAGGGTGTTGAACGTGCCGGCGCCCTTGGCGACTTCGACGATGTTGCCGGCGGTGGCCGGAACGGCGGTTGCAAGGGCGAGCGCCATCGTGGCGCCGAGCGTGAGTTTGCGCATGATTTCCTCCTAGGGACAGATGGGATCGGCGGTTTCAGTCCGTCGATGCCCCTGATTACGTGGGCTGCGACATTAGGATCAGTTGAAAGCCGCCGCCCAGTTAACCCTCACGCTTGCGTGAGCACGGTGATCCGGTCGCGGCGATCTTGCGTTACCGCTGAACGCTTTCTGAACGGGGCGGCCACGCCGGGTTCAGCCCGGCGCTGCCAAGGTGCGCCATCGCAATGACACCGGCGAGGCGTCGATGAAAGCGCTCGAACTCTTGCACATCCTGCTGCTGGCGACATGCCTGTCGGACCAGTTGCACGTTTCCGGCTTCGAAATGGCCGGCATGCGCCGCGCCATCGAGCAGACCGGGCGCGGCCCTTACCGCGCAAGATTTCGGCGGTTCTCCGCCCGGACGGTTTCGACAGCGTAAAAACATGGCGTTCCGGCGCGAATACCGGCGCTCTTGGTCCGTTGTCACGGAAGTTTCACACCGAGTCCCTAGTCGCTCTCGACAACCACCCCCTCCAACGCAGGGAGTTCGTATGTCCCGTCCAGAGCCTTTCGATCTCATGACCCTTGCAGCGTCGCGTCACGCGACGCCGAACCGCTATCTCGGTGTGCGTTTCGACGATGACGGCGCGTTTCTGCCCGATCCGGGCAACACCGTGGTTCGCCACGTGGTGCCGGGGTCGCAGACGCAAGCCGCGCTGATCGAACTGCGCGAGCGGCTGCGCGGCCTCGCCTGGGGCCATCGCTTCGCCTTCACCGAAATCGACAGCCTGCACATGACGGTGTTCGAGGGCGTCCTGGAGACGCGGCGGCTGCCCAATCACTGGCCGGAGCGGGTATCGCTCGATGCGCCGCTCGAAACCGTGACCGATCATCTGGCGGACCGGTTGGCGCGGTTCGAGGGACCGGGGCCGTTTCAGATGCGCATCGCCGAGGTGACGCCGCTGGGCCTGATGCTGACCGGCACGACGTCCGCTGCCGAAGGCACCGCGCGGCGCTGGCGCAGCGGTCTGTCGGAAACGATGGGCTACCGCGCGCCGAACCACGACAGTTACGTCTTCCATGTCACACTCGCCTACATCATCGAATGGCTGCCTGACGCGTTGCTGGCCGAATACCGCCAGGCGCTGGCCGCGTTGACCGAGGAATTCGCCGCGCGCATCCCGGTTGTCGAACTGGGGCCGCCGGCATTCTGCACCTTTGAGGACATGAACGGCTTTCCGCCGGTGATGACCCTGCCGGGCACAGGACTGGAACCGGCGATCAAGCCTGCAGACGACACCATGGCAAAGGCGGGGTAGGGCGCGCGGCATCGCCGCCGCGCCTCGTTTCCTGAAGCCGGATTATCAAAGAACTGGAAGACGGGCGGTCAAAGCATCGCAACGTCTAAAAGGTATAGCGATCCTCGGACCGCCCGCTCGGTGGTCTTGCAGCTTCGGTCGGCGGCCCGGAACGAAAGTCCGGGAAAACAAGACTGCGCGCGCCGCTTCATGCCGCCCTGCCGTGGGGGTTCATCACCCAGCGATACACCTCTGCACCGCCCGACAGGCACCGTCCCTCTCTCCATCAGCCGGTGTGCACGACAGACTTCCGTGAGAAGGCAATTGCGATTGTAGGGGAGGTTCGGGCGCGGTGGACAGAATATTCGCAAGCGAGTCGAATGACTTTACGTAAACATCTGTGAAAACGTGCATTATTCCGTTCTTGACCCGTAGCGAGCTCGGCATGTTGTCCAACCTCGCACAAAGTGGGGCGCTGCCGTCACAAACGATGCGACAGTGCTTCAAGACCGGCGGCCAGCACCATGTCGTGGCCACGGTCATGCATCGGCAGATGCGAGTGCCCGGCCTTCAGTGCGCCGCCGGACGGCAGGAAGTCCGCGTGTCCGCCGGTGGCGGCGAGATCGGCGCAGAGCGCTCGCCAAGCGGTCAGCCGCGCCGCCCACATCGGATCGATATTGAGAAAGTCGCCCGCAACGAGTGCGGTTGGAATGGCCTGCAAATCGGCGATTTTTTGCGGACCGGCAGACGGTTCGATGGCAAGCAGGGCACGCACCGGCCCGCCCTCGGCGATCGCCGCAAAGGCGACTTCCGCGCCCTGTGAATGGCAGACCAGAACAGCACCGCCCAGCCGGTGCAGCAGCGCCGCAAGCGCGGCGGCCTGAAGTCCGGTCGTCGACAACCAGCGCGGCACGAATGTCCGCGCCAGTTGCTCCAGCGTTTCGTGGGGAAAGCGCTGCCCGGCGAATGCAGACCGGGTCGCAAAACCTGCGTCGGAACCGATGCGGAACAGCCGCCATGCCTCCTGCAGCGAGCGTGTGATCGGCGCGCCAGACCAGAGGCCCGGAGCAAAACCGGCCCGGCCGCGTTCGACATTGTCGATGACATGCACCTCGTAGCCGCGGTCGAGCAGCATGTGCAGCCAGCCTCGCCGTCCGTCCGGCGTTCGTTCCCAGACCGAACCGCTCATGCCGCCGCCATGCACGAGGACGACCGCCGGAGCCTTATTGCGGTGACCGGGAATGAAGTATTGTACATAGGCGTGTTCGACCACGAAGTCGCCGCGCGGATCGTAGTCGTAACTGACCTCGCGGGTGACAGCGATTTGCTGCGGATGGCCTTCGGTTACCCGCGCAATGCGGCCGCCCACCGTGTAGGACCCGAAGTCCCGCAATGTGTAGCTCACGAATGGTCCCCGGTTTCGCAGATGACAGGACCCCGCCCCGCAAGGGGCGGGGGATTGCGGTCAGTTCAGGTCCGACAACGCGCGATACTCGTTGTAGTCCGCAGCATAGGCGCGGTAGCTGTCGATGACCTTCTTGAACATCGCGTCCTCGGCGGACTTTTCCGCATAGACCTCATCGGCGGCGGCGCGCAGCGCATCCATGACAGCATCGGGGAAGCGCTTCACATCGACGCCGTTGGCGCGAAACTCGTCCAGCACCGCGCTCTGCGCCCCGGCGGCCATGCCCATCGCGTAAAGATTGGCGTCCGCGCACGACACCTCGATCGCCGTGCGTTGCGCGTCGGTCAGCGCGTCCCACTTGTCCTTGTTCATGTAGAACTCGATGAAGCCGGCGGGCTGGTGCCAGCCGGGGAAGTAGTAGTTCTTGGCCACCTTGTCGAAGCCGAGCAGCTTGTCGACGAGCGGAAACGAGAGTTCGGTGGCGTCGAGGCGGCCGGTCTCCAGCGAGGTCGAGATCTCGCCGGCCGGCAACGACATGGCGTTGGCGCCGAGCTTGCTCAGGATTGCGCCGCCAAGGCCGCCAATGCGGATGTTGAGGCCCTGCAAATCGTCCGGCGTGTTGATTTCCTTCGTGTACCAGCCGCCGGCTTCCGAAAGGATCACGCCGCAGGCCATCGGCACCAGATTGTAGGGCGCGTAGATCTCCTGCCACAGTTCCAGGCCGCCGCCATGGTGCAGCCAGCTGACATAGGACAGCGGATCGCCGCCGAACGGCACCGAGCCGAACAAGGCTGCCGCCGGCTCCTTGCCGCTTGCATAGGCGGCATAGGACCAGGCCGCGTCCAGCGCGCCGGCGCTGACATTGTCGAAGATTTCGAAAGGCGGCGAAAGTTCGCCCGCCTTGTGGTAGCTGAACTCGACTTCGCCGCCGGTGAGTGACGCGACATTGGCGACAAAACGTTCCGCCGTCGGGTGCAGCACCGGCAGGCCACCGAATGCGCTTTGCAGCGTATAGCTGTCGGCCGACGCGGCGGTGGCCGAGAATGCGGCAAGCGCCGCTGCGATCATGGTGTGTTTCATCTTTTTTCCTCCCTGTTTTCAGATGAATCCGGTGATCAGTCCGGGAAACACGATCAGCAGCGCCAGCACCAGCAATTGCAGGGCAATGAAGGGCAGGACGCCGCGGTAGATTTCAGGTGTCGAAAGCGCGTCGCCGACCGCGCCGCGCAGATAGAACAGTGAAAAGCCGAAGGGCGGGGTCAGGAACGAGGTTTGCAGGTTGACCGCGACCAGGATGCCGAACCAGACCAGCAGCGCGTCGCCGGAAAGCCCGTTGCCGAAATCCAGCCCGGCGACGATCGGGGCGAAGATCGGCACCAGGATGAGCGTGATCTCCAGCCAGTCGAGCACGAAGCCGAGCAGGAAGATCGCACCCATGACGACGGCAAGCACGACGAACGGCTCGGTGCCGAAGGCGGTGATGCCGGCCTTGATCAGCTCGTCGCCGCCGACCGCCTTGAAGACCGCCGAAAAACAGGTGGCGCCGATCATCACGAACAGGACGAGCGACGTGGTGACGACCGTCTGGCGGGCCGCCTTCATCAGCATGGCCGTGCTGAACCGGCCGTAGAAGAGGGTGATCAGCAGCGCGCCAAACGCGCCGAGCCCGCTTGCCTCGGTCGGTGTCGCCAGCCCGGCGATGATCGATCCGAGCACGGAGACGACCAGCGCCAGCAGCGGGCCGAGATCGAGAAGCAGGCGCAGCGGCGATGGCCGGTCCGCATGCACCGCCGCCGGCAGGTTGCGGGCCCGCCAGATCACCAGCGCGCCATAGACCACGACCAGCAGCAGGCCGGGTCCGATCGCGCCGGCGAACATGTCCGGTACCGGGGTCTGCAGCTGGTCGCCCAGCACGATCAGCATCACCGAGGGCGGGATCAGGATCGCCAGCGTGCCCGACGCGGCGATCAGGCCGGCCGACGTCGGCCTGTCATAGCCGCTTTCGGTGAGCCGCGGCAGCGCCAGCAGCGCCAGGAGCACGACCGAAGCACCGACAATGCCTGAAGATGCCGCCAGCAGGATGCCGATGACGAGCACCGAAACACCCATGCCGGCGGCAGTCCCCCCCAAGGCCCGTTGCGCTGCCCGAAGCGACCGCTCGGCGACCCCGGATGTCTCCAGGATCAGTCCCATGAAGATGAACATGGGGATGGCGACGAGCAGCCAGTTCGACAGCACATTGGCGTAGATGCGGCTGACCAGCAGGTTGAAGAAGGCGATGGGCAGGTCGGAGACGAGAATGAAGATCGCCGCCGAACCGGCCAGCACCATCGCCACGCGATAGCCCGCGAGAATGCCGGCCAGTGTCAGTGCGGCCATTGCGAGGGGAAGCAGCGTGTCGCTCATCTCGCCTCGCGAATCAGCCGCAGCGTCTCGATCAGCACGGCCAGCGCCAGAAGCGCAAGGCCGAGGGGCAGCACCGCCTTGATCAGCCAAAGGTCGTTCAACCCGGCATTGCGCGATCCCTCGTCGGCCTTCCAGGCGCGCGCCATGAAGTTCCATGATGCCGGCAGCACGAGCGCGAAGAAAGGCGCGGCAAACAGGACGTTGCCGAGAAGGTTGAGCCGCGCCTGCCAGCGCGGGCCGCGTGTCTGGTAGAAGAAATCGACGCGCACATGCCTGTCCACCAGCCAGATAATGCCGGCCGGCAACAGGCCAATAATCACCAGCAAGTGCCATTGCAGGTCGAGCAGCGAGTTCAGCGTGACCGCCTTGCCAATCAGGGGCAGGCTGGTTTCGAAGGTGAGGACCGGATTGATGTCGGCGGCGCTGAACAGCACCTGCAGCACGATCAGCCCCATCAGCACGATGGTGGCGACCGCCAGGACGCCCAGCCCGGCTTCTGTTATGCGTGCCCGCATGCTCCTCCCCAATTTACCTCCATATGGAACTATATATTTCCATGTGGAGCAATCTTTTTTTTTGGCTTAGGCTGTAGCGCATGAAACTGATCGACATTCTGGACGCTACGACGATCCCCGTCGGATATCGGCTGGCCTTCCTGACGAATTTCTGGCGCGAGCCGCTGCTGCGCCGCATGGAGCGCGAAACCGGGCTGATCCGTCCCGAACTGACGGTGTTGATGTGCCTGAGCTTTCAGCCCGATCTGAACGCCCGCGATATCTGCGAGATCACCGAACAGCCGTCGAACACGGTCAGCCGTGCCGTCGTGTCGCTGCAGGCCAAGGGCATGATCACCCGCGCCCGCGACGAGGTCGACACCCGCCGCCGCGTGCTCAACATCACGCCGGAAGGCCGGAAGGTGCATGACGGAATCATGGCGATGTTCGCCGGCGCCGAGGCGCATATGCTGGAAACCCTGTCGCCGGACGAGGCGGAGACGCTGACGCGCCTGCTCGACAAGCTGGCGCGCGATGTCGAGCGCTGGCGTCCGGAAAACTGAGGCTGGCGGCCGGCGCGTATGCCTGACTGGTTGTCAGGCCCCGCCCGCTTCGGTCAGCAGGAAGGCTTCGCCGCATTGGCGCGACAGGTCGCGCACGCGCAGGATGTAGCTCTGGCGCTCAGTGACGGAAATGACGCCGCGCGCATCCAGAAGGTTGAAAACGTGGCTCGCCTTGATGCAGTGGTCATAGGCCGGCAACACGCATTTGTGCAGGCGCTGGTTGGCGTTGTCGTCCGGCGCGCCGGCGGCCAGAAGCGCGGCGCATTCGGCCTCCGCGTCCTCGAAATGCTTCAGCAGCATCGCCGTGTCGGCATATTCGAAATTGTGGCGTGAATACTCCTGTTCGGCCTGCAGGAACACGTCGCCATAAGAGATCCGGTCGTCGCCATCCTGACCGTTGAAGTTCAGGTCGTAGACATTGTCGACGCCCTGCACATACATCGCCAGCCGCTCCAGACCATAGGTCAATTCGCCGGAGACGGGCGCGCATTCGATGCCGCAGACCTGCTGGAAATAGGTGAACTGCGACACTTCCATGCCGTCGCACCAGCATTCCCATCCGAGCCCCCAGGCGCCCAGCGTCGGGCTTTCCCAGTCGTCCTCGACAAAACGGATGTCATGCAGCAGCGGATCGAGCCCGATCGCCCTGAGCGAGCCGAGATAAAGCTCCTGCAGGTCGGGCGGCGACGGCTTCAGGATCACCTGGAACTGGTAGTAGTGCTGCAGGCGGTTCGGGTTCTCGCCATAGCGGCCATCGGTCGGCCGGCGCGACGGCTGCACATAGGCCGCCTTCCACGGTTTCGGGCCGAGCGAGCGCAGCGTCGTCGCCGGATGGAAGGTGCCGGCCCCGACCTCCATGTCGTAGGGCTGCAGGATGACGCAGCCCTGCTCGGCCCAATAGGTCTGCAATGTCAGGATCAGGCCCTGGAACGAGCGGGAAGGGTGAAGGGCGTCGATTTTGGTGTGCGCGGTCATTGGTCCGGTCCCGAAGTGGCGCGGGTTCGTTGGCACGCGCCAGCGGTTGGGTCAAGCCGCCGAGGTTGGTTAACACTGAGTTAACGCCGTGTGCGAGAGCGCACAGCAGGGTCCTGCGGACTGGCGGTATAAGCGGACCAGATGCTCGACGCACAACCAAGCGAAAGCCGCGTCTGAAGGCGGGGCTACCCCGAAAAAAAATGGAGGTATGGCATGCTTATCGAACTCTTCGCCCGGATGTTGATCATTGCCGCACTCCTCACCCCGGCTGTCGTGACCGGCGGCGCCGTCATCGCCGCTGAACCGGCCTTCGCACCGCAGTTCAGTGCCTCAAGCGCCGGCCGCTGATCCAGCCGGCCAGCTCAACCGCATCAACGATTGTTACAAGCTCGTCCTCAGCCGCGCAGGTTCCAGTTTTTCACTGTCACAATGAGCGTCTCCTCGCGGGGCAAACCAGGAAAGGGTCGGTTTTCCGGCCCTTTTTGTTTGCCTGGACCAGACAGAAAGGTTGGTTAACGCAAGGATAACGCGATGTGCGCGAACGCACAGAAAGCCAGATGGCGAGGCGGCACAACAGGGGCAGATTTTCGAAGGCGCACAAAACCGAAAGCCGCACTTCGAAGGTCGGGGCTAACCCGAAACCGAATGGAGAAATGACATGAACACCACCTTGATCGCCCGAAACGCGCTTGCAGCCGCGATCCTGATCCCGATGATCGTCACCGCCGGTGTGGTCATCACCACCGAACCGTCCTTCGCCCAGCAGAGCTCGCCGGGCGGCGGCAACAATGGCGGCCGTGGAGACCGCGGCGGCGACAATGACCGCGGCGGAGAAGGCTCGTCGGCGCTCGATTTCGATCCAGTCGTGTGCGCTGCAGCACCGTGTCCGCCGCAGCGTCGTCCGCCTCGTCGGAAGCCCACGCCGGTCCAATCCGTGAGCATCGCGCCCGATTGCTCGTGCGAAATGCGCACCGTGTCGTCCGGCGGTCAGCTGATCCGCATCAAGGACTGCTACAAGGTCGTCCACAACCGCGTGCGCTACTGCCAACCCCTGGCGCAGTAAGCGTTCGGTATCCGAACATGAAGAAGGGCCGGATCATCCGGCCCTTTTTCATTCGTCCGGTCCCTTGACCCGGTATTCGCCGGTATTCTCGTCCTCGACCAGCGTGCCGCTGGCCCGGTTTTTGGCTTCCTTCTCGGCCCGGCGCACCCGCGCGGAGACGCGCTCCGCTTCCCTGACGAAGGCGCGGTATCCGACAATGCCGACGCCGACGACGCCGGCGAAAAACAATACCTGAAACATGACCTTTCCTCGCGCGCTGCAAAAGTCCGGGGCAGTGGACGTTACAGGCCGAACCGCCCCCAAAGAATACGGTCCCGCGCCGCCTCGATCAATCCGCCGGCGGCTGCGTTCGCCAGGCCCGCCGGCTCGAATCCGTTGGCCTGTCCGCCGACGCCCGCGCCCATGCGGCGGCCCATGAAATTGCGCTGCGGCGCGATCAGGCGCAGCGTCGCCTTGTCGCCGAAACGCTCTTTCACAAAGGAGCGGATATCGCCGATATGGTCGACAAGCCCAAGCTCGCGGGCCTTTTCGCCGACCCAGAACGCACCGGTGAAAAGGTCCGGATGATCGGCAAGCCGGTCGCCGCGCCGCTCGCGCACCAGATCGATGAACACCTTGTGGATGTCGAGCTGGATCGATTTCAGCCGCTCGATATCCTCTTCCTTTTCGGGCTGGAACGGATCGAGGACCGACTTGTTTTCGCCGGCGGTGTGCACGCGGCGTTCCACGCCGAGCTTGCCCAGCGCCTCGACGAAACCGAAGCCCGCCGAAATGACGCCGATCGATCCGACGATCGACGACGGGTCGGCGATGATCTCGTCGCCGGCGGTCGCGATCATGTAGCCGCCGGATGCGGCGACATCCTCGGTGAACACAAGGACCTTCTTGTTCTTTTCCTTGGCGAGATCGCGGATGCGGCGGTGGATCAGCCGCGACTGCACGGCAGACCCGCCGGGCGAATTGACGACGAAAGCGACCGCGGGCGCGCGCTTGTCGGCAAACGCCTTCTCGATCAGATTGGCCGTGCCGGCCAGCGACAATGTCTGCGAGAACGGCGAGCCGCCGCTGGCGATGGCACCCTGCAGCCGGACAACGGGGATGACCGGGCCATCCTGCCGGAAACGTCTCGGGAGCAGCTTCTTCAGTATCATCGGCGGGCGGTCCTTTTTCGTCGAAATGCGATTGCGCGTTATGTAAGTTGTCTGTTGGCGCATGCAACATGCAGGCATCGGGAGAGAAGGCTCAGCCATGCGTCATTGACGTTTACGTAAAAAGCGGATAGCGCTGCCGGGACTGCTGCATCGGGTGCGCCGACCGCGATCCGGCTTTAGGGGAGAAAGCATGTATCAGGCTCCGGTTTCCGAGATTTCCTACACGCTCAAGGCCGTCGCCGGCATGGCCGACGTACTCGCCGAAGCCCGTTTCGGCGACCTGTCCGAGGATCTTGTCGACGCGGTGCTGGAAGAAGCGGGCCGGTTTGCCGGCGAGCGGATCGCCCCGGCGCACATTCCCGGCGACCGGCAGGGCGCGCGGCTGACCGACGGCGTGGTTACCATGCCGGACGGCTATGGCGATATCTACGCCGACTGGACGGCTGGCGGCTGGGCCAGTCTTGGCGGCGAACCGGACTATGGCGGCCAGGGGCTGCCGGTCATGTTGTCGATGGCGGCGACCGAGATGTGGAACTCGTCATCGATGGCCTTCGGCCTGGTCACGCTTCTGACTACCGGCGCGGTCGAGGCGCTGACGGCGCATGCCAGCGACGAGTTGAAGGCGGTGTTCCTGGAGAAGATGATCTCCGGCGAATGGACCGGTACGATGAACCTGACCGAGCCGCAGGCCGGTTCGGACCTCAGCGCGCTCAAAAGCCGCGCCGAGCGCCGCGACGACGGCACCTACCGCATCTTCGGCCAGAAGATTTTCATCACCTTCGGCGAGCACGACATGGCCGGTAACATCGTGCATCTGGTGCTGGCGCGCCTCGCCGAAGCGCCGCCGGGAACCAGAGGCATCTCGCTGTTCGCCGTGCCCAAGTTCCTCGTCAACGAGGACGGCACGCTTGGCGCGCGCAACGACGTGTTCTGCTCCGGGCTGGAAGAAAAGCTCGGCATTCATGCGTCGCCGACCTGCACCATGATCTATGGCGACGGCAAGTTCGGCGACGAGCCGGGCGCCATCGGCTATCTCGTCGGCGAGGAAAACCGCGGCCTCGCCTGCATGTTCACGATGATGAACAATGCCCGGCTCGCCGTCGGCGTGCAGGGTGTGTCGATTGCCGAAGCGGCAACCCAGAAGGCGGTTGCCTTCGCCAATGAGCGGCGACAGGGCAAGGCGCCGGGCTGGACCGGCGAGGGCATGAGCCCGATCGTGCTGCACCCCGACATACGCCGCGACCTCCTGACCATGACATCGCTGACACGCGCGGCGCGCGCCATCACCTATGCCTGCGCGCATGCCATCGACATGGCGCGGCTCGGCGAGGGCGACGACGCGCGCCATTGGCACGAGCGCGCCAGCCTGCTGACCCCGGTCGCCAAGGCGTTTGCCACCGATATCGGTTCGCAAGTCGCTTCCATCGGCGTGCAGGTGCATGGCGGCATGGGCTTTGTCGAGGAGACGGGCGCGGCGATCTACATGCGCGACGGCCGCATCAACCAGATCTACGAGGGCACCAACGGCATCCAGGCGATCGACCTGGTGACCCGCAAGCTGCCGCAGTCCGGCGGCGATTGCGTGCGCGCCTATTTTGCGGAACTCGACGCGGTGCTGGACGCGCTCAAGGCTTCCAACAATCCGGACTTCGGCGAGGCGCATGACCGGCTGTCGGCATCGCTTGCCGATCTGCGCGCGGCGACCGAAACCATCGGGGCAATGCTGCGCGATGGCGGCCAGGCCTCGGCGCTGGCCGGCGCGACGCCTTATCTGCGCATCTTCGGGCTTGCGGCAGGCGGCATCTATCTGGCGAAATCCGCGCTTGGCGATGCCGAAAACCGCGAGCGGACGGCGCTGTGCCGGTTCTTCGCCGAAAACCTCGTCAGCGAAACCGCCAATCTGCGCCGCACGGTCGAGACCGGCGCGGCCAGCCTGCATGCCGCCGGCGACATGCTGGTCGCCTGACAATCGGGAGCAATTCAGCAATGAGCGAACATGTCGTCGTCGAGCGCCGCGGCGCGGTGCAGATCATCCGGATGAACCGTCCGGACAAGAAGAATGCGATCACGCGCGCCATGTACAAGACGATGGCCGACGCATTGGTTGCCGCCGACGCGGACGACAACATCCGCGTTTCCGTGTTCTTAGGGACGCCGGGCGCATTTTCGGCCGGCAACGACATGCAGGACTTTCTCGTGGTGGCGACCGGCGGCGAACATGGCGGCGAGGTCGGCGAGTTTCTCGTTGCGCTGGCGAGCGCCAAGAAGCCGGTTCTCTCGGGCGTCGACGGGCTGGCGATCGGCGTCGGCACGACGATCAACCTGCATTGCGACCTGACCTTCGCCACGCCGGCGTCGCTGTTCCGCACACCGTTTGTCGATCTGGCGCTGGTGCCGGAAGCCGGCTCCAGCCTGCTGGCGCCGCGTGTCATGGGCCATCAGCGCGCCTTCGCGCTCTTGGCGATGGGCGAGGGCTTTACCGCCGAAATGGCACTGGAGGCCGGACTGATCTACAGGGTCGTCGAGGCAGAGGCGCTGGAAGCCGAAACGCTGGCCGCCGCCGAGGCGTTGGCCGCAAAGCCGCCGCAGGCGTTGCAAATCGCCCGCGAACTCTTGAAAGGCGCGCCGGATCCGGTGATCGAACGCATCAAGGAAGAGGGCGCGCTGTTTGCCAAGCAGCTCAAATCCGACGAGGCGCGCGAAGCCTTCATGGCGTTCATGGCGCGGAAGAGATAGGCGTCAGACGGCAGCAAATGGCCGCTTCGCCACGAACCCGCTCGGGCTGACGCCGAGGGTCTGGCGGAACATGTAGCTGAACGCGCTGGACGACTCGTAACCCATGTCGAAGGCGACTGCAGTCACCTTGTGCCCGGCGGCCAGCAGTGAGACGGCGTGGAAAATCCGGGCGTGCCGCAGCCACCGCGAGGGCGGCATTCCGGTCTCGGAGACAAACAGTCTTTCGATGGTCTTGCGGCTCGCCGGCGCGCCGGCCAGCCACGTCTCGACCGAGCGGATGTTGCCGGGGTCGTCAAGCGCCGCTTGGGCGAGCCCGCGAATGCGATCGTCATGCGGCAGCACCAGAGACAGCGGCACGTCGCGCGCGCACAAAAGTTCGTACCGGAGAAGATCGTGCAGGGCGTCGGTGTGTGCGGGCGCGCGCGCAGCGGCGCTGTCCGGCATGGTGGCGTCGAACAATGCGCCCAGCAGCGGCGTCATGGCGATGACCCTGCAATCGCGGCCGATCCTGTCCGCTTCATCGCGGCTCAAGTCCACATAGAGCATCACGTCTTTGGATCCGTAGCGCATCCAGTGCTCGGTATCGGGCGGTATCCAGACCGCCATCGCCGGGCTCAGCAGCAGAACGCGGTCGGGCGTGCCGACATACATGGAGCCCGAGACGGCGGAGATGAGTTGGCCAAAATCATGCGAGTGCCAGTCGTAGCTCTCGCCGGTCTCCGGCCGGATCGTTTCGCCGAGATACCGCGGGCGATCCACAATGACTGCCTGCACATCTTTCACTGACGAATCCTCGATGCAAAAAGCCTTTCTCTCGACAGAAAGACATACGATGAAATGGTAGGCTACGCAAAGTGACCAGGCATTGTGCCCGGTCGATTGCGCCGGGGCCTCGTCTCTCCCATGACCAACCGCCGTTTCATGACATGGCTGGCTCTTGGCCATTTCGCCATCGACTGGCCGATTTCGGCGTTGTGGCTGATCGTGCCCGCCGCCGGGCTTGCCATGGGGCTGACGCCGACAGAGGTCGGCCTGCTCTTCACCCTGTTCAGCATTGGCGGGGCTCTCGCCTTCGTCCCGGCGGGATTTCTTGCCGATCACGTCTCGAACCGGGGCCGTCTGCTTGCGGCCACGCTCTGGTGGGTGGCCATCGGCTACGGATTGGCGGCGCTTGCTCCCGGTTATTGGAGTCTCGCAGTGCTTCTCGCCATTGCCGGCATGGGCAACGCGGCCTGGCATCCGGTTGCGACCGCCGTGTTGGCGCGCGACAACCAGGATAGCCGCGCAACGGCGATCGGGATCCACGTCGTCGGCGGCTCGTTCGCGGAAGTACTGGCACCGCTCTCGGCCGGCTTTCTGCTGTCAGTCGCGAATTGGCGCGACGTGCTGGCGCTGTCGGTCGTTCCCACGGTTCTGCTGGGCGTCTGTTTTATCTGGGTGGCGCGCGCCGTCCCGCGGGTTGCGAAAAAGACGGTCGATCATGAAGACCTGCTGGATCTGTTACGTGCCTGGCGCACTGGCAGCGGGTTGCGCATCGTCGCGACGATCAGCCTCTACAACATGGCGTTGTTCGCGCTTTTCAGCATGATCCCGCTCTATCTCGCGGCGGTCCATGACCTCGCGCCCGCGACCATCGGTATTCTCCTTTCCGCGTTGCTCGTCACCGGGGCGCTGGCGCAGCCCTGGGTTGGATGGATGTCCGACAGCATCGGGCGGCGGCCCATTCTTGTCGCCGGCAATGCCATCGCCGCTGGCGCCGTGACGGTGTTGGTATTCGGGCCGCCATTCTGGCTCATGGTCACGATGATGGCGGTTGCCGTCGCCGCTCTCGACGCGATCCGCGCGGCGATGCTGGCGACCGCCGTCGATCATTCCGGTCGCAACGAAGGCACTACGCTCGGCCTTGCCTTCGTCCTGATGGACGGCATAGGCGCGTTCGGCGCCGTGCTGGCCGGTGTCGCCGCCGGCATTGCATGGCCGGCCATGTTCGCTCTCGCCGCCGTATTCGCTTTCTCCGCCGCAGTTCTGAGCGCGCGCATCGGCGGCGGTACGCCGGATGAGCAGACATAACGATCTGATTGATCGCCTCAAAATCCCGACTTCAGCCCAAGTTGACTATTGCTTTTGCCCGGATGACCCTTGGTTGTCCCGATGCCGATTGCCGAACAGATACAAGCCAACCAGGACATGCTTTAGAGGAAGCAGAACAGATGGCTGCGAGAACCGAACTGAAGCCTGAATTCCTTGTGCGCGACGAGAGCGACCTCAGAACGTCTTTCTCCGACACGCACGATATCGCGATCAAGAAGTGTCTGGATCGCATCGACAAGCATGCGCGGGCGTTCATCGAGCGGTCGCCGTTTCTGTGCATCGGCACGCAATCGAAGAGCGGCGCCGCCGATGTCAGCCCCAGAGGCGATCCGCGCGGTTTCGTCCAGGTGTTGGACGAAAGGACGCTGCTGATCCCCGATCGGCCCGGCAACAACCGCCTCGACACGCTTTCGAACATCCTGACGAACCCGAGTGTCGGGCTGCTCTTCCTCGTCCCCGGTTACGACGAAACCATGCGCGTGAACGGCGAAGCGCGCCTGACGCGCGATCCAGACTTGTTGGCGCCGATGGCGGTGAACGGGCGCGCGCCGACGCTCGCCATCGCCGTCCATGTGGACGAGGTGTTCATCCACTGCGCCAAGGCGCTCAGACGGTCGAAACTCTGGGATCCCGGCGAATTGCAAGCCAGGGACGAGATGCCGTCTTTGATGAAGATCATCCTGGACCAGACCACAGGCGCGCCCGACGATCCCGAGAAGATGGACAAGCTGGATAACGCGCTGGAAGAGGAATACCGGCGGAGCATGTATTAGGCGGATCGTCGTGCGCAAACCGCGCACCGTCGGCCTGTATCCGGTTCGGACCTGCAAATCCGGCCAATGGCACCTAACAAAGAGCGCCTTGCAGAACCCGTCTCAGCGTATCCCTGTCCGCCGGCGAAACCGGGCCAAGTATCTCGTTGATGGTGTCGGTGACGGCGCCGCGCAGGTGTGCGACCACGGTTTCGCCGGCCGGCGTCAATGAAACCAGACTGACGCGCGCATCGCTGGGCGACACCTGCCGCTCGACAAGCCCCTTGTTCTCAAGCGTGCGTATGGTGCGGGTCATCTGTGACTTGTCTCGCGACACCCTTCTGGTGAGTTCGCTCATTTCGGGACGGCCCATGTCGGCGATGGTCAAAAGGATGATGCCGCCGCCCGGTCCGACGTTCTCCTTGTCGAAGCCGGCCGCTTTCGCCTGAAGGCCAAAGTGGATTCGTCGCATGAAGCGGTCGATCAGCAGGGCGAGTTCGGTGTCAGGCATGGGTGTCCTTTTGTTGACTTAGTCCACAAATCATATTAGTGGACTTTATCAACGTAACGGGATCAGGTCCGGTGATCAAATGACAAGATACCATCCGGCGCTTGTCGCTTTGCATTGGGTCATGGCCATCATGATTTTGATGGGCTTGTTCTTCGGAAAGTTCGTGCTGACAGCCATGGACAATGCCGATCCGGAGAAGGTGCAGGGCCTTGGCGGGCATATGACCATTGGCCTTCTGGTCGGTGTATTGCTGGTTGCGCGGCTGATCGTTCGTTTCGCATCGGAAAAGCCGCCCCATGCCGAAACCGGGCATGCGGTTCTCGATCGTCTGGGGGCGGCGACGCATTGGGTGTTGTATTCCCTGGTGGCCCTTATGGTCCTGAGCGGATTGGGTACAGCGCTGGGCGGTGGCCTGTTTCCAATCGTGTTTGGCGGGTCCGGTGACCCGATACCCGCAGACCTGAATGACCTTGCCCCGAGAATGGCGCATGGTCTGGTGTCCAATTTGCTTATTCTGCTTCTGCTGCTCCACGTCGCGGCGGCGCTTTATCACCAGTTCTTCCTGCGCGACGGCCTCTTCGGGCGCATGTGGTTTGGAAAACGCAAGCTCTCGGAGGCTGACCAGTGAGCAGCACGCATGTTTTTGCATTGAAAGTCGCGGCCGTCCTTTGGGTCATCTGGGGGCTCGTACACACTCTGGCGGGTGGCATCGTGCTCGCAAGCGATGCTTCGGGCGGGTTCCAGGCCATCGCGGACGCCATCGACCCCGCCGCGCTTGGGTTCGACTACCACGCTGCGGTCGGCGGCATACTCAACCAGCACGGCTGGAACCTGGGCTGGTTCGGCATTGCCACGGTCATCGGCGCCGTTTTCATCTGGCGTCAGAACATGACCGCGATCTGGATCACGGGGATGATCGGTGGCCTGGCCGATCTTGGGTATCTGCTATTTGTCGACATTCCGGGATATGTGAACTTCTTTCCCGGCACCGTCATGACCCTGGTTTCGGGCAGCGCGATCGCTTTGAGTTTCTGGGTGTGGCTGTCGAACCGGAGCCGCACGGCCTGAATCGGTTTTCAGCGTCAGTCTATAAGTCAGACCAGTGGCGCTTCTTCGAGCGCGGCCGCTCCAGCAGTGCGACGGCCTCCAGATGCGGCGTGAAGATGAACTGATCGACCGGCGTCACCGATGAAAGCCTGAAGCCGGCGTCGATCAGGGTCTTCAGGTCGCGGGCCAGCGTCTGCGGATTGCAGGAGACAGCGGCCACCCGGCTGACCTGCGAGGCGGCAATCTCGCGGCATTGCGCCTCGGCCCCGGCGCGCGGCGGGTCGAACACCACCCCGTCATAGGGTTTCAGTTCGGCGGCGGTCAGCGGCCGCCGCGCCAGATCGCGCCGTTCGACGGTGACCGGTTTCAGGCCGGCGCCAGCCGCGCGGCGAAAGCCGGTATCGAGCGCGGCAATCGAACCGGCATCGCCCTCGACCGCATGCACGGTCGACTTGGCAGCAAGCCGCAGCGCAAACGTGCCGCAGCCCGCATAGAGATCGGCGACGCGCTTTGTCTTTTTCATGTGGCCGGTGACGAGCCCGGCCATCACCTCTTCCATCGCCGGAACCGCCTGCAGGAAGGCGCCGGGCGGCGGCGAGACGGCAGTTGCACCGAAACGGACCGTCGGGGCGCGTGGCGCGAGCACGGTCTCGCCATTGACGGCAAGCCGCGCCAGCCCGTGCCGGGTCACCAGATCGGCGGCGGCGCGCTTCTGCCGGTCGTCGGGCTTCACCGGGCCGTCGACGGCGACGTCGAGGCCGGTCTCGGTGAGATTGACGGTCGCATGCACCGGCTTGCCGTTCGGCAAAATGCTGGCGAGCACCTCCTTCAGCGCCGGCCGCGCGGCGGCGATGGCGGGTTCGATGACATGGCAGACATCGATATCGATGATCTCGTTGCTGCCGGCCCGCTGGAAACCGAGCAGCACGCCTTTTTCAGTGAGGATCGCCGAAAAAACGGCGCGCCGGCGGGTCTGCGGCGCACAGAAATGCGGCGCGGCGACAGCGGCGGTGTCTATACCCTGCGCCGCGAGCGCGCGGGTCAACAGCGAAACCTTCCAGTCGCGATAGGCGGGTTCCGCCATGTGTTGCAGCGTGCAGCCGCCGCACTCCTCGAAATGTCGGCAGACGGGGTCGATCCGGTCGGCGGACGCTTCGGCAACGGAAAGCAGTGTGGCGCGCTTGCCGTCGGCAATCGCCACGACGGTTTCGCCGGGCAGCGTGAAGGGCACATGCACAGTCGCGCCCTCGTGCGGCGCCGCGCCTTCGCCGCGCGTGCCGAGTTCGGTAATCGTCAGTTGTACTGTTTTTGTCATGCCTTGCGCCCGGCGAGCAGATATTCGGTGTTGCCGTCGCTGCCGGCAATCGGCGATGGCGCAAGGCCGAGCGCCGTCCAGCCCGGTTGTGCGCCGAGCCATTCGGCAAGATCGTCGGCGCAGCGGGCGGCGATGTCGGGCGCGACGATACCGCCCTTGCCGACATGGGCGCGTCCTACCTCGAATTGCGGCTTGACCAAGAGAATGGCCGCCGCATTCGGTGCGGCGAGGCCGAGCGCCGGCGGCAGTGCCAGCTTGAGCGAGATGAAGCTGACATCGCTGACTACGAAGTCCGGCGCGTCGCCGCCCAGATGGTCCGCCGTCAGGTCGCGGGCGTTCAGTCCTTCGATATTGATGACGCGCGGATCGGCGGCGATCCGCTCAGCCAACTGGCCGTGGCCGACATCGACAGCATGGACATGGCGCGCGCCTTGTTCCAGCAGCACCTGTGTGAACCCGCCGGTCGACGCGCCGATATCGAGCGCGCGCCGGCCTTGCGCCGACAGGTCGAAATGATCGAGCGCGGTTTTCAGCTTCAACGCGGCGCGCGACACGTAGCCGCCAGGCCGGATCGTCGATGCCGATTGCGCTGCCGGGATCGACCAGCTGACCGGGCTTGGTGACGGATTTTCCCGCGACCCGCACCGTGCCGCGCAGGATCGCGTCGCGGGCGCGCGAGCGCGACGGCGCCTGGCCGGTCTCGACCAGCAACTGGTCGAGACGGATGCGCGGTTCGGGCGGCGAAGCATTCATGCCGTGTCATTGCCCGCGCCGTGGCGCGATGGCAATGGGCTGGGTGCAAATCGCCTCAGCCAGTATAGACGACGCGGATTTCGGGATCGGGCGCCCAGTCGGGCAGTTCGACGCCGCCGGTTGGCCGCAGGTCGACATCGGGCCTGTCCTGGGGCAGGTCCTTTGCGGCTGTGCCGCCGGCCGGAGCGGGATCGGACACGCGAATGAAGATCGGCGTCTCGTCGAGGCCGAAACCGTCGCGCAGCCCGCCGATGGCGGCCGCCGCCTTGGAGGCCATCGCCTTCGCGAGTTTCTTGTCATATTGCGGCTGCACACTTCCGGCGAAGGCTGGCTGCATGACCGCCAGACTTCCCAGAAGCGTTGCTGCGACCGCTGTTTTCAGCGTGTTCGCCATGTTTCCGTCCACCACCCTGTTGGTGGATGAAACATAGCGGGGGCGGGTTATTTCGCTGCAAAGAAACGCGGTAAGTTCAAGACTAACAGCGATAGTTTCTGCCGGGTAAACATCTTGAGCGCGTCGGGGTTACTTCGGCAGCGGGATGTACTCCTTTTCGTCGCCCGGCACGATGTCGAAGCGGCCGGTCTTCCATTCCTCCTTGGCCTGTTCGATGCGCTCGCGCGAAGAGGACACGAAGTTCCACCAGATATAGCGCCGCGAACCGATCGACGCGCCGCCGAACAGCATGAACGACGCGCCGCGCTGCGAGCGCACGACGATGCGGTCGCCCGGCTTGAACACCAGCAACTGGTCTTCGCCGAAACGGTCGCCGGCGATAACGATTTCGCCATCGACGGTGTAGATAGCGCGCTCTTCGGCGTCGGCGGGAATTTCGATCTCGCCGCCGACGGGCAGGGTGATGTCGACATAGAGTGTCTCGGCGTGCTGGGTGACCGGCGAGGTGACACCGTGGAACTGGCCGATCAGCACGCGCGCGCTGGCCTTCTCGCCGTCGATCATGCCCATTTTGGCCGCAGCGGTATTTTCGAATGCCGGTGCGATCTCCTCGCTGCCGTCCGGCAGCGCCAGCCAGGTTTGCAGGCCCGACAGCCGCCGCTTCGTGTCGCGGATTTCCTCCGGCGAGCGTTCGGAATGCACGATGCCGCTGCCCGCCGTCATCAGGTTGATGTCGCCCGGGCTGATGACCATCTCGGTCCCGAGACTGTCGCGGTGGCGGATCGTGCCGTCATAGAGATAGGTGACCGTCGACAGGCCGATATGCGGATGCGGGCGCACGTCCATCGCCTGGCCGGGCGCAAACGTCGCCGGGCCCACGCGGTCAAAGAAGATGAACGGGCCGACCAACTTCCTCTGCCGTGAGGGCAGGGCGCGCCTGACCTCGAAGCCGCCGATATCCTTGGCGTTGGGAATGATCAGCGTGTCGATGGCGCTGCAGGCGAGCGCGTCGCCGGGTTCGGGATCGTCGCAGGGAAAAAAGCTCATGCAAGGCTCCGTTGATGTCTCTACGAAACCTAAGGCGTTCAGCCGGATTTCAAAGTCCGGCCGGACGCGACATATCGTTCGAAATTTTCGAACGACATGAAGTCAACCGTCAAGCGGTTCGGTGCCGGTGGGCTTGCCGTCGCGGGTCAGCTTGATTTTCTCGATCTTGGCTTCGGCTGCCTTCAAAAGCGCGTCGCAGCGGTTGCGCAGCGCCTCGCCGCGCTCGTAGATCGCAATCGACTCATCAAGCGGAACGTCGCCGCGTTCCAGCTTGTCGACGATGTCCTCGAGATTCTTGAGCGCCGTCTCGAAGTTCATCTCTTTTACGTCGGTATTGGCGTCGGCCATCGTTTCAACCTCGCATCAGTCGCAAAATGTGGGCGCCGGCGGACGCCGACAGGCCCTGCAGGTCGTAACCGCCTTCGAGCAGGCTGACCAGCCGGTTTCCGGAGAGGCGGTCGGCCGTTTCCATCAGCTTGCCGGTCGCCCAGTCGAAATCGTCCTCGACCAGATTGATCTCGGCCAGCGGGTCGCGGTGATGCGCATCGAAGCCGGCCGAAATCAAGATCAGGTCAGGGTGGAAATCATCGATGGCCGCAAGCACACGGTCGCGAAACGCCTCGCGAAAGTGATCGCCGGTGTCGTGCGCGCGCAGCGGCGCGTTGCAGATCGTGCCGTGTTCGCCCGTTTCTTCCAGCGCGCCGGTGCCGGGATAGAGCGGCATCTGGTGGGTCGAGCAGTAGAGAACGCTGTGGTCGGCCCAGAAGATGTCCTGCGTGCCGTTGCCGTGATGCACGTCCCAATCGACAATGGCGATCCGCTCGGCACCGTGCTTGCGCTGCGCGTAGCGCGCCGCGATGGCCGCTGTGTTGAACAGACAGAAACCCATCGCGCGATTGGTCTCGGCGTGGTGGCCGGGCGGTCGGGCGGCGACAAAGGCGTTGTCGGCGGTGCCGAGGAAAACATCGTCGACGGCGGCATTGGCCGCGCCGATGGCATGCAGCGCGGCCTCGAAGCTCTTCGGACTGACCGATGTATCTTCGTCGATCTGGGCGAGGCCGGTTTCGGGAATATGTCCCTCCACCCGCCGGATGAACGCCTGCGGATGTGCGTAGCCGATCGTCATGGCATCGCCGCGCGGCGCTTCGATCCGGTCGAGCGGATCGAAGATATCGGCCTTCAGGACTTCATGCAGTGCCCGCAGTCGGTCGGGCCGCTCGGGATGGCCGGGCGGCGTGATGTGTTCCAGAAAAATGTCGTGCGAATAAAGACGTGTGGTCATGCCCCTATGTAGCATCAATGACCGGCGATGCCAGCGAACGTCAGCGCGCCGCGACAAATAGGCCAATGGTGGCTTCGATCATCGCGCCAGCGGCCTGCCGGCGAGCGTCTCGCGGCCCTTCTCGACCAGTTCGCGGAACTGACCGGACGCATTGGCAAGCTTGCGGTCCCATTCCGGGTCCGGCGTCTGGCCTTCGATACGGGCGAAGTAGACCTGCATCAGCGAAGCGATGGCGAACGGCTCGATGATGGCGGCGCGGAACGCCCACGCGATGATGAAGGCGAACACAAAGACATAGCCGCTGGTCGGACCCGGCACGAGCCAGACGAGCAGGCTGGCAGGCGCGAGCGCGATGAGGAACACGATCAGCGAGAACAGCCAGATGAATGCGGCCAGCCAGACGGCGTTGCGGACCATGTGGGTGCCGTTCTGGGCGTAGAGCACCAGCGCGTGGCGCGACGATTCCCACGGATTTTGGGTCTCCATGCGGATGTTGTAGGCAAGGATGATCTCGTCGACATAGGTCAGCGACATCCGCACGACGGCGTTGAGAAAGCCGACCAGCGTGCTGAGGCCCGGGATCGGCAGGAAGGCGGCGACACCGCCGAGCAGGCCGGTGACGGCGCGGATGACGCCCTTGATCAACTGGTCCAGCGCAAACAGCACATTTGCCTCGCCGAAGCGGGCGCGCACTGTCGCCTGCGCATGGGCGATCTGGCCTTGTGCGGGCGCTTCGCCGTCGAGCAGGGCGACCATCACCGCGATGTGGCCGGCCTTGACCATGTAGAGGATGTATTCGCGGATCCAGTAGACGATGACCGAGGTGATGCCGAGCCCGGCAATGCCGCCCCACACCGCAAACGATGTCGGGTCGCCGCCAATCTGGCCGACGCCGTAGCCGATGCCGGCGCCGCCGCCGATGGCGACCAGATAGGCAAAGGTGATGCCGAAATAGACCGCCATCCTGAGCAGGATGAATGGCATGGTGCGGGCCATGATGGCCAAGGACGTTCCGATGGAAAAATCCCACATCGCGCTTCTCCCCCGTTCATGCCCCAACCGGCCGGCGAGCCGGTTTTGGCAGCATAGCGGGAAAAGCGTTACGGCACCACGACCAGCAGCAATCCATCTTCGCTTGCGGTGACGATACGACCCTCGATCAGGACGATCGCCTTGTCGACGACAAGTGTCAGATCAATATCGGGCCTGTCGGAAAGCGGGAAGCGCAGCCGCTTGCGGTCCTGCGACGGCAGCACGATTTCCTCGCCGCCGCCGAAATCTCCAACCGCTGAAAGACCAAGGTCGCGCGATCCGATAACATGGTTGGACAGGTCGGTGGCGATGTCGTTCTCCTCGACAAGCCGCGTACCGTCCCAGGTAATCGAAAACAGCCTGCCGCCGATATGCGGCGTGCGCACCGCATAGACGGCGGCCGGTCCGCCTGCGCCGCCTTCGACAATGCCGGCGACGTTGAGCCAGCGGTTCGGCCGGCCGTTCTCGCTCGATACCGCGAGTTCGGTCAATTCGCCGTCGCGCATGCCATAAAGCGCCAGCGCCGCGCCGCCCGTCTGCGAAGCGCGGATGGCGATCACCTCGTTGCGGCCGTCGCCGTCGAGGTCGCGGATGCGCGGCGTGATGTCTTCGAAGACCTGGTTTTCCGGCAGCACGAATTCGTGCCGTGTCCCGCGCTCGGTGACGATCTTGAGCGAACCGCCCTCGATCGCGTCGCCAAGCACGCCATGCCGGTATCGCGAGGTCGGCCGGTCGAACCATGCATTGCGGATGTCGCCATCGTCAGCCAACGCGACCTTGCCGTCGGGAAGCGCGCCATCGGGCGCATCGATCGGTCCATTGTCGAGCGGCGCGCTCGACAGGCACACGCCTTCCGGCGTCTCGCAGGCGTCGAGACGAAAGAGTTCTTCGCCAAGGCGAACATAGCTGCCCTTGGTCGTCTGCACGATCTCGTTGACCGGTAGCGGTGTGCGCACTGCAAACACTTCGGCGGCCGACACATCTGCGACCGATGCGGTCAATGCCGCGCTCAGCGAAATCCCAAAAACGAAACTAACCGGTTTCCGTCGACGAGATCCGGATTCCGAAACCTTCCAGCCCCACATAATGCCTCTCTCTCGATGCGAAGAGCCTGATCGAGCTGATCCCGAGATCCTTGAGGATCTGGGCGCCCAGGCCGATTTCGCGCCACTCGTTCTCACGCTCGCGCGCCTCGGCGTGCTCCTCCGACAGCGGGCGCCCCGCCGTCTTTGCCACGCCTACCGATCCCTCCCGCAGATAGACCACCACGCCCCGGCCTTCTGAAGCCATGCGCTCCAGCACTGCCTCCAATGCCTTGTCGGAACCGAATACGTCGTCGACAACCGATTCCAGATGCAACCGGACCGGTATGTCGACGCCGTCGCGAATGTCGCCGAACACCACCGCCAGATGCTGCATGGGATCCCAGGGCAGGGTGTAGGAATAGGCCTTGGCCGGCCCGGAGACCGTCGTCACGTCGAAGGTGTCGACATGCTCGATCAGTGTTTCCTTGCGCTGACGGTAGGCGATCAGGTCGGCGACCGAAATCTCGCGCAAGCCGTGCTCTTGGGCAAAGGCGTGGACCTGCGGGCCGCGCATCACCGTGCCGTCGTCATTGACCAGTTCGCTAATCACGCCGATCGGCGGCAGGTCGGCGAGCCGGCACAGGTCGATGGCCGCTTCGGTGTGGCCGGAGCGCATCAGCACGCCGCCTTCGCGCGCGACCAGCGGAAAGATATGGCCGGGGCGCACGAAGTCGGGCGCGCCGGCATTCGGGTTGGCCAGGTTGCGCACGGTGACGGTGCGGTCATCGGCCGAGATGCCCGTGGTCGTGCCGTGCTTGTAGTCGACGGAGACGGTAAACGCCGTGGAATGCGGCGCGTCGTTCTCGGCTACCATCTGCGACAGGTTGAGGCGCTTGGCCTCCTCGCGCGGCATTGGCGCGCAGACGATGCCGGATGTGTGGCGCACGATGAACGCCATCTTCTCCGGCGTGGTATGGACCGCGGCAACGATCAGGTCGCCTTCGTTCTCGCGTCCGTCATCGTCGGTCACGACGACGATCTCGCCGCGTTCAAAGGCCCGTATGGCCTCGATTACACTGGTCTGGTCGTATGTCATTTCGTCCTCAAACACGCCCGGTTTGGCCGCGATGCCGCAGATAATGGTCGGCTATCACGCAGGCTAGCATGGCTTCGCCAATGGGCACTGCGCGAATGCCGACACACGGGTCGTGCCGGCCCTTGGTTACGATATCGGTTTCGGCACCGTCGGCGGTAATGCCGCGTCGCGGCGTCAGGATCGATGAGGTCGGTTTAACCGCGAAGCGGGCGACGATCGGCTGGCCGGTCGAGATGCCGCCGAGGATGCCGCCGGCATTGTTGGAGAGAAACGCCGGATTGCCGTATTCGTCGATGCGGGTCTCGTCGGCATTGTCCTCGCCGGTGATGCGGGCTGCTTCAAAGCCGTTGCCGATTTCCACGCCCTTGACCGCATTGATCGACATCAGCGCGCTGGCGATGTCCTGGTCGAGCTTGGCGTAGATCGGCGCACCGAGCCCCGCCGGCACGCCGTCGGCGACAATCTCGAGCACGGCGCCGACCGACGAACCGTTTCTGCGGATACCGTCCAGATAGTCCGCGAATGTCGCAGCCGCCTCTGCGTCGGGGGTGAAGAACGGGTTCCGGTCGACCTCATCCCAGTCCCAGCGGTCGCGGTCGACTTCGTGCACGCCCATGCCGACAAGCGCGCCACGCACCTGCATGCCGGGCACGACCTTGCGGGCGATTGCGCCTGCCGCCACGCGCGCCGCTGTCTCGCGCGCCGACGAACGGCCGCCGCCGCGATAGTCGCGCAGGCCGTATTTGACGTCATAGGTGAAATCGGCGTGTCCGGGACGGTAGCTGCGCGCGATCTCCGAATAGTCCTTCGACCGCTGGTCGGTGTTCTCGATCATCATGCAGATCGGTGTGCCGGTGGTGATCAGCGCGTCGTCGCCATCGTTGGGCATCACGCCCGACAGCACCTTGACCGCGTCGGCCTCGCGGCGCTGGGTCGTGTATTTCGACTGGCCGGGCTTGCGCTTGTCGAGATAGCTCTGGACCTCGGCGACCGTGAACGCGATCCCGGGCGGGCAGCCGTCGATCACGCAGCCGAGGGCGGGCCCGTGGCTCTCGCCCCAGGTGGTGACGCGGAACAGATGGCCGAATGTGTTGTGAGACATGAAGAAACCTGTTTGCAGGCTGCTTCTAGAGCGTTTCTTCTCCGGATGGAAGCGCTCGGCCGGTGGGTTTTTATGCGCAGCACAGGCGCGAAGATCGACAGTTGTAACGCCGAAGCGGGCGCAATTGCACTGCCCCGCCGTGCCTTGTTCGCGATCAGGCCCGCCTACTTCACATTGATATCCAGCTTGTACCGCTTCGACCGGCTGGAAGGCGCTCCATTAAACTCGGGCCAGCGGATCGACACGACCGCCGAATCCTTGCCACGGTAGCCGCGATTGGGCGTATAGCGGATGAGCATGAGGCCGACTTGTCTGCCCGCGCACCTGCCCTCATTAACGACATGACGTTCGTAGCTCACATCGATCCGCCCATGTTTCGGCTTGCCTGGTACCGAGTGTTTGAGTTTGCCGAGATACCGGCAGCTCTTGCCTTCCGTGACAAACATGGCTTCTACGACCGTAGTCCTGTTGGCGCGAACTTCCCTCGTCTCAGCGACGGCGGGAGCAGTAAAGGATGCGAGCAGAAGTATTGCAGCAGCAAAAAACCTTGGAACGCGCATGATTGCCCCCTTGAATACAGCACTTCTATTGCTGCACGCTGCTGCCGAAGGGTCAAGTGAAAACTTTATGTATTGCCTTGCCAGTATGAACGCTCGCCGTCGAAGACGTAGATATCGTCCTGTGGCACAAGCGCGTCGGCGATCTCTTGACCCGAAACATTCTCGTAAAGGAAGCGGATCGCCCGAATAATCCCGCCATGGCAGACGATCACGGTCGGTTCTGACAGTTCTTCCAGAAAGGCCGAGACTCGGTCGGTCAACGAAGCATAGCTTTCGCCGCCGGGCGGCGTGTGGTTCCATTTGTCGGCGTTGCGCAACGCCATTTCTTGCGGAAATTCGGCCGTCAGTTCCGACAGCAGCTTGCGCTCCCATTCGCCGAAGCCGATTTCCATAAGCCGGTCGTCGACGCGGAATCCGTCCTCGTCGAGACCCAGTTCGGTGCGCATGATGGACATCGTTTCGCGCGCCCGCCCGAGCGGGCTGGAGACGAAATCCCATTCCCGCCAATCCTTGCCGACAGCTACGAGTGTGCGGCCATTGCCCCGTGCCTGGTCACGCCCGGTATCGTTCAGCGGCACATCGGTCTGGCCTTGGTAGCGGCGGTCCCGGTTCCAGTCAGTCTGGCCGTGCCGGATCACAAAGAACAGCGGTCGCAAGGCGGTGCTCGGCATGTCGAAGCTCCTGACCCGGCCGCCGTCGGTTGCGGCTAGTATTTGGTGATGTCGGGCGCGTCGACGGCTTTCATGCCGACAACATGATAGCCGGCGTCGACATGGTGAACTTCCCCGGTGACCGAGCGTGAGAGATCGCTGAGCAGATAGAGCGCGGCATCGCCCACCTCGTCGATGGACACGGTCTTGCGCATCGGCGAGTTGTATTCGTTCCATTTCAGGATGTAGCGGAAGTCGCCGATACCGGATGCAGCGAGCGTCTTGATCGGGCCGGCCGACAGTGCGTTAACGCGGATGCCGTTCTTGCCGAGATCGGCGGCAAGATAGCGGACGCTCGCCTCCAGCGCCGCTTTAGCGACACCCATCACATTGTAGTGCGGCATCACCTTTTCGGCACCGTAGTAGGTCAGCGTCAGCACCGAGCCGCCGCTGGTCATCAGCGGTTCGGCGCGCCGCGTCATTTCGGTCAGCGAGTAGACGGAAATGTCCATCGAACGCGCGAAGTTTTCCCGCGACGTGTCGACATAACGGCCGGTCAGCTCGTCCTTATCGGAAAAGGCGACGGCGTGCACCAGAAAGTCGAGCCGCCCCCAGGTCTGTTCCAGGTGCTTGAACGTCGCCTCGACGGTCTCCGGCTCGGTTACGTCGCAGTGGCCGGTGACGATCGCGTTCAATTCGGCGGCTAGCGGCTCGACCCGCTTTTTCAGCGCGTCGCCCTGATAAGTGAAGGCCAGCTCCGCGCCTTGATCGGCGCATGATTTGGCGATGCCCCAGGCAATGGACTTGTTGTTTGCGAGGCCGACAATGAGGCCGCGCTTCCCCTTCATGAGGCCCGAACCGGTGGTCATGGCGTTTGTTCCCGAAAATTAATGTCCTGCAAGTCAGGCGAGCATATTGCACAGCGCCTGAATGCCATCAAGCGCCGTTACCCAAGGGAGTTTCTGGCAGGCTAGACTTCGGCTTTACCGAAAAGCGCTTCCAGCGCCTCGCGTTTTTCGTCCGGCAACTGGATTTCCGGGACCGCAAACAGGTCGCCGCGCCCGCCGGATTGCTTCGGCAGGCCTTTGCCCTTGATGCGCATCGGCTGTCCTGATGACGTCCACGGCGGAACGGTCAGCGCAATGCGTTTGCCTTCGGGCGTCACTAGCGAGACCTTGCCGCCGGCAATCGCGGTCGCCAGCGGTACATCGACGCCGACATGGATATCGGAGCCGGAGATATGCATGCCAGCCTCGGCCCTGATGTGGATCGTCGCCAGCAGGTCGCCGCGATGGCCGGTGGGCCCGACCTGGCCCTGTCCCTTCAGCCGGATCACCTGACCCTCGACCGCGTTTTTGGGGATGCTGACCGCGACGGTTCGCCCGTCAGGCAGTTTCAGCCTGGCCTTGCCGGCTTCGATGATGTCGCGCGGAGTGACGCGGAGGTCGGCATCGATATCCTTGCCGCGCTGCGGTTGTGCGTTGCCGCGCGCCGCACCGCCGGAAAAGCCGCTGCCGCGCCGCCCGCCGCCGAACGCCGAGCCGAACAGTTCACTGATGATATCGTCGGCAACGCCGCCATCGCGGCCACCAAATCCGAAGCCGCCAGCACCGCCACGAGCCTCGAAGCCGTCATAGGCGGTATACGGATTGCCGGCATGCGCGCCGTGGAAGGTCTCGCGCCCCTCGGCGTCGATCTCGCCGCGGTCAAACTGCCGACGGCGATCCTCGTCGCCAACGATCTCGTAGGCGCGCGACACTTCCGTGAAGCGCTCCTGGGCTTTCGAATCGTCCTTGTTGGCGTCCGGGTGATAGCGTTTGGCCAGCTTCCGGAATGCCGATTTTATCTCGGATGCGCTGGCTGTCTTGGGGACGCCGAGCACGGAATACGGGTCTCTCATGGCACCTTCGCGCGTTTTTCAGGGTTCGTTCCAATATGGCGATGCCGTCGCCGAAATTCCAGTTCGCGCTGCGTCTGGGCGGTTTAGAGCGTTTCCGGCTTGGATTGAAGCGCTCTAGCCCCGGTTTGCAGCAGGCTGCAGCAAGCGAGTCCACCAGCCGGTACGGCGGTCGAGGCACAGATCGCCGTGGTAGAGCGTAACGCCGTCATAAGACTGCCGTGTCGCGGTGAAGCTGCGGCAGATTTGTCCGGAGATTTTGCGTTGCCGAAGGTTCGAGACGACACCCGAGGAGCCGGTCGACGGATTTGACCAGGTCAGCGTGCCTGCGCTGACCGCGTCGTCGCCCGCCGAGGTCACGGCGTTGCGGATCGTATCCTCGTCGACCATCCGGTCGCGTTCGCCGGCTTCCGCATCTGGCGTATCGAGAAACGGGTTCGGCCCGGCAAGGCCGCTGCTGTCGGCAAGCGCGGTGACGTCGACCGCATCGTCCAGCGCGGCGCCGGTCATCGAGCAGGCTTGCACCATACCGGCCGCGGCCAGTATCACGGCAAGCCGGCTGGCAGCCGCAAGCCTGCGCTTGACTGTACGCGACAAAGCCCGATTTGTGTGCCGGAGGCCACGCATCTAAAACAAACACCATCTCTGAGCGGCTCGCGCCGCGGTCCCGGAAAGAATTATGACCACCACTGAGTTAACAAACGCTGACTTCACGACCCGCGACGACCCGTTCTCGCTGTTCGGCGAATGGCTGGCCGAGGCCGGCAAATCCGAAGTCAACGATCCCAACGCAACGGCGCTGGCTACGGCCGGGCCTGACGGTCTGCCCGATGTCCGCATGGTGCTGCTGAAGGATTTCGACGAGCGCGGCTTCGTTTTCTATACGAATTTCGAAAGCCAGAAGGGCGAGGAGATCCTCGCCAACATGCAGGCCGCTATGTGCTTTCACTGGAAGTCGCTGCGCCGTCAGGTGCGGGTACGCGGACCGGTGAGCGTGGTCAGCGACGCCGAGGCGGATGCGTATTTCTCTTCGCGGCCGCGCGTCAGCCGCATCGGCGCATGGGCCTCGAAACAGTCGCGCCCGCTGGAAAGCCGCTTCGCGCTCGAAAAAGAGGTCGCCCGCTACACCGCCAAACATGCGATCGGCCAAGTGCCTCGGCCGCCGCACTGGTCGGGCTTCCGCATCGCGCCGGTTTATATCGAGTTTTGGAAGGATGGCGCGTTCCGGCTTCACGACCGGGTGGTCTTTGCGCGCGAAAACGCCGAGGACGCGTGGTCCAAGACGCGCCTCTACCCGTGAGCGGTGGGCGCTCGGACAACAAGACCAAACCGGGCGATGCGTCGGTCGCCGCCTTTGTCGACGGTGTTGCGCATGAGGGCCGGCGGGCCGATGCACGCATTCTGCTCGACCTGATGAGCCGCGTCACCGGCGCCGAGCCGCGCATGTGGGGCGATACGATTATCGGCTATGGCCAGTATCACTACCGCTATGACAGCGGCCGCGAGGGTGACTTTTTCCTGACCGGCTTTTCGCCGCGCAAGGCCAGTATGTCGGTCTATATCATGCCGGGTTTCAAACCCTACCAAGACCATCTTGCCCGGCTGGGGCCACACAAGCATTCGGTGTCATGCCTCTATCTTGGGCGGCTTGGCCGCATCGATCTCGATGTACTGGCCGAGATAGTGTCTGACAGCATCGAGCGTATGCGCGCCAGGTATCCGGATGCACGCCTATGAGGGACTTGCGTCGGCGGCGATGGTTTCGGCGACAAAGGCCGGGACGATTTCGGTCGCCGGCCCGTGGCGGAAGCTGTCGAACCGATGGGTCCCTTCGGAGGCTTTCAGGTTGAGTTCCAGCGTATGTGCGCCGGCATTCGCGGCAATGGTGACGAACCCGGAGGCCGGATAGACCGCGCCGCTGGTGCCGATGGCAATGAACCTTTCGCACTGGTCGAGGGCGCTGACGATCTCATCCATGTAGTGCGGATACTCGCCGAACCACACAATGTCCGGGCGCATCTCGCCGACGACGCTGCAGGCCGGGCACGCGGTCGCAACCGTGATGTCCGCCATCCATTCGAAGGTACCGTCGCAAGAACCGCAGCGCGCCGAACTCAGCCGGCCATGCATGTGCAGCAATCGCTGCGAGCCGGCGCGCTCGTGCAGATTGTCGACATTTTGCGTGACGAGGAGGAAGTCGTCGCCGAGGGCGCGCTCCAGTTCGACAAGCGCCATATGCGCTGCGTTCGGGGACACACTGCCGAGTTGTGCGCGGCGCGCGTTATAGAAGCTGTGCACCAGTTTCGGATCTTCGGCAAAGCCTTCCGGCGTTGCCAGTTTTGCCGGTTCGTAGCGCGCCCAGACGCCGTCGGGATCGCGAAAGGTATCGATGCCGCTCTCGGCGGAGATCCCGGCTCCCGTCAGTATCACAGTTCGCACGTGTGCGGTCTCCGGTTCCCGAGAATGCAGATCTCCGCTGTACAACAGCCGGGGGCGAGGCGCCAGCGTGGCCCGGTCGGCCGCTGCGTGAGTACGATTCAAAATTTCAATAATATTGAGCGGTCTAGTTGGTTAATGAGAATGGTTCATCTTAATGATTAACAGACATCCAGTTTGACCGTGCGGAAGAGTGAAAATATTAAAAAAGTATTAAGTCGTCGATTAAGGGGTCTGAAATGAGTAGCTTTGCTAAGATAATAGGGAGTAGTTCAGATTTCTCGTCTAATGTACGGAATTCCGCAGTGTTCGCTGAGGAAGAAGTCGATTATACGGGATCTCTTACAAGGGTGGATGCCGTCCGCGCGAGCGGCACAAAGGTATCCGCAACGGAATCGGTGACGCCCGGCGCCGATCCGCTCGAGAAGGGTATCGCATTGGAAATGGAACGCGAGTTCGATTCAGCGTCGGATGCCGGCGATGACAGGCTCGACTCCATGACGAAGGCGGAGTCCGGCCGCTTGCTCGACATGCAGCGCAAGCGCGCATTGTGCGAGGAAATAGAACAGCAGATCCAGCAGGGCTCCGGCCTGATGGGCACGCTCACCAAGCAGATCGGGATCCTGAGCACCTATCTGGAAAAGGCCGAATCCGACCTGAAGAAGCTTGAGAAGGTCGAAATCAGCGCCAACAAATTGCGGGCCGCCAGCGATGGTCTGGTGCGCAAGAACCATGAGATGAAGTCTCAGGTCGAAGAGCAGAAGAAGCGGATCGCGCTTCTGGAGGCCAAGACCAACGCACTGCGCGAAACCAACGAGCAGGCCCGCACCAGCATGGCGCGGCTGCTGGAGGAAAAACGCATTGCGACCGTGGAGACGGCCGAGTTGCAGTCCGAGATCGCCCGCCTGGAGACCGACCGCAGCACGCTGACGGACAAGCTCGACATCCTTGAATCCGATGTCAGCGATCTCAACGCCAACCTCGACAAAGTCCGCGAAAAGGAACAGGCAGCTGTCAGCGACAATCGCCGCAAGGAAGACGAGCTGTCGCGCCTGCGCGAGGAAGTCGGCGACCTGCGTGAACTGCGCAAGCAGAACACGATCGAGCTGGAAGACTTCAAGAGCAAGAACGCCACGCTCGAATCCAAGGTGGTCGAGCAGAAGTCGCGGATCGATGAGCTGAACTTCGAGCTGGATTCTGGCCGCAAGGAGTTCGAGGAAATCGTCCGGCTCAAGCAGCAGCGGATTCTCGAACTCGAAGCGCGCGCCGAAGAGAAGGCTTATGCTCGCCGCGAGGTCAGCGAAACCGAAACGCCGCCGATCGCCTATGAGCCGATGAAGCCGGCGCTCAAGCCGGCAACCTTCGCGTCGATCAAAGCGCCTGAAGGCGAGGCGACGATCAGCGAGGCCGAAAAGGCACTCAGCGACGTATGACCCCGCGCTCGGTGCCGGAAGGTTACCGGGCGTATGCAATCCCGGAATTGCCGTGCTAAGGAAACGCGCAACGGCAAATCCGGGATTTTTCTTATGGCATTCGAAGGACTGATCACGCGTTTGAACCTGATGTTCCAGGAGATGGAAAACCAGCCGGAGGACGCGCATGAACTGCTGGAGCGAATCCATCTGGAATTGAACCAGTTGAAGGCGACCGGACAGCCGCTGCCGGAAGACCTTCTGGCGCTTGAGCAGCGTCTGGAGGAGGAATTCAGCGCCCGCGGGCGGCAGCGCCCGTCCTGAGCCGATGTCGCACGCCGACAGAACCGCCAAACCACGCATTCCGGGCCCTGTGCCCGCCTTTTCGGGAGCGCTGACCGCGCGACCGGGTACTGCTCTGTTGTGGCGCATGATCGCCGCCACGACATTTGCGATTGCGTTGTTATTCACCGTCGCAGCCGCCGCGCAGGAAAACAGCGCGATCGCCACCGGCAACGAGACCATCGGCGACCGCGATATCGACGCCCGGATCGAAGCGATCTTCGATGAGATTGACGGTCTGCAGGGCGTGTTCGTCACCGTGCGCTCCGGCGTCGTCACACTGCGCGGCAAGGTCGCGGAAGCCGCGCTGGCGCAGCGCGCCGGCGAGTTGGCCGCCAGGGTCAACGGCGTGGTCGAGGTCTCCAATGAGATTCAGGAGGTCACCTCGGTCTCGCTGCGGCTCACACCGGTCTATGAGCGGCTGACCCAGCGCTTCTGGCAGACAGTCGGTTATGTGCCGCTGCTCAGCGTCGCGCTGCTGTCCTGGCTTGTCGTCTTTTCCGCCGGGCTGATGATCGCGCGCCGCGCCTGGCCGTGGAACCGAATTGCCCCCAATGCCTTTATCAGCGATCTGCTGCGCCAGTTGGTTCGCCTAGCGTTCTTCGTGCTGGGTGTGGTGCTGGCGCTCGATATCCTCGGCGCGACCGCGCTTCTCGGCACCATTCTCGGCGCAGCCGGTATTGCCGGACTGGCGATCGGCTTTGCCGTGCGTGATACGGTGGAAAACTACATCGCCTCGATCCTGCTCTCCATCCGCCAGCCCTTCCGGCCCAAGGACTACATCCTGATCGGCGATCTGGAGGGCTTTGTCATTGGCCTGACCTCGCGCGCCACGATCCTTCTCGACCTCGATGGCAACCACATCCGCATTCCCAACGCCACGGTGTTCAAGAGCAACATCACCAACTACAGCCGCAATCCGCAGCGCCGGTTTCTGTTCCGGCTCGGGCTCGATCCGGCCAGCAATCTTGACCGAGCCCTCGAAGTCGGGCTCAGGCGGCTGCGGGCCTTCGATTTCGTGCTCCGCGAGCCGGGCCCAAACGCCTGGATCGACGATGTCGGCGATTCCAGCATTGTCCTGACCTTTGTCGGTTGGATCAACCAGGATGAAACGGACTTCCTGCGCGCCCGCTCGGAAGCGATCCGGCTGGTCAAGCACGAACTGGAAGGCGAGGGTTTCCTGCTGCCCGAGCCGTCGTTCCGCCTGCGCATCGACGGCGCGCCGGCAGAACTTGCCGCCCGGCCGAAAGCCGCTGCGGCCGCCGGACCGGCCGCGAGCGAGGAGCCCGAAACCGTCAACGATACCAGCCCGGACGCCGCGGTGGGAAAGAAGGTCGATGCCGAACGCGCCGAGGCCGCGCCGAGCGACCTGCTTGACGAGCGCGCGCCCGATGAAATGAACGGCTAGAGCAAGGCAAGTAAAGCCTCCCCCTGCCGCTAAAGCAGTATTAACGCTTCCGTTTTTGGCGATCCCGTCTTAGGCTTCGGCCTTATGAGCAGCATTGGCACGGCGGTACCGACAGCCGGTGAGGAGCGCCAGGCGTTTCGCATGTTGCGAAGCCGGCTGTCCTGGCAGTTCGAGCAGGTCTTTCCCGACCCGCTGCATCCGCGCGGCGTGCTGATCGTTCCGAGCCTGACGCTCGACACCGACGTGATGGCCCGCATCGAGGGCGTGCATCATTATGAGGAAAGGCTTTTGTGCCTGTTGCTGCTCTTGCGGATGCCGGCAACGCGCGTCGTCTATGTAACCAGCGAGCCCGTCGCCGAGGCGACGATCGATTATTATCTCCATCTGCTGGAGGGCGTGCCGCACCGCCATGCGCGTGAGCGACTGACCCTGCTGACCTGCCATGATGCGTCGGAGCGGTCGCTGACGGAAAAGATCCTTGAACGGCCACGCGTCAAGAAGCGTATCCTCGAGGCGCTCGGCCGCACCGATTTCGCGCACATGATCTGCTTCAACGTTTCCAACCTCGAAAGGCGGCTGGCCGTCGATCTCGGTATTCCCGTCTATGGCTGCGATCCCGACCTGTTGCCGCTTGGCTCCAAGAGCGGCAGCCGCCAGGTTCTGCGCGAGGCCGGCGTGGCGATCCCCGACGGTGTGGAGAACCTGACCGGCGAAGACGATGTCGTCGAGGCGCTGTGCGAGATCAAGGCGCGCGATCCGGACATGCGGCGCGCCGTCGTCAAGCTGAACGAGGGTTTCTCCGGCGAAGGCAACGCGCTGTTCGACTTCTCCGATGCACCTGAGGCCGGCCTGTCGCGTTGGGTGCGCGAGCGCCTGCCGCACATGGCGTTCGAGGCCGCCGGCTTGTCGTGGGACGTATTCCACCAAAAGTTCGTCGAGATGGGCGGCGTCGTCGAGGCCTTCGTCGAAGGCGAGGGCAAGCGCTCGCCATCGGCGCAGTTTCGCATTGATCCGACCGGCAGGATCGACCCGCTGTCGACCCATGACCAAGTGCTCGGGGGGCACACCGGCCAGGAATATCTCGGCGCGACATTTCCGGCCGATCCGGCCTACCGGCTGGAGATACAGTCGCAGGGGACGAAGGTGGCGGGCGTGCTGGCCAAACACGGCGTGCTAGGCCGTTTTGGCGTCGACTTCATTTCGGTCCCCGAAGATGGCGGTTGGCGCCATGTCGCCATCGAGATCAACCTGCGCAAGGGCGGCACGACGCATCCCTTCATCATGTTGCAATATCTGACGGACGGCGCCTACGACCCGCAAACCGGCCTGTTCAACACGCCGCAGGGCAATCCGCGCTGCTACTATGCAACCGACAATCTGTGCTCGCCGTGCTACCGAGGACTGTGCCCGGACGATCTGATCGACATCGCGGTGCGCAATGGCATCCATTTCCACGGCGCCACCCAGACCGGCGTGGTGTTCCACCTGATCGGGGCGCTCTCGCAGTTCGGCAAGCTGGGCGCCGTCTGTGTCGGCAAGACACCGGGCGAGGCGGAGGATCTTTACCGCCAGATGGTCGCCGTGCTCGACCGCGAATGCGGCTGAGTGGCGAGGCCGTAAAAGCCTCGCCACTGCCAATGTTTGTGCTTAGCGCGGTTCGCTTCGCAGGCCCTGTATGATCGCGATACAGGCCAGCAGCAGCACGATGGTGAACGGGAAGCCCGTCGACACGGCCATCGCCTGAAGCGCGCCGAGCCCGCCGCCGAGCAATAGCGCGATCGCGACCAGACCCTCGAAAATCGCCCAGAAGATCCGCTGCGACACTGGCGCGTCGACCTTGCCGCCTGCCGTGATCGTGTCGATCACCAGCGAACCGGAATCCGACGACGTGACGAAGAAAATGATCACCAGCGCGATGCCGATCGCCGACGTGATCTGCGTCAGCGGCAGTGCGGCAAGCATCTCGAACAGCTTCAGTTCGAGCGCGGCGTCCTGGACGGCGGTGTATCCGTCATTGACGATCTGGTTGATGGCGGTGCCGCCGAAAGCCGTCATCCAGAGGACCGACACCAGCGACGGGATCAGCAGCACGCAGATGATGAACTCGCGCACCGTGCGTCCGCGCGAGACGCGGGCAATGAACATGCCGACGAAAGGCGACCAGGAAATCCACCACGCCCAGTAGAACGACGTCCAGCCCTGGCTGAAATTCGCATCCTCGCGCCCGAACGGCATCGACAGCGCCGGCAGATATTCCGCATAGGCGACGAGATTGGAAAAGAAGCCGGACAGGATGGCCACCGTCGGCCCGACGACTATGACGAAAAGCAGCAGCAGCGCTGCCATCACCATGTTGATCTCCGAAAGCCGTTTCACCCCGGCATCGAGGCCGGCCATCACCGAGATCAGCGCTACCGCGGTGATCGCCAGGATGAGAAACACCTTGGATGCGTCCGTGACCGGCCAGCCGAACAGGAACTCCAGTCCGGCATTGGCCTGTTCGGCGCCGAAACCTAGCGAAGTGGCGAGGCCGAACAGCGTCGCAAACACGGCCAGCGTGTCGATGACATGGCCGGTCCAGCCCCAGACGCGTTCGCCGAAGATCGGATAGAAGATCGAGCGGATCGTCAGCGGCAGGCCCTTGTTGTAGGAGAACAGCGCAAGCGCCAGGGCGACGATCGCGTATATGGCCCACGGGTGCAGGCCCCAGTGGAAGATCGTCGCCGCCATGCCAAGCCGAGCCGCCTCGGCATTGTCGCCTGCCGCAGCGCCAAGCGGCGCCCAGTCCGAACGCATGCCGTCTTCGCCCACCGCTGTGCCGCCGACCGCCGAGGAGAAGTGCGAGATCGGTTCCGACACGCCGTAAAACATCAGCCCGATGCCCATGCCGGCGGCAAACAGCATCGCGAACCAGCCAGTGTAGGTATAGTCGGGCGCCGCTTCCCTGCCGCCGATCCTGATCTTGCCGTATGGCGAGACGATCAGAAGCAGGCAGAGCAGCACGAAGATGTTGGCCGACAACAGGAAGAACCAGTCGAATGTCGAGGTCAGCCACTGGCGCAACGCGCCGAAGACTTCGCCGGCGCTATCCTGGAACGCCAGTGTGAAGAACACGAAGGCGACAATGGTCAGGCCGGAAATCAGGAACACGGGATTGTGGATGTCGAGGCCGAAAGGCCCGACGGAGACGCTGATATTGTCCTGTCCGATCTCGTATTCAGTCTCGATGAGTTCCGCGGCGCCTTCCGGAGCTCGAATACCCTGCTCAGTGGTGGGATCGCTCATTCTGATGTCCTCCTGCCTTTCGGCTATCAGTTTTTCGACGCAGCCCGGCGAGGCTTAGCCGCGGACGAGAAACACCGATGCGTCGGTATGGGTCGCGACGCGCCCGCCATTGGACGGCCAGACGTTGTCGACGACCGTCGGGACATGCGTTGCCATGACGACAAGATCACAGCCGGTTTCCTTCACCGCCCCGATCAGGGTTTCGTCGAGATCGGTCGCTGGATCGTGGCTGGCGTAGGCCTTGGCGTCGGTTGCGATGCCGTGGCGTACACCCTGATCGTCGGCAAAGTCCCTCAGCTTTTCTGTGAATTCCGCCGGATTGTGGCCAAGCGCGCTGGGCGCTTCCGTCGTGACTCCGACATAAACCACGGGAATCTTGTAGAGTTTTGCAAGATTTGCTCCCGCGTCCAGCGCCAGTGCCAGCTTGTCGACATGTGCAAGATCCACGGGCAACATGATCTTCTTGAACATTTCTCCTCCCCGTCGATTTTTGACGCAATCAAACCAGCATCGTTACTTTGCGTCGCCTGTCAAGCTGGGCGGCGGTGGACGGGATTGCTGTTCGAGGCGCAGTCCACAGCTCTCCGATCATCGCTCCACACTGCCGGGATTTCCCCAAGCCCTTGCTTTGATGCGGGAATCGTAGAAGCGTCGGTCGTTCAGACAAAGAAGGGGAACAGCGCATCCGATGAAGGTGCTTGTCGTTTACTGTCATCCGCTGGCGGGCAGCTTTACCGAGGCAGTGCGCGACGCGCTGCTGGAGGCATTGGCCGCCGGCGGCGCCGAGATCGAGGTGATCGATCTTTATGGCGAGGGGTTCGACCCGGTGCTGAGCGCAGAAGAGCTACAAAACTATATCGAGCCGGCGGTCAACACGCGCCTTGTCGAGCGCCATGTCGCGGCGCTCAGTGCGGCCGACGCGCTTGCCTTCGTCTATCCGACCTGGTGGTACGGCCAGCCGGCAATGCTGAAAGGCTGGCTCGACCGGGTGCTTCTGCCGGAGGTGGCGTTCCACATGCCGAAGGCCGACGGCGAAGACATCCGCCCGGCGCTGACCCGCATCCGCACGGTGGCCGTTTTCACTACCTGCGGCGCGAGCCGCTGGCTAACCTGGCTGGTCGGCGCACCGGGCCGCCGAACGCTTCTGCGCGGCGTCCGTACGCTCTGCCACCGTTGGGCGCGGACCGTCTCCGTCGCGCATTACTCGATGGACAGTTCCACCGACGCAAGCCGCGCCCGGCATCTTGAGAAGGTCCGGCGCGCAGCCGAAAAACTCGCCAAAACAGCCAGATAGGCAGTTTTTCTGACTCGACGTAAGAGATCTGCACGGTTGGTGCTGCTGGTCGCTGTGGCCGGCGAAAGGCGCGCGCGTCACGACAATGACGGCGGCAAGCGCAAATTTGTTATTGACCCGCTGCAGCCGGCTCTGCTTGATGACAGGACGATGGTCTGCAGGTGGAAAATCCGGTGACCCTGGATGCGTCTCGATCGCGGGCGACTGCGGAAACGCGGCTGGAACTTGCTTCGGCGGCAAGCGTGAACCCACTGGGGACGGGAGAGGGCGGCGTCGTGCTCAACTCTGCATCCGGACGTTTGTACACAGTCAACGACACCGCGCTGGCATTCCTGCGCGAACTGGATGGAAAGCGCTCCGTTTCAGAGATCGCCGAACGGCTATCTGAAGAATTCGCTCAGAACCATGCGATCATCCTCAGGGACCTCATTCCAGTCGCCAATCTCCTGATCGACGCGGCGGTGATCCGGGTTCTGCGATGAAGCCCGCTTTCGAAGCGCTATCCTCTATGACTCCGCCCGTTGTGCCTTTCGGTCATATCGTCAGGTCCGACGCGGGATTGGCGCGCGGCTTCTGCCTTGGCGGCCCGGCCACAGGCGGCCAATGAGTTCGAAGGTCGGCGGATGGCTTGCCCGCCTCTCGGATCCGCAGGGCATGAACATGCAATGGCACAGCGAGCCGTTTTCGATGTCCGAGACAGGATTGCTGGAAACGCTGGTCGACGACGCAGGCCGCCACAATGTCCGGCCGGCAATGACCAGCAACCTTGCAAGCCTGCTGCGCACCGTGCCCGACGCACTCCTGTCCGGGGATGCCGCGTGGCGGAAAAGCGAAGGCGACAAGCTCCTTTCCTCGGCGAACGCAAGTCGGCTCCTGGATGTCGGCCGCGCGATGCTGCTCGCAAGCGCGGCCAGCGATATTCTTGACGCCGTCGCCGATGCGGGACTTCCCGTGGTGCTGGTCAAGGGCGTCGATTTCGCCGAGAACGCCTATGGCGGCCTGAACAACCGGACATTCTCCGATATTGACCTTCTCGTCAGGCCGGACGCGGAAGATAATCTGGGGGAGATCCTCCAGATATTCGGTTTCACGCTGCATGAACCGAAAGAGAGGCTCATTGCCAATACCGAAAGGCAATGGACCCGCGCCGACAGTTTCGGCGGTTGGATTGTCGTCGATGTGCACACCGACATGGTCCACGCACCCGAATTGCGCGCGCGACAAACGCTGACTTACGACCTCTACGCCGATCCTCGCCAAGGCGGGGTTTCGCCCGCGTCCAGGCTGGTTCTAGCCGCCTTGCATGGCGCGACATCGCATCTCTTCGGCCGCCTGCAATATGTCGTCGATGGCCTGATGATCGTCCGAATGGGCGTCGATCCAGCCGAACTGCGCGAACGCGCCCTGCGGTCTGGCGCGGTCCTGCCGGTCGCGACCTTGCTGCGTCTTGCGGCGGATCTTTACGGCTGCCAGGCCAGCGCCGGTCTTCTTCAGAGCCTGCCGCCCATTCGCTGGAGCGGCCTGGAGAAAAGACTGATCACCGGGAGCATGGTGGTTTCGGCAAAGGATGCTGACCGCTGGCGTTTGCTACCGCAGCGATTTCTCTATCGGCGGCTTCTGCAGGGCCCGTAGGGCGGTCGGCGCGCTAGCCGGACAGGCTCAGAAAGCCGATCTCGCGAAGCCGGTGTATTGCCGCCAGGATGTCGGGCGCCAGTTCCTCTTCGGTCAGATCGAACTCTTCACTCAGCTTCGTTCCGATCTCGCCGACATTCAGGGAGCCGTCGCAGAGCTCCCAGATCGCGATGCCGGAGCTGTTCATCCACAGGCTCGCGCCATCCTGCGGGCGCTCGAGAAGCATCTCGTCGAGCACCCGGCCCTCCATTATGCCCTCGGCGCGCTTCGGACGGTCTTGGTCGGAAAGTGGCCGGACGGTCCCGGCACGCTCGTAAACGTAATCGTTGATGATCGAAATCAGATCGGCACCGAATTCGTGCTCTGGCTCGATCGACGTGTCGATCAAGTGCCAGGGCTCATAACGATGCTTCGAGAACAGAGTGGCGCCATCCTTGCCCACGATCGGCTGGCAGTAGTGAATGATCGGTGCATCCGGTGCTTCCAGCGGGTCCCAGTTCGTGCAAGCACCGAGCGAAACAGGATCATGCTGCAGGTCGTACTCCGCGCATGCCGCGATGTAGGCATACATGTCCGCTTCCCATATCTGATTGCCCGCCGGATCGCGAAACCTGTCGCGGACAATCCCGGTCAGTTCGAGCCAGCGTCCGCAAATTCGCTTCAGGTCACGGGTGTGAATGAGCTTCGGGATCATGACGGGGCGGATGCCAAGGTCCACCTTCGCGCAATGCTCGGTCAGGAAGGAAAATCCGGCGCCGATACCGAAGGGGTTCTGCATGCTCGGTTCCCCGATGGGAAATCCGGCCCATGCCTGCGCCGCTGGAAACCCGGGCGCGACGCGCCTTGTCACCGGCTCGCGGAAGACGCAATCGGGGTCGAGGAGCAACACGGTTCCTTCCGGCTGCTCGCGAAAAACCCATTCCAGCAGCGAGGCGGGCTTGTTGTAGATCGGATACGCGTCTCCCGTTTCGGGATAGACGTCCCAGCTCTGCGTCGCGAAGCAGCGGGCGTGTTTTTGTGACGGCAGGTTTTCGGGATCGTCGGTCGCGACGAGCCGGACGAGTTCGCCTTCCTGTCCGACCTGTTTCCAGGAATACTCAAGGAGGTCCGACTGCCATTGCATGTAGGGATTATCGTTCGTGCTGAATACGGTATAAAACATCTTCTCACGTCGCTCCGGATTCTCCTGGGCAAGACTGCGGCCAAACGGTCTTGCCCTGGCTTTCAACCGTTTGCAGATATTCCTCGCAGGTTATGCAATCGGCCCAATCATCGTCTTTCCTGATCGTCACCGGATCCGGGCTTCGTCCGGCATAGACGTCAGGATGGGCCCGCTTGTTTGTGAGGTCAATTCCGGCGAAGCGCTCATACTCGGCAAGTGTTCGACGAGGGCCGAGGCCGAAGCGGCCGAGTGACTCTTGCTCCGACGGGTCGTCGCTGAAGGCCAGTTTCCTGAACCGCTCGAATGCGACCTTGTTTTTCGCCGAGATGACCTCTGTTCCATGTTCCCAGTGCCGCCTCGGCGGCGCCTCGGTGTGTTCCATGTGCCAGGCGACGATGCTGTCCGGCAGGAAGAAATCGTACCCATGCGTGTAGGAGCGCAGGGTAAGCGCGAATTCCTCACCCCAATAATAGTGATCGGGATCCTGGCGAACTTCTTCGGTCCAGGGGCCGATGGTGAAGATGAAACAGCCGGAGATGAACCGGTTTCTCGTTTGCCGCCGTGTCGCCGCTTGCCCCCAGTCGAACCATGGAGTCCAGCCCGACGTCTCGTTCCAGTCCGCCAACCGCCCACAGCGGACGCCATGTTCGGTCCGTTTTCTTGCAGTCCCATCGTCGTCAACGCGAAACAGCGGCGCAATCATGGTGATCAGCGGCTTGTCGGCGGGCAGTGTCCGCATCATTGAGACGAGACTGGAATCCCAGCCCGGAGCGAACGCCGTGTGCGAGTCGACCTGCAACGCGTAGGTCTCCCCGTCATAAAACGCCTGGGCGACGTTCCTCGCCCAGGAACCGCCCTGGCTATCCTCGACCCGATAATCGGAAAAGCAAAAGCGCCTGTCCGACCTGAAGCGGCTCAGCTCAATCGGTGCGGCGGTATCGTACTGCCAGCAGATGCCAAAACGCAGGTTCTCTGGGTAACGCGCGGTTGCCAGGCAATCGTCGAGCGTGCGTGGAAGTTCCGGATCGCTGTAGGAGGCGATCGCGACGAATATGGTCGGCCGGGCCTCGTTCATGACGCGTTGACGCGCAGCCATCCATTGATCGTGAAACGGCTGTCAGCGAATTCGCGCGAAGGGCAGCGGACAATATCCACTTCATGCGGAAGGTCGCTTAAAAACGCCACGAGCATGTTGTTTTCGGGCTGGATCGCGGTCACGGATTGATCGTTGGCGCCGTAAAGCAGCAGGTCGCCGCCCTCAAAGGCCTTTGGCGACTTGTAGAAGTAGTAAACGAAGGTGATGACGCGGTTTGCCACCGATTCCTCGTTGTGGTCCGCATCGGAATGCCGCTTGAAAAAATCCCCGTCATTGCTCGCGGTCAGCTGGATTTCGGATTCGTGGAACTCGAACCCCGGTCGGCCGAGGCTCTTCGAGATGTGCGGAAGATGCATCTTGAGCCGGTTGAGGAATATGTCGCGCCACCTCGTATCCTTGACCGAGAACAGGACTTTTGATCTTCGATAGCTGTGGTCCTGCTCCCCGCCTGTACTGCGAAGGACGGTGCTGCCTTCGAAATCGGCGTCGCTTTCCAGCGTGAAATCCAACAACTGCCGGTTTTCTTCCGGCGTGAGAAAATCGTCGATGCGGACATGCGCCGGAACCGCAGAAACCGGATGGGCGAATACCGCTCCGCCCTGCGCCGGGCCCTGAGACTGGATCAGCACCGGCGGCTTGGTGACAACCGATACAAGCGACGATGAAAGGAAGGAGCAGGCGGCATGGCCATCCTGCAGGGGGATCTGCAACACCATGTTGGGGTTTTCCGCATCCGCCTGCTGCCCGAGCGCCAGCGAGTAGTAGAGGTCTCTCAGGAAGGGCGAATCCGCGGGAAGAACGGAATTGTAGCTCTTGCCGCCCGCAAGGGTGATTTCCACCTCGATGTCCTGCATCGCTCAAGACCTCCTGTTTAAGTTTTGCGCGTCCGCCAGCGTTGTCTCCGCAGCGCCTTCCTCCTGCAAGGAGGCTTGCAGCCGAACGATCGTGTCGCCCGCCTCGGCGGCATCGGAAAAGAGCAGCCTGTAGGCGGGAAGGTTTTCGACCAGCGCGCACAGTGCTTCGACGGTCGCATCGGTGTTGTTCTGGAAGCTCAGGCAATTCTCGAGCAACTCGCCGACGGCCTGCGCCGGCGACATCGCCACGAGTTGCGTTTCGGCCTCTGGCGAAAAATGCGGAAAGACGATCGCGGAAACCGGTCTCGGCTCCGGCGCAACCCTGGCCGGATCGATCTCCGCTACTGACTTGGAAAGACCGCTGATTTGATTGCGCGACAGGGCCTTCCCGTTGCTTGCGCGCACCTGTGGGGTTCCGGGGAACGGTATTGCCCTGCCTGTCCGGGGATCGACTGGAACGATGTCGTCGGACAGGAAGTCCCAGCCGGACTGGTAGAGTTCGAGCACAAGTGTGCTCTTTCCGCGCCCCCATGCACCCGGCAAAATAACCGCTCGATCGCGCCAGGCCACACATCCGGCATGGAGCCAGACCAGATCCGTATTGCGCTCGATGAAGCGCCGCACGACTTCCCGGTAGAGGTGGCGCAGCAGTCTGAAGCCGTCGGAACTGGTTTTTATTTGCGTTCTGTCCACGAGCAATCCGGTCTCGTCGCCGGAGCGTTCGAGGCGCACATCGCCGATCGGCAACGCGTCGGAGGATGCGCCCATCAGCGCGAACAGCCGGGCGATCGCGTCGGCAACTTCGGCAACATTGCTGCTCGCGACCACTGCATTGTTCTGGAACGAGACCGCATAGCTTCCGCCCGGTATCGTCTCGGCCGGCGAGGCGTTTGCTATGGCGTATTCGCGGTCCCGCGTTCTTTTCACCATCGCCGCCTCATCGAGGAAGCTCTCCGGCCATTCGCGCATCCAGGCCGGGTTCAGGCGATCGTTGAACCGGTTCCAGGAATATGGCCCGCTGTGCTGCTCCACCATGACGCCCTTGTCGAGGGGAATGCACTCGCTGGGCGGATGGCTGCCACGTTCGACCTTGTCGCCGGGCGCCGGAAGCTCGTTCCACAGGAACTTGAACCGCTCCTCCTTTCCCAGGTTTCCGCGCATGCGCTGGATCAGGGCGGTAAACGTGCTGGTCATGGTGCCGATGAAATCATCTGACCGGGCGGCGACCAACTGCGACAGGTAGGCGAGCGCGATGCTGTCATGCGCCGGCAGGTCCTGAAATTCGCAATCATAATGCGCCAGCATGTGGTGATCGATGAAAACCACATCGCCATAGGCCGCCCGTATCTCGTCGAAGAAGGGATCGTCAGCCTCGTCGGTGAGGACAACCAGACGGCCCGACCGAGAGAAATGGTGGTCGAGCGCCTCGATGACCTCCGCGGGCGACCGGTCCAGAGTGGTGACGCCGAATGTTTGCTTGAAATCGCCGCGCCGGATATGGACGGCGTTGAACCGGCCGAGGTCGTCGGCGACGCGCCGGGCGAACTCCGCATAGGGCGCGCGCGGTTTCATGTTGCTGATAATATCGAAGGCGCGGCGTTGAGACGGTTCATCGAGATAAAAGAAGCTCGAATAAAAGCCGAGTGTGTTGGCGTCCGGTCCGCCTGAAAAGGACAGCGCGGCAGCATGCTCGTGAGCCTCTCCGATGGTGAAGACGTGTTTCCGGCCGGCAAGGAAGGAGCGGAAGTCATCGGTTTCCGTCGACAGATGGGGCGGAAAGTAGAAGACGCTGTCCTGGGCCATCTTGTCGGAAATCTCATGCGGCGCGAAGGCGCTCAGATTGACGCGCTCCGCGTCGATCCACGGAACGCCGGGTTCGATCAGGTCCGTCACCTTGCTCGGATAGGTGTTTCGCACCAACCCGTGATACTGCACGACATTCCCCAGGGGCGTGTTGTTGCCCTTCAAGACCAGCACCCGGTTGGTCAGACCGGCAAGGACGACACCCAGTTCCAGCGACATCGCCAAGTTGCTGAAACCCGCTGAGCCGTTGCGGTAAATCGTGTAGATCAGCGACTTCATGCGGTTTTCTTCGCGGCTGGAGCGCCATCTGTCCCTGTTTTACGGGTCAATAGTCCAATCCAGGGGCGTGAAATGAATGAAAATGTTGGCGTAGTAGTCGCCATCGAGTGGGTACGGACGCCCATGCTTCAGCCGGGCGCCTTCGAAGAACACCATTTCTCCGGGCTCGATCGCCACTTCGTGGGGTTGGCCTTCCTCGTCCTCGATGTAGAGCGGCCAGGGGGTATTGACCCTGCTGTCGACGCAGATCGTCGAACTGACGACATGGGTGCGGGCGTGATCGTGGTGGTTGTAAAGGTAGCTGCGTGGTTGATAGACGCGGATGCCGTAACAGGCGGCCGGCTTGAGAGGCATGCCACTCCATTCTTCATGGACAGGACGCAGTTCGCTGAGCAGCGACCGGTTGAATTTGTCGTCGTTACAAATAAGCGAAGGATGGCAGCGCGGATTCTCCGACTTGATGAAGGTGCTTTCTGCCTCCGACTTGAACCTGTGAACGTTGGCCCTGAGGTGGTCCATCAGGCGATCATGGATCCGCGGGTCAAGCGTCGCCTTGCGAAACCCCAATCCGAGCGACCGCACCTTCTTCAGATCCTTGCTCTGGGATTCGACTATGTGCTGCGGCGTTTCATACATTCAGTCGCGTCCGTGCTCTTTCGGCGAGTTGAAAAAAGTACTTCTCGTGTTCGGTCGTGGCGTTGCGGGCGAACGCATCGAATTCCGTGTCCAGGAAGTTCCGGTCCACATAGGCCTGCTTGTGCCATCGCGAGTCCTTGAACGCTGCCTGGCCGAAGTCCTTCGGATCGCTGTAGTAGTGGTAGAAAGTGCCGTCGGGGATTGACGGCTCGCTGCAATCGGAAACCAGGAACTCCTTCTGCTCGAGCAGGTCGTAGCCAATGCCGTTTGCCGTCATGGCAAGCGCAAAGCACGGCATCTCGGCGATCCAGGCGAGCTCGGCGCCTGCAATTCGTCCGAGCAGGTAGAGTGCATGGGCAAAGCGGTAGCAATCGGCAATGAACTTTTTGTTGCCCGCGACCTCGGCCGTGACAAAGACATTCACGCCGCCCGGTGCGAATTGCCGGTCGCAACCGACAGCATCCAGCAGCTTGTGCAGATCGACGCCTTTCCCCTCGTTCCTGTCAATTGTCGCGAAGAAGACATCGCGTTCGATGTGCCAGTTTCGCGGCATCGCGCAGCGTGTCGGCATGATGTCGAGCGGCAGATCGCCATAGAGAAACATGTCGCTGTCGATGAGGCAGATCATCCCGGTGGGATCGATATCCTTCGCGGCGACAGCCAGTGCCTCGAGCTTGTTGACGGCGGCGTAGGTCATTCCGCCTTCGTGACCGACATCGATCCGGTTCGTATTCGCATGGTTGGTGGAAAGAGCGTATTTCGTGCCGTAGGTTTCGAGGATACTGCGAAGCTGGTCCGATAGCGGCGCACCGTCATTGCAGACAGTAACAAAGGCCTGCCACCCCGCTGGCAGCTTGCCGCGGAAGGACTCCAGGAAAATGGCGGTCTGCCACCAGAAATAGGGCCTGTCTTCGATGCCGATCGCAAATGTCGTCGGCATCCGGACGCGGCTGTGCTCGACGAATCCGCCGATCAGGCGCAGTCGCGACAGATCGGCCAGAGCTTGACCGACATGTTCAAGCAGGATCGCGCTGTCGACATCGAATTTCGGTTCGAGCTTGCGGACGATGTCTTCTGGGGAATGATGGCCATCGCACAGGTCCCAGATCGCACGTCCGGTCTGGTTGATCGCCAGGGCCAGATTATCCGCCCCGACGTCCAGAACCTCGGCCTCATCTTCCGGAGCGACGAGAATGAGTTCATCTCTGACCGCAAATTGTCGGACATGCGGGAGGCGATATGGCTTCCCCGAGCTCTCCGTTTCCAGACCGATCGAGCCTGTCATGGGCCTACTTCACGCATCGGTGCCTGCGAATTGCGTCGCGACAGGCACATCAGTTTGACGGCTGGCGCGGGATGCAACGCCACGGCACCGGCTGGTTCTTGGGCGCCTCAGGAAATGCCTCTTAAGTCGGAGCCACTGTCGGGGGCGAAGCCGGTGTCGGGCCCGATGTTGGCGGGGCAGATGTTGGCGGGGCAGAGGTTGGCGGAGCTGCCGTCGGACCCGCTGTTGGCGGTGCTGCCGTCGGAGCAGGTGTCGCGACAGGGCTGATCGACGGGGCGGCAAACGCGCCCTTCGGCAGGTTTACGGCGACGAAAACCGGAGCAACCCATGCACGCTTGACCACATCGCGTCGCGAGATGCTGTCATCGCCGCCGCCGTTTTCGATTGAGTCGTCCGGCGCTTCCGCGCCATTTTTGGGATCGTCGTGTTCCAATTCCCGCCCTCCTTCCAAGTCTCGTAGAGACGGTCGACGCACAAATCAAAGCAACAACCAGAATGCTCGACAGATTGCCAGCTGCGCATTACGCGAACGTAATAGCCCGAGACTGAAGTATACTCAAGTTATGGCGAAAGTCATCCTGAACAGGATCATGGGCTTTGGTCACCATATCGGACCGGCGGCAAATGGTCCGGCAAGCGCCCGCTGCCATGTGGCTATCCGATGGCAAGATCGAATACGCGTTGTCCGGGAAGGGTGGTTGGCTGGCGATCCCGCATTCAAGCTGAGGCAGACAAGCGTTCAAACCACCGGCCGAGGCTGCCGGGTGTCCCGGATCCAAGCGCGGCAAACGAAAGAAGCGGAATCATGAGTTCTGCAACTCATTGAAATCACTGGCACTCCCAAGGGGAATCGAACCCCTGTTTCCGCCGTGAGAGGGCGGCGTCCTGACCGCTAGACGATGGGAGCGCAGGCGACCTATGTGGGCGCGTATTGGTCCGGAGTCAACATCCTGAGGAAAGCCCAAGACCGGAGTTGTCAAGCGTCAATGCTTATCGGGGGATTGCGGACGAGGATATGGGCAACCGGACCGAAAGGAGTTGGCGATGAGCGACAATCCGTTTCAGGACGATTTGAAGCGCCTGCGCGACGAACTGCGGCTGCAGTTGCACCTGGCGTCCATGGAGGCCGAGGAAGAATGGGACAGGTTGACCGGGGATTGGGACCGCTTCGTCTCGCGTGCCGAACTGGAAAAGAGCGCCGAGGAGGTCGGCGAAGCGGCTCGCCAGCTCGGCCTGCGCATGAAGGATGCCTTCGACCGCATGCGCAAGGGAATGGAATAGGGCGCGGACGTCTCCAAGGCCGTGCGATCCGGGAGCCTGGCTATTTGACCAGCAGCACCCACTCCTGCCCGTCGCTGATCCAGTCTTCCTTGACCATGCCGCGACGCGCGGTTTCGCGGTAGCCGAGCCGTTCGTAGAGTCGCCGTGCACCGGTGTTGTTGTCGGCGACGATGACACTCATCCCTGGCTTGCTGCAGTTCCGGCTGATTTCATCCGCCAAGCCTAACAGCCGGGAGCCGTTGCCGCGGCCGCGGTATTTGGGCATGACCGCGAGCACGTTGACGTACCACGTGTCCGGGGCGAGGTTCTCCAACTCCCGCAGCGGAATGAGTATTGCCGGCATGTCGGCCGGGATCGGCTCGGGATCCGGCGGCACTTCGTAGCCCATCAGCACGCCCGCCACTTCGCCATCGAGTTCGACGATATGGGCATTCGTATAGGAGAAGCTGCCGCTCGGGCGTCCCGCCCGTCTGCGTCCGACGTCCCAGGCGGTCTCGCCCGGCTCGGCCATGCGACCCCACAGGTAAAGCGGCATGCCTTCGCCGGCATAGTTGACGAGTTCGGCGAGCAGGGGCGCATCGTCCGGGCGACCCTCGCGGATGCCGACGATCTCGCCTGAATTCTGTTCTTCCATCGATTGGCTCCAGTGTTGCGCCGTGACGTCACGCAGTCATGCCCGCATCCGGGGATGCTGGATGTTGTGCAATCGGTCCGGAGCCTACCGCTCCGTGCCGCCGACGGTCATCTGGTCCATTCTCAGATGCGGCTGGCCGACGCCGACGGGCACACCCTGGCCGGCCTTGCCGCAGGTTCCGATGCCCGGATCGAGCGCCATGTCGTTGCCGAACATGGACACGCGGTGCATCGCGTCCGGCCCGTTGCCGATCAGCATCGCACCCTTGACCGGGAAGGTCACCTTGCCGTCCTCGATCATGTAGGCCTCGGTGCAGCCGAACACGAACTTGCCGGACGTGATGTCGACCTGGCCGCCGCCGAACGAGACGGCGTATATGCCGTTCTTGACCGATGAGATGATTTCCTCGGGCGTATGGTCGCCGCCCAGCATGTAGGTGTTGGTCATGCGCGGCATCGGCACATGCGCGTAGGATTCGCGCCTGCCATTGCCGGTCGGCTTGACGCCCATCAGCCGCGCATTCTGCCGGTCCTGCATGAAGCCGACCAGCTTGCCGTCCTCGATCAGCACGTTGCGGCCGGACGGCGTTCCCTCGTCGTCGATCGACAGCGAGCCGCGCCGGTTTCCGATGGTGCCGTCGTCGACCACGGTGACGCCCTTGGACGCGACCTGTTCGCCCATCAGTCCGGCAAAGGCCGAGGTGCCCTTGCGGTTGAAATCGCCTTCCAGCCCGTGGCCGACCGCTTCGTGCAGCATGACGCCTGGCCAGCCCGAACCGAGCACGATGTCGAAGGTGCCGGCCGGCGCCGGCTTGGCTGACAGGTTGACGAGCGCCTGGCGCAACGCCTCGTCGGCGCCTGTGCGCCATTTGTCCTCGGCGATGAAGGCACCGAATTCCTGGCGTCCGCCAACACCGAAAGAGCCGGTTTCCTGGCGGTCGCCGTCGCCGACGACAACCGAGATATTGACCCGCGTCAGCGGCCGGATGTCCTTGGCGAAATGCCCGTCGGCGCGCAGGATCTCCACCACCTGCCAAGTCGCGGCCAGCGATGCCGTCACCTGGCGCACGCGCTCGTCCTTGCCGCGCAGGTAGGTATCGATGTCCTTGAGAAGTTTCACCTTTTCCTCAAATGACGGTTCGCCGATCGGATTGGCGTCGCCATAGAGCTTGCGATTTGTTCCGGGCGGCGCGTCGGAATAGGTGCCGGAATAGCCGGTGGTCACCGCGCCGACTGCGTCCGCAGCGCGCTTCAGGGCGCCGAGCGACAACTCGCCCGCCTCGGCGTAACCCACCGCTTCGCCGGCGACCGAGCGCAGGCCGAAACCGCGGCCGGTGTTGAACGAGCCCGTCTTCAGCCGGCCGTTGTCAAACATCAGCATCTCGGCTTCGGCATGTTCGATGAACAGTTCGCCGTCGTCGGATTTGGCGAGCGCGTCTGCGACGACAGCCTCGACGGCCTCCCGCGAAACGTCGAACGAGTTGATCAGGTCGGGTGTCGTTTCGGCGCTCATGACGTCTCCTGTTGTTTCAGGTGAGTCATTTAGGCGCGGAACGGGTGGCGGGCAAGCGGCCCGGAAACACTCCCGGTCAGGGCAGCGCCTTGTAGCCGTCTTCGAAGCCTTCCAGTTCGACCGGGATGCCGATGCCTTCCTCGGGCGTCTGAAACACGTAGAATGTCGCGCTCTGGCCCTCGGTAAGGCTCTTGATCAGCGATTCCTCGAGGATCACCTCGGCATAGCAGCCGTCGGTGAAGCAGCGCACGAAGTAGGCGCGGCCGATGTCGTTGCCGTCGATATTGAGGCCAAGCCCGTTTGGCAGAAGCACGCCGAGCGGCGCCAGCACGCGCAGAATCTGCGCCTTCTTGTCGGCAGTCTTCAGGACCACGACCGACAGGCCGAATTCCTCGCGGTCGGCGGCAACAACGTTCTGCATCAGGACGCATTGTTCCGCCGATGCGCCGGGCGGCGTGTCGCAGACGATCGACCAGGCACCGTGGCTGGCGCGCACGGCGCCCTGCTGGGCCGCCCCCGGCGCGAGCGCCGCAGCGCCGGCGATGAGGGTCGCGCAGGTTAGCGGGAAGATCCGGCGGGCAATCGTGGTCAAAATAGGGGTTTTCCGCGTCTTCGCTCGAATCGGCACCTTGTATTCCTTAAGGTTAGGTCCACGAAAGGGATATGTAGCATGGCAATTGGTTTACACATCCTTTCGCATTGCAATCATGGCAAATTGGTGAAATTGGGCGGGTCAATGCTGACAGGGGTGCATTTTTATACCCGCATTCGCCGTTTGTCGCAGGCGCGCAAAAATGACGCAGGTTTCGACTTGCGTGGCAGTTGCGCCATTTAGCGGTCTATGATTGATACAAATCAAAGACGGACAGGAATCCGCCTGCCGGGGACGCGGCTGAAGCCGGATCGGGAGAACGAACGTGCTGAATAAGATGGCCTGGCTTGCAGGCGTGACATCCATTGCAACAATGACCCTGGCGGGCACCGCCCTGGCGGCTCAGCCGGAACCCTGGCAGATGGGTTTTCAGCCTGGCGCAACGGCGATCATGCACGAAATCCGCTGGTTCGAGAGCTACACACTGTACTTCCTCGTGCCGGTCGTACTGCTGGTCCTCGGGCTTCTGGCCTATGTGGTGGTTCGCTTCAACAAGCGCGCCAACCCCAACCCGTCGCGTACCAGCCACAACACAACGATCGAAATCATCTGGACCGTCGGCCCGGTTCTTATCCTGCTGTTTTTCGCCATTCCGTCGTTCCAGCTTCTGACGGCGCAGTACACGCCGCCTGGCGAGCCGGAGGTCACGATCAAGGCCACCGGCTATCAGTGGTATTGGGGTTATGAATACCAGGGCGACGCCGATGACGAGGAAGTGTCCTTCGATTCCTACATGCTGAAGGAAGACGAGCGCGCCGCCCAGGGCAAGGAAGACGTGGCCGCCTATCCGCGTCTGCTCGCCGTTGACAACGAGATCGTCGTACCCGTCGACACCACGGTGCGTCTTCTGGTGACCGCCGCTGACGTCCTCCACTCCTGGACCATTCCGGCCTTTGGCGTGAAAATGGACGCCGTGCCGGGCCGTCTCAACGAGACCTGGTTCCATGTCGAGAAGGAAGGCCTCTATTATGGCCAGTGCTCCGAGCTTTGCGGCAAGGACCACGCCTACATGCCGATCGCCGTGCGCGTCGTGTCGCGCGATCAGTACGATACCTGGCTCGCCGATGCGATCGCCGATCTCGGCACCGCCAACCGGCGCCCCCGCCATCGAAGCCAAGAACAAGCTGGCCGCCGCCGAGTAACCGGCCGCCCCGACATAGCTGAGGAGCATGCAAGACATGGCAGGATCAGTCGCCCATGACGCCCACGCCGACCACAAGCCCCAGGGCTTCGTGCGTCGCTGGCTGTTTTCGACCAACCACAAGGACATCGGAACGCTCTATCTGATCTTCGCGATCTTCGCCGGCGTGTTCGGCGGCTTCCTGTCCGTTATGATGCGCTGGGAACTGGCCGAGCCGGGCATCCAGATCTTCCACGGCCTGGCCGCGATGGTCTACGGCGTGGAGGGCGATTCGGCGATCGACGCCGGCAAGCACATGTACAACGTGTTCACGACCGGCCACGGCCTGATCATGATCTTCTTCATGGTCATGCCGGCGCTGATCGGCGGTTTCGCCAACTGGATGGTGCCGATCATGATCGGCGCGCCCGACATGGCCTTCCCGCGCATGAACAACATCTCGTTCTGGCTGCTACCGCCGGCCTTCATCCTGCTGGCGATCTCGATGTTCATGCCGTCCGCGCCGGGCGCGCACGGTGTCGGCGGCGGCTGGACCATCTATCCGCCGCTCTCGACGACCGGCCAGCCCGGACCGGCGATGGATTTCGCCATTCTGTCGCTGCACATCGCCGGCGCGTCGTCGATCCTCGGCGCCATCAACTTCATCACCACCATCTTCAACATGCGCGCGCCGGGCATGACCCTGCACAAGATGCCGCTGTTTGCCTGGTCGGTGCTGGTGACCGCCTTCCTGCTGCTGCTGTCGCTTCCGGTTCTGGCCGGCGGCATCACCATGCTTTTGACCGACCGCAATTTCGGCACCACCTTCTTCACGCCGGATGGCGGCGGTGACCCGATCCTGTTCCAGCATCTGTTCTGGTTCTTCGGCCACCCAGAGGTCTACATCCTAATCCTGCCGGCCTTCGGCATCATCTCGCACATCGTGTCGACCTTCTCGCGCAAGCCCGTCTTTGGCTATCTCGGCATGGCCTACGCCATGGTGGCGATCGGCGTCGTCGGCTTCATCGTGTGGGCGCACCACATGTACACCGTCGGCCTGTCGCTCGACACGCAGCGCTACTTCGTCTTCGCGACGATGGTCATCGCGGTGCCGACCGGCATCAAGATCTTCTCGTGGATCGCCACCATGTGGGGCGGTTCGCTGGAGATGCGCACGCCGCTGCTGTGGGCCATCGGTTTCATCTTCCTGTTCACCGTTGGCGGTGTGACCGGCGTGCAGCTCGCCAATGCCGGCCTCGACCGGTCGCTGCACGACACCTACTACGTGGTCGCCCACTTCCACTACGTGCTGTCGCTGGGTGCGGTGTTCGCGATCTTTGCCGGCTGGTACTACTGGTTCCCGAAGATGACCGGCTACATGTACAATTCGACGATCGCCCGCGTACACTTCTGGGTGACCTTCGTCGGCGTGAACCTGATCTTCTTCCCGCAGCACTTCCTGGGTCTGGCCGGCATGCCGCGCCGCTACATCGACTACCCGGATGCGTATGCGGGCTGGAACCTGATTTCGTCCTACGGCTCCTACCTGTCGGCCATCGGAACGCTGATCTTCCTGTTCGGTGTCTGGGAAGCCTTCTCGCGCAAGCGCGAAGCTGGCGCCAACCCGTGGGGTGAGGGTGCGACGACATTGGAATGGCAACTTTCCTCGCCGCCGCCCTATCACCAGTGGGAGCAACTGCCGCGCGTCAAGTAAGCGTCCGGCATATCGCGAAAATCTGACTGCCCGAGACCCTGCGTCCCGGGCAGTTGAACAACAAACGGGAAAAACCCGGGCAGGCTAAGAAACAACATGGCGTTGATCGAAAACATCGAAGGCGGTGAGGCGCGGGTCTCCGAGGCTCTGCCCGGCGATTTTTTCGCGTTGCTCAAGCCGCGCGTCATGTCGCTGGTCGTCTTTACCGCTTTCGTCGGCATGGTCGTCGCGCCAGGCGGGATCAATCCGCTGATCGCGGCGATCGCCATCCTGGCCATCGCGGTCGGCGCCGGCGCGTCGGGCGCGCTCAACATGTGGTATGACGCCGATATCGACGCCGTGATGAGCCGCACCGCCAAGCGCCCGATCCCCACCGGCCGGATCACACCCGGCGAAGCGCTGTCCTTCGGCCTGATCCTGTCGGCGCTGTCGGTCATCACGCTCGGCACGCTGACCAACTGGGTGGCCGGCGGCCTGCTTGCCTTCACCATCTTTTTCTACGCCGTCATCTACACGATGTGGCTGAAGCGCTCGACGCCGCAGAACATCGTGATCGGCGGCGCGGCCGGCGCGTTTCCGCCGATGATCGGCTGGGCGGCGGTGACCGGCGATATAGCGCTCGAGAGCGTGGTCCTGTTCCTGATCATCTTTCTCTGGACGCCGCCGCATTTCTGGGCGCTGGCGCTGTTCAAGCTGCGCGACTACGACTTGGCCAAGGTGCCCATGCTGCCGAACGTGGCCGGCGAGCGGAACACCAAGATCCAGATCCTCGGCTACTCGGTGGTGTTGGCCGTTGTCGCAGCCATGCCCTGGCCGCTCGGTTTCGCCGGACCCGTTTACGGTGCCGTCGCCATCGCCCTTGGACTGAACTTCATCCGCCACGCGCTGGCCGTGTGGCGCATGCCCGACGGCGACGCGACCATGGCGCCGGCCAAGCGGCTGTTCGCGTTTTCACTGTGGTATCTGGCGACGCTGTTTGCGGTGCTTCTCGGCGAGGCGCTGTTTGCCATGCTGCCGGTATGGGGCGCTTGAGCGTGGACGGCGACAATCGCGATACCGTCACCATGACGGAGAACCAGAAGAAGGCGCAGCGCCGTCGCTCGATCGCGCTTGCGATCTGTCTGGCCGCTTTCGTGGTGATTTTCTATGTCGCTACGCTCGCCAAGTTCGGCCCGGAAGTCATGAACCGGCCGATGTAATGGAGACCCGGATGGCGGAAACGATCGACAGGGCGGGGCGCAGGGGATGGTCCAACACGACCATCGCGATTGCGTGTGTCTGCTTCTTCGCCGGGATGGTTGGCATGGCCTACGCATCGGTGCCACTTTACCGGCTGTTTTGCCAGGTGACCGGCTATGGCGGCACGACGCAGCGCGTCGAGCAGGCGTCCGACCGGGTGCTCGACCAGACGATCAATGTGCGCTTCGACGCCAACACCAACGGCATCGGCTGGGACTTCAAGCCTGCGCAGCGGCAGGTCACCCTGAAGATCGGCGAGACAACACAGGTTTCCTACGAGGCGCGCAACATTCTTTCGACCGCCTCGACCGGAACGGCGACATTCAATGTCACGCCGCAGGCCGCCGGCGCCTATTTCAACAAGGTGGAGTGCTTCTGCTTCACTGAAACCACGCTCCAGCCGGACGAAACGCTCGACATGCCGGTCGTCTTCTTTGTCGATCCCGACATCGTCGACGCGCCGGAACTCAAGGGCGTTTCGACAATCACGCTGTCCTATACTTTCTTTCCGGTTGACGATCCGGAGCCGGTCGCGCAATCAAGTACGACCGCGGTCCAGACGACGACCATTCGATAATCGGGGAAAAGCCTAATGGCCGACGCACACACCAAGAACCACGACTATCACATCATCGATCCGAGCCCGTGGCCGTTGTTCGGCTCCATTGGTGCCCTGATCATGGCGATTGGCGGTATCGGCTGGATGCAGGCCATCAACGGCAACGAGTTTGCGCTGCTCGGCATTCCGCTGTCCAATCCGTGGACCTTCTTCATCGGCCTGTTGATCGTCCTCTACACCATGTTCGGCTGGTGGGGCGACACCATCAAGGAAGCCCATCAGGGGCATCACACCCGCGTCGTCTCGCTGCATCTGCGCTATGGCATGATCATGTTCATCGCCTCGGAGGTGATGTTCTTTGTGGCGTGGTTCTGGGCGGTGTTCGACGCCAGCCTGTTCTACGACGAGGCGCAGCAGGTTGGACGCTTGGCCTACACCGGCGGAACCTGGCCGCCGCAGGGTATCGAGGTTCTCGATCCGCTGCACCTGCCGCTCTACAACACCGTGATCCTGCTGCTGTCGGGTACAACCGTCACTTGGGCGCACCACGCGCTGCTGCATGGCGACCGTTCCGGTCTGAAATGGGGTCTGGCGCTGACCATCGGGCTAGGCATCATCTTCTCCGGCGTGCAGGCCTACGAGTACTCGGTGGCGCCGTTCTCGTTCTCCGGTTCGCTCTATGGCGCGACCTTCTTCATGGCGACTGGCTTCCACGGCTTCCACGTTCTGGTCGGCACGATCTTCCTGATCGTCTGCCTGTTCCGCGCGCTTGCCGGCGATTTCACGCCGAAACAGCATTTCGGCTTCGAGGCGGCGGCCTGGTACTGGCACTTCGTCGACGTGGTCTGGCTGTTCCTGTTCTTCTCGATCTATGTCTGGGGATCGTGGGGCGCGCCGATCGCCCACCACTGACGGGATCTGGAGCAACATGGCCGATGGATTGAATTTTAACGCTTTAATCCCTATATTGGCCTTGAACCGGAACGGAGTGACCGCCATGACTCGTGAAGGAATGGGAAACGGATAGCCCGCACATGGGAGTTGACCTCCTGTGATCCGGACAATGTGGCCCGTCTTATGGCGGGTCTCGTTGTGTCTGGTGATCGTCTTGGCGGCTGGATGGGTAATCGCCCGGCATTTCGGACTGGAATCCGGAGAATTGTTGTTGCGCGACCTGATCGCCGGCGGCGGCGTGCTGCTGGCGATTGTCACGTTCCTGCTGAACGCATGGCGAAGCGAGGTGCAGCGCCGCAAACAGCACACGATGGGGATTCTTCAGGAGCGGTTCAGCCAGGGCTATCGCGATCTGCTAGACCAGCGGGCTGACTACTTTCCGGCAGGTCGCATTGTCGATCCGCAGGAGTTTCTGTCCAGTCTAGGAGATCATTCGCGATACGGGCGAGACCGACGCAAAAGCGCCGAAGCACTGCAGGCTATACTGAATAACTACGAGTTCATCGCGCTTGCAATCAAGGAGGGCGATCTCGACCACTCCATGATGAAACGGACCGTGCGCGGTATTATGTGCAATCTGGTTCATGATTGCCATAAACTCATCATCGAACTCCGCAAAGACAACAAACTGTTGTTGGAACACCTCGTGCCACTCTACAACGACTGGCGCACGCCCGAAAAGCACCAGCCGATTCCCGTGACCCAAGACGATTCTCGCCGCTTTCCCTGGTTCCTCCTCGTCTCGACGCTCGCCGCGCTGGTCGTCCTGATTTCGCTCGGCAACTGGCAGGTGCGCCGGCTGGCCTGGAAGGAAAACCTGCTGGCAACGATCGAGACGCGCATCAATGCCGCGCCTGTGCCGCTCGCCGAAGCGCTGGCGCTTGGCGGCGATGCCATCGAGTATTTACCCGTGACGATCGAAGGAGTTTTCCTCGCCGATACCGAGCAGCATGTGCTGTCGACCTGGAAAGGGGTGTCGGGCTGGCACATCTATCAGCCGCTCGAAACAGCGGGCGGGGTGGTGTTCGTCAATCGCGGCTTCGTGCCCTATGACCGCAAGGAGCCGGCGACGCGCCCCGACAGCCTGCCCGTCGGCCCACAGACGATCACCGGGCTGGCACGCATGCCGCTCTCCGAAAAGCCGGGGGCGCTGGTCCCCGACAACGCTCCGGACATGAACCAGTATTACTGGAAGGATCTGTCGGCGATGACCGTCGCCGCCGGGCTCACCGGGTTCGATGTCGTGGCGGTCTTTGTCGATGCCGGGCCCTATGACGACCCGGCAGCACTGCCGGTCGGCGGCGTCACCAATATCGACCTGCCCAACAACCACCTGCAATATGCGGTGACATGGTACGGACTGGCGCTGGCGCTGAGCGGCGTTGCCGGCGCATTTCTTTGGCGGCGATCAAGGGCCTAGAGAATCAGCGCGCTGACCAGCATGAAGTAGATCGACAGGCTGGCGACATCCTGGATGATCGTGCAGATCGGCCCACTGCCGAGCGCCGGATCGAGACCGGTACGCTGAAACGCCCAAGGCAGCAGGAACCCGACGACCGCCGACATGCTGCCGCCGGCGAGCACCGACAAGCCGACCGCCAGCGATAGCGCGGCATCGCCGAACGACGCCAACACCGCCGCCCAGGCAATCACGCCGAGCGAGCCGCCGACAGCCAGGCCGATGATCATCTCGTCGCGCAACAGGACGCCGATCGGCGTTGCGCCATTGGCGAGACCGCGCACCGCGACCGAGACGGCCTGCGTGCCGATGGCGCCCGCGATGTAGACGAGCGCCGGCACAAAGAAGGCTACCGACACATTGGCATCGAGCGTGTGTTCGAAACCCGCCATGACCATCGTGATCAGCGACGACATCACCAGCCCGAAGACCAGCCACGGCAACCTGCGGCGGAAACGGTCGAACAGCGGCGCATCGAGCGCGACATCGGGACCTTCCTCGTGCGGGTTGATCCCGGCGAGGCGTTGCAGATCCTCCATGTGCTCATCGCGCAGGATACGAAACAGTGCCTCCGGCGGCACCGCGCCGATCAAAACGCCATTCCCGTCGACGACCGGAACGACGATCATGTTCAGCCTGATGGCAAGCTTGGCGATTTCTTCCTGGTCTGCATCGGGACCGACCGCCTCGTGTTCGGGTTCCATGATGTCGGCGATCCGGTCAGTGCCGTCGGCGAACAGGTCGTTGATGCGCACGATGCCTTCCAGCCGTCCGCCACTGTCGGTCACGAATATCGTGTCGGCACAGTCGAAACTGTGTCCGCGCAGCGATGCGATGACATCCTCAACCGGAATGTCGGGATGCGCGCGCGGAATGCGGCTGACCATGCGGGCGAGCGCGGTGTCCGGTTCGACATCTGCGGTTTCCATCATCGCCATGGGGATTTTCCTCTGCGTTCGATTCTGCCGGGGCCTGGAGAATGCCCGCCAGATCGCCATACGGGCAATGATCGCCAAAGATGGCAACTATGGCTTCTGCCGCTTGACACTGTCGATACGCGATCCCTAATCACCGTTTATGACATCCGATCCGAAAGCACCCCTGACAATCCGTCTTTGCGAGCCGCGCGGTTTCTGCGCCGGTGTCGACCGGGCGATCCAGATCGTCGTCCTGGCGCTGAAGAAATATGGCGCGCCGGTCTATGTGCGCCACGAGATCGTGCACAACCGGTTCGTGGTCGAGGGACTGCGCGAACGCGGCGCGGTGTTCGTCAAGGAACTCTCCGACATTCCGGAAGCCGACCGCGAGAGGCCGGTGGTCTTTTCGGCGCATGGCGTGCCGAAATCGGTGCCCGCCGACGCCGAGATGCGGTCCATGTTCTATCTCGACGCGACCTGTCCGCTGGTTTCCAAGGTGCACAAGCAGGCGATGCGCCACCAGCGGCTCGGCCGCCACGTGCTGCTGATCGGCCATGCCGGCCATCCCGAAGTGATCGGCACGATGGGCCAGCTGCCGGAAGGCGCGGTAACCCTCGTGGAGACCGTTGACCAGGTGACCGAGTTGACGGTGCCGGACGAGGAAAAACTCGGCTACGTGACGCAGACGACGCTGTCCGTCGACGACACTGCCGACATTGTCACCGCGCTGGAGCAGCGCTTTCCCGCGCTGACCGCGCCGTCGTCGGAATCGATCTGTTATGCAACGACAAACCGCCAGGAGGCGGTAAAGAAGGCAGCGCCCGGAACCGACATGTTTCTTATCGTCGGCGCGCCGAATTCGTCCAATTCGCGGCGCCTTGTCGAAGTCGCCCGCCGGCACGGCGCTGCAGACTCCATTCTGGTGCAACGCGCCGGCGAGATCGACTGGCAGCGCATGGACGGCGCTTCGGTAATCGGCATCTCTGCAGGCGCGTCGGCTCCCGAGATCGTCGTACAAGAGATCGTCGATGCGTTTCGCGAGCGCTTCGATATCAAGCTGGACCTCGCCCTGACTGTCGCCGAAACCGAGAATTTCCCGGTCATGCGCGATTTGCGTGACACCGAACTCGCGGCCGCCGACATGGCCTTCCTCAATGGCGCCATGGACTGAGCGATGGCTGTCTACACCGACATAACCGAAGCCGAACTCGGCGCGTTTCTGGCCGGCTACGATGTTGGCGAACTGCAGTCTTACCGTGGCATCGCCGAAGGGGTTGAGAACTCCAATTTCCTCGTACACACCACGACCGGCCAGTTCATCCTGACGCTCTATGAAAAGCGTGTGAACGAAGCCGAACTGCCATACTTCCTCGGCCTGATGCGCCATCTGGCCGACCGCGGCATCTCCTGTCCGGTGCCGGTGGAGCGGCGCGATGGCGGAACGCTCGGAACGCTCGCAGGCAGGCCGGCCGCGATGGTCTCGTTCCTGGAAGGCATCTGGCTGCGCCGGCCGCAGGCCGGCCATTGCGCCGAGGTCGGGCGCGGTCTGGCGGAGATGCACCTGGCCGGCGCCGATTTTGCCATGTCGCGCCGCAACGGCCTGACCCTGGAGGACTGGCGGCCGCTGTGGGAAAAATCGCGCGCCCATGCCGCCGACGTCGACACCGGGCTGGCGGCGGAAACCGAAGCGCTGCTGCGGCGGCTCGAGGCGGAATGGCCGCGCGACCTGCCGGGCGGTGTCATCCATGCCGACCTCTTCCCCGACAACGTATTCTTTCTGGGCGACCGCCTGTCGGGCTTTATCGATTTCTATTTCGCCTGCAACGATGCGCTCGCCTACGATGTCGCGGTCTGCCTCAACGCCTGGTGCTTCGAGCGCGACCACGCCTTCAACATCACCAAGGGCAGGGCGCTGCTGAACGCCTATAACGCTGTGCGCCCGCTGTCGGATGCGGAAATCGCGGCGCTGCCAATCCTTTCGGCCGGCGCCGCGCTGCGTTTCATGCTGACCCGGCTGTACGACTGGGTGATGACACCGGAGGGCTCGCTGGTGATCAAGAAAGACCCGCTGGAATACCTCGCCAAGATGCGGTTCCATCGCGCAATCGACACCGCCAGCGGTTACGGATTGGACTGATGGCCGACAGGACAATCGAGATATTCACCGACGGCGCGTGCTCCGGTAATCCGGGGCCGGGCGGCTGGGGCGCGATCCTGCGCTGGAACGGAGTAGAGAAGGAACTGAACGGCGGCGAAGCCGATACGACGAACAACCGCATGGAACTGATGGCGGCGATCCAGGCACTGAAGGCGCTGAAAGGCGGGCCGCACGGCATCGACCTCTACACCGATTCCTCATATGTGAAGGACGGTATCTCCGGCTGGATCCACGGCTGGAAGCGCAATGGTTGGAAGACAGCGGCCAAGAAACCGGTCAAGAACGCCGAGCTCTGGCAGGAACTCGACGCGCTGGTCTCAAGCCACAAGGTCAACTGGCACTGGATCAAGGGCCACGCCGGCCATCCGGAAAACGAGCGCGCGGACGCGCTCGCGCGAGAGGGTATGGCGCCGTTCAAGCGGCGCTGAAAAAGCGCACAGAATTCAGCCGATCTGTTCGAGAATACGCGCTGCGCCCGAAACGACGGCTTCGCCCGGCGAATCCTCCAGATTGACGAGCTTGACCACGCCGTCCTCGACCAGCATGGAATAGCGCTGGGACCGCACGCCGAGGCCGCCCATCGACAAGTCGATATCCATGCCGATTGCGCGGGTGAAACCCGCGTCCCAGTCCGCGATAAAAGTGATTGCGCCGGCGGCGCCGGTCGCTTCCGCCCACGCCTTCATGACGAAGTGATCGTTGACGGAGACGCAGACGATCTCGTCGACACCATTGGCCAGGATGATGTCGCGGTTCTCGACAAAGCCGGGCAAGTGGTTGAGCGAACAGGTCGGCGTATAAGCGCCGGGCAAGCCGAAAACGACAACGTTCCGGCCGGCGAAAACGGTATCGCTGTCGACATCCTCAGGGCCGTCCTCGGTGATCCGCCGAAGCGTAACTGAAGGAATCTTGTCGCCGGTGCCGATTGTCATGTTCGTATCCTCTTGGTTGGCAATATCTCTCAACGGCAGATAATGCCCATTGCTGCCGTTTGAAGTCCGTCAGTGTGAAAATTCGATGTCGGGGCGTCAGGGTGCGGCGATGCTCAGCACGGTCTCGACTGCGTCGCCGCCCAAACGCGCGGTCACCGTAATATCGAATGCGCCGCCGTCTTTCATCGCCCGTGCCGGCCTGACATGGAAAGTGGTGCTGGCGTCAGTTCGTGACACGGCGCGGGGCTTCGCATAGGGCCGGTCGGGCCCGGCGGCGACGAACAGCGAGACATCGCCGGCCCCGCCGTCCGGATGCGAGATGACGATCTCCAACTCACCATTGACGAGGAGGCGCCCGCTTTCCACCGAAAGGCGCTCATTGCCCGCATGCGGCAGCGCCGAGTAGGCCGTTGACACGATCGCGCCGTGCAAGGCGCTCGACCGCGCCGTACCGACGGCCAGTTCGAGCGTTGCCGAAACCGGAATGCAGACATCGCGGCAAATCCCCAGAAAGACATCGGCCTCGACGATGCCGCTCCCGCGATCCGGATTGATTTCCAGGCTGACCGGCAGGACAACGGGATCGGTGTAGCCGGCCCACGATCCATAGGGATCGTCAACCCAGACCGGAGCCGGGAAATGCAATGTCGCGTCGCGCACCATGTCGCCGGAAAAGGTAATGCTGGGCGGGATGCCCGCCGAGCCGGGCTCGCGCCAGTATGTCTTCCATCCCGGTTCCAGGTCGATCTGCAACGCGGCGCGCAACACGTCCCGGCTCGGTTGCGGGTCTTCGACAATCAGCCGCAGGCGTCCGCCGTCGGTGCTTTCCCAGCGGCTTGCCGCGGCCAGAGCGCCCTGCGCCATGACAACGAGGATGAGTACCGAGGCAAGAATTGAGGAAAGCAGACGGGAAATCGACATGACCTCTACGTGACCCGGGCCCATCGTTTTGGCAAATGAAACTTGCATGGGCGCGGAGTCACATCTTCGTTACGCCGCCGGTGTGTTTGCACTGCAAGAAATAATGTGCTGACCAAATTGCAATCCGATGCTACGCTTCGGCGATGGAGATGCTGAACAAGCGCGACGTGCCGGATGGATCCGGCCAGTTCGAAGGCAAGTTCCTGGTGGCGATGCCAGGATTGGCATCGTCATTTTTCGCGCAAACCATCATCTATATCTGCGCCCACAATGACGAAGGCGCGATGGGCTTCGTTGTCAACAAGACCCGGGGCATGACCTTCTTCGATCTGGTCGAGCAGACCGATGTTTTCACCGACAATGCCGTTCCATCGATGCCAAGCAGCATTGCCTATGCGCCGATCGCCCATGGCGGGCCGGTGGATGAGCATCGCGGGTTCGTCCTGCACACATCAGACTATTGCGGCGAGTCGACGATTCCAATTTCAGAAACCGTTTTCCTTACATCCACCACCCAGGTCCTGCGCATGATCGCCAGCGGCAGGGGCCCGAAGCGCTGCACGGTTTCGCTCGGCTATTCGGGCTGGGGACCGGGCCAGCTGGAATCGGAGATGCTCGAAAACTCATGGCTGACGCTGGAGGCCGATCCGTCTCTCGTATTCGATCAGGACCATGAGACGAAATATGACCGTTTGCTGCGGGCTGCCGGTATTCAGCCCGAGCATTTCGTTGCCGGCTGCGGCCACGCTTAGAGCATTTCCGGGTTAGAGTTGAATTGCCGGTTACTCGGCGGCGTCGTCGTTGGCGACAAGCGGATTCTGCTCCAGAACCATTTCCATCGCTTTTTCCGCGGTGACCGGTTTGCCGGCGGCAAATCCTTGGATGTAATGGCAACCCATCGCCTTGAGCGTCTCCAGATCGTCCTCGGATTCGATCCCCTCGGCGACCGTGGACAGGCCGAGATTGATCGCCATCGAAATCACCGACTGCAGCAGCGTATCGCGCTGTTCCCACTGGTTGCGGATCAGCGACTGGTCGAGCTTGATCGTGTCGAAGGGGAACTTGGACAGATAGGCGAGTGAAGAGTAGCCCGTCCCGAAATCGTCCATCGCCAGCCCGACGCCCAGCTCCTTCACGCGCTGCAGAACATGCGCGTTGTGCTCGGGGTTCTGCATCAGCACGGTTTCGGTGATCTCCAGCCGCAGCTTGTGGCGGCGGCGTGCATAGCGTGCCTGCAGGCGCGACAGTGTGTTGGCGAAATCGCTCGTCATCACCTGCTGGCTGGAGACATTCACCGAGATGAACAGTGAGGAGGCGGGAAGGTCGGCATCCCAATCCATGAGCTGCCGCAGCACCAGTTCCAGTGCATGGTTGCCCAGCTCGACGATCAGCTCGGAGCGTTCGGCGATCCCGATGAACTCCGATGGCTGTATTTCCCCGCGGCGCGGGTGGTTCCAGCGCATCAACGCCTCGAAACCGGCGATGTCGAGGGTCTCGGCATCGACGATCGGCTGGTAGACGAGCGAAATCTCGCCGCGCTCGATGGCACGCCGCAGGTCCGATTCCAGTTGCAGCTTGTCGGAACCCGAGGTGCGGAATGCCGGCCGGAACGGTTCGACCCTGTCGCCGCCGAAGCGCTTCGCCTGGAACAGCGCCAGTTCGGCGTCTTCCATCAGATCGATGTCCTGGGCGCGACTCTGCGTCCAAGTGGCCAGGCCGATCGACGCGGTCAGGATGATTTGCCGCTCGGCAAAGCTGATCGGCGTGCGGATGGACTTCTTGACGGCGTCGGCAAAGCCGGCAATGCGGCCGGGCTCGGTCTCCGACAACAGGATGATCCCGAACTGGTTGCCCGACAGGCGGGCAAGTGTGTCATGCGGGCGCAGCAGCCGCCGCAGGCGGCGGGCCAGTGTGATCAGCAGCGTGTCGCCCGCCGACATGCCGATGCTCTCGTTGACTTGACGGAAACGGTCGATGTCGATGATCAGCGCGGTCGGCTTCATCGCGTCGCCGGCATTGGCGATGGCGATGGCGGTGCGCAGACGGTCCATGAACAATTGCCGGTTGGGCAGTCCGGTCAGGTTGTCGTGCACTGCGTCGTGCAGAAGACGTTCTTCCGACCGCTTCTGGTCGCTGACATCCACGATTGTGCCGATGCAGCGGATCACCTGTCCGTCCGCGCCGACCACCGGCCGCGCCCGAACCGAGTACCAGCTGAAATGGTTGTCGGCGCCGCGCATGCGAATGTTCAGGTCGATCTTGCCGCGTCGTTTTTCGACAATGGCGTCGAGCGTCGCGCGGAACCGGTCGCGGTCTTCCAGATGGATATGCGGTACCCAGTTCTTCGGCGCGCCTTGCAGGGCGCCGGTTTCCAGTCCCATCGTTGCCGCCAGATCGGGCGTCGTCGTCAGACGGTCGCGGTCGACGTCCCAGTCCCAGACAATGCCGCCCGAACCCTTGACCGCCAATGCCTGGCGTTCGACGTTGGACAAGAGGTTCTGCTGGAAAGCACCGCCGGAAAATGCGTGCTGCATCACGGTGAATCCGATCAGCAGGACAATCAGCACCAGTCCGCCGGCCAGCGCTGGCTGAATGATGTCGTTGTCCACCAGACCCGCGATCGTCATGTAGGCCGCGACGATCCATGCGATCAGCAGCGCCCATGCCGGGACGATCATGATCGCGCGATCGAAGCCGCGCCAGCTCAGCACCGCAACCAGGCCGAGGCCGAAAATCGCCGTCAGCATGATCGCCACCCGGGCGATGCCGGCGGCCAGCGGTGCGTCGTAGAGCACAAGTGCCGACAGGCCTCCCAGCGCCAGCATCCAAGCAATCGAGCCATAGCCGAGATGGTCGTGCCAACGGTTCAGGTTGAGATAGCTGAACAGGAACAGCGACAGCGTGGCTGCAAGCGAGACCTCCGTCATCGCCCGCCAGACCTGGACATCGGCGACGGCGACGTCAAAGAACCTGTCGATGAAACCGAAATCGACACAGATGTAGGTGAGTGTCGCCCAGGCGAGCGCGGCCGCAGCCGGAAACATCGACGTCCCCCGGACCACGAACAAAATGGTCAGGAACAGCGCCAAAAGCCCCGAAATGCCGAGCACGATGCCCCGATAGAGCGTGTAGGAGTTGACGATGTCCTTGTACTGGCCGGCTTCCCAAAGATAGACCTGCGGCAGGTTGGGCGAGGCGAGCTCGGCAACAAAGGTCACCACGACGCCCGGGTTGAGCGTGATCGAGAAAACATCGGCGTCCGGGCTGGCCTCGCGATCGAGGGCAAATCCCTCGCTCGGGGTGATTGCCGCGATCCGCTGCGAGCCGAGGTCCGGCCAGAAGAAGTGCGAATCCACCAGACGGAAGTGCGGCGCGACGATCAACCGGTCGATCTGGGTGTCGGTGGTGTTGGCCAGTGCGAACACCGCCCAGTGCCCGTCGGTGCCCTCGACGGTCGCCTGCACCTCGATGGTGCGTACGATGCCGTCAATGCCCGGAGCGGTGGAGATCTGGAAGGTTTCGCCACGGTTGCGATAGATGGTCACCGCGTCGGAGAGATCGAGCGCTTCCGCGTTGCGGTTGATGCTGATCGGTTCGACAGCCGCGGCCGGGACGCCCCATATCGACACCAACGCGGCTATCGCGATCAACAGTGCGCACGCTTGCCGCCACATGCGTGTAGCTACTGGTTCGCTTTTGCCGACGGAGCGCGTCAAGCTGTCTCACCCTGTTTCAGCGGCGCCATCGCCAATTCGTGGCGCGGATTGATACGCGCGTAGAGCACATGATCACGCCACACACCGTTGATCTTGAGATAAGATCGCAGATACCCCTCGCGCGCGAATCCGGTTTTTTCAAGAATTCTGATAGACCGCGCATTATCGGGGATACAGGCAGCCTCCAAGCGGTGCAATCCTATAGTTGAGAAAGAGTAAACGCACAGCAGGCCGAGTGCTTCGCTCATCACGCCGTTGTCGCGATAGCGCGCGCCGATCCAGTATCCGATCTGGCCGCTTTGCGAGACACCTTTGCGCACATTGCCAAGCGTAATTCCGCCCAGGATGCAGCCGTTTTTCTGCGAGCAGACGAAGAAAGGATACCCGGTACCGGCCCCGATTTCCTGGTTGTAGCGGCGAATGCGGCCGCGAAACGCTGGACGCTGCAGATCGTCGGAAGGCCAGGCTGGTTCCCATGGCCGCAGGAAACCCTCGCTCTCTGCGCGAAGCGATGCCCATTCCGCGTAATCGGCCACTTCCGGATGGCGCAAAAACACGGTCTCACCGTTGGCGACTGGCCGGCGCGTTCCTTTGAAAGGAAAGGCGATCATGGCGTTCACCGCTGTGCTCGCTCTTGTTGGTCCGGATCAGCCGACGGCGAACCGCTTGCCGCTGGCCGTTGCTTCGAAACCGAGACCAAGCCGTTCGGGCGCAAGTTCGGCGCGAATGTCGTCGATTTCCATCAACCTGTCGACCGGTCCGATGGCCGACACTGTCGGCGGCGACTGGCTGAACAACCTTGCCGCCAGATCGCGTAGCCGTTGGACGGTGATCTTGTCCAGCCTGTCCAGCAATTCCTCATTGGGTATGGGGCGACCGAACAGGAGGATCTGTCGGGCGATTTGTCCGGCCCGGCTCGGCGCGCTTTCACCCGACATCATAAGGCTGGCGCGGAACTGTGCGCGCGCCCGCTGCACCTCGGCTTCACCGATATCCGCCGCTGCCCGCCGCAATTCGCCGAGGACGACGGTCATCAACTCTTCGAGATCGCCAGGTTCGGTCGCCGCATGGATGCCAAACACGCCAGTGTCGGAGAAGCCCCAGTGGAAGGCATAGATCGAATAGCAGATGCCGCGTTTCTCGCGGACTTCCTGAAACAGTCGCGATGACATGCCGCCGCCAAGCAACATGGCCAGTACCTGCGATGCATAAAAGTCGCGCACGTGATAGGCCCGCCCCTCGAAGCCGAGCAGCAACTGTGTATCTTGCAACGCGCGATGTTCGCGGTAGTCCCCGCCGACATAATGCGCGAGTTGGACCGCCTTGCCCTTCGGCTTTGCGGCCATGCCGCCGAAATGGCTTTCGACGCGCTTGGCGAAATCGTCATGATCGATTGCGCCGGCCGCGGCGATGACAATCCGTTCGCCGCAATACTCGCGGTCGATGTATTGCCGCAACTGATCGCTGGTGAACGCCGTGATCGTCTCGCGCGTGCCCAGAATGGCGCGGCCGATCGGTTGATGGCGAAAGGCGGCTTCGGTGAAGCGATCGAACACGGCGTCGTCCGGCGTATCGGTCGCGGCGCCGAGTTCCTGCAGAATGACGTGCTTTTCACGCTCGAGTTCGTCTTCGTCGAACTTGGAGTATTGCAGGATATCGGCCAGCAGATCGAGCGCCATCGGCAGGTCGTTCTTCAGCACGCGCACGAAGAAGGACGTGGTTTCGACGCTGGTCGCGGCGTTGATGTCGCCGCCGACATTCTCGATCTCCTCGGCAATGCCCCGCGCCGAGCGCCGTGCCGTTCCCTTGAACGCCATGTGCTCCAGGAGATGGGCAATCCCATGTTCGTTGTCGTTTTCGTTGCGCGAACCGGCCTTGACCCATACGCCGAGCGCGACGCTTTCGACATGATCGAAGCGTTGGGTCGCGACTGTGATCCCGTTGGAGAGACGCGTCGTCTCCACAGTCATATACTCACTCCCTAGACCCGGCAGATGCTTCCGCCGTACTTTTTTATTCACCGGGCGCTACGTCAATGCGCGGCCCGGGCATGCTGTAATATATGATCTTCCACTATTTTGAGATCAGATGGAAGCGCGGCAAAACGCTCCTGTTTATCCATCAGATCGGACAGCCAGGCCGGCAGGGCCGGGTAGACACCCGACGCCGCCTCGACGGCCGCGGGAAACTTCGCGGGATGCGCGGTTCCCAGAACGACCATTGGCGTTGCCGCCGTCGCATGCGCACGCGCCACGTGGACGCCAATCGCCGTATGCGGATCGAGAAGGTAGCCGGACGCCTCGTTGACATCGCGAATGGTCGCCGCCGTTTCGCCCACGAGGGCGGTCCCGGCGGCGAATTCGGCGCGGATCGCGGTCAGGGCGGCTTGCGGCAGGTCGAAGCGGCGCGCCTGCTTGAGTTGCGCCATCACGTTGCGCACCGCTGCCGCATCGCGGCCCCCGGCATCGAACAGCAGCCGCTCGAAATTCGACGAAATCTGGATATCCATGGACGGCGAGGTGGTCTTGATGACGTCGCGCATTTCGTAGGTGCCGCTTTCAAGCGCCCGTGCCAGGATGTCGTTGTCGTTGGTCGCGATCACCAGGGTCTCGATCGGCAGACCCATGCGTTTGGCGACATAGCCGGCGAAGATGTCGCCGAAATTGCCCGTCGGCACCGTAAACGAAACCGGCCGGTCGGGCGCGCCGAGCGACAGCGCTGATGTGAAGTAGTAGACCACCTGCGCCATGATGCGCGCCCAGTTGATGGAATTCACGCCCGACAGCTTCACGCGGTCGCGAAAGGCGCCGTGATTGAACATGTCTTTCAAAAGGCCCTGGCAATCGTCGAAATTGCCGTCAATTGCCAGCGCATGCACGTTGGCGGCATTCGATCCGGTCATCTGGCGTTGCTGTACCGGTGAAACGCGCCCCTGCGGGAACAGGATGAAAATGTCGGTGCGCTCGCGCCCCGCAAACGCCTCGATTGCCGCCCCGCCGGTATCGCCCGAAGTCGCGCCGACGATTGTCGCGCGCTTGTCCTGTTCGCGTAGCACATGATCCATCAGGCGGCCGATAAGCTGCATCGCCACGTCCTTGAATGCCAGTGTCGGGCCGTGAAACAGCTCGAGCACGAACTCGTTGGACCCGGTCTGCACCAGCGGGCACACCGCCTCGTGGCGGAAAGTGGCGTAGGCTTCGCGGACGATCGTCTCAAACGTGTCGCGTCGAATCTCGCCCTCGACAAACGGCCACATGACTTCGATCGCGATGTCGCTGTACGACTTGCCGCGCAGCGCCTTGATATCGCCCGCTTCAAGTTGCGGCCATTCCTGCGGCAGATATAGTCCGCCGTCGCTGGCCAGTCCGGCAAGCATTGTGTCGCAGAAACCGAGGGCAGGGGCCTCGCCGCGTGTGCTGGTGTACTTCACGGAATGTCGCTCGCAGTTTTCGATTATCCAACCGGTCGGAACGCCATGTTGACCGGTTCGCCGCACGCTGCTTAGCGGAATTCCGACAGGTTCTAAAGGGTGTTGGACGAAACGTCGCTTGCGCAACCATTGACGGAATGGTCAAAGCCTTGGATTGTGCCGCCGGTCATCGCAGGATTGCCATCTTTCTGTTATCCAGAAAAACAGTTTCAAGAACAACGGAATGAAAATGCCCTCCAAGAGAATCGCGGTCGCTACCCGCTTGTCAGGCCTTATCGCATTGGTCGCCTTGGGGGCGTGCCAGACCGCAAGTATCGAGGACACGCTCGGTTCGGCGACGACCGACGACCTGACTGTCGACGATTTGCGCGCCTTCTGTCCACGCCCGGTCCTGCGCGACGGCACCGCAATTCTCCGCACCTACACCAAGAACAACGAGGACAATCCCGACGAGGTCGTCTATCAGGCGACGATCACTGACGTGACGCGGACGTGCAAGTACCGCGACGGATTTCTCCTGATGACCGTCGCCGCCGCCGGGCGTGTGGTCAATGGTCCGAAGGGCGTGGCGGGCGATCTCGTTCTGCCGGTGCGCGTGGCCATCAAGCAGGGCGCCAATGTGCCGTACTCGCAACTTGGCAATGTGCCGGTCGCGGTTGCGCCGGGGGCCGGTGCGACGCAGTTCATCTACAAGGACGAGCAGGTTGTCGTTCCCGACAGCAATCCGCGCAGCATGCAGGTGTTCGTCGGGTTCGATGAAGGGCCCTACGATACGCCGTAGTGCCGTTCCACGCGGGCTCTAACGCGCAATTCTTCCTTTCGCGCTAACCCGCCATTAACCGCGTTGGGTAACCATGTCGGGCAGTGTTCTGCGTAGCCCGGGTGTATCATGAGTTCCGTTCGCCTCGTTTCCTCGCGCGATGACGTTCCGTCTTCCGCAAAGCCTCAGTTCAAGCTGGAAGATATCCTCGACGGTATCGTCAAGGGAGACTGCGTGGCCGCGCTGGACGCGCTGCCCGACAACAGCGTCGACGTGATCTTCGCCGACCCGCCCTACAATCTGCAGCTCGACGGCGACTTGCACCGGCCGGACCAGTCGAAGGTCGATGCGGTGGACGATCACTGGGACCAGTTCGATTCCTTCCAGGCCTATGACGCCTTTTCGCGTGCCTGGCTGCTCGCCGCACGCCGCGTTCTCAAGCCGAATGGAACAATCTGGGTCATCGGTTCTTATCACAACATTTTCCGCGTCGGCGCGACGCTGCAGGACATCGGCTTCTGGATTCTCAACGATGTCGTGTGGCGCAAGACCAACCCGATGCCGAACTTTCGCGGCCGCCGGTTCCAGAATGCCCACGAAACGATGATCTGGGCGTCGCGCGATCAGGACGCGAAGGGCTACACCTTCAACTATGAGGCTTTGAAAGCCTCCAATGACGACCTGCAGATGCGTTCCGATTGGCTGTTTCCGATCTGCAATGGCGGCGAGCGCCTGAAGGATGAAAACGGCAGCAAGGTCCATCCGACCCAGAAGCCGGAGGCGTTGCTGGCCCGTGTGCTGATGGCGTCGTCGAAGCCCGGCGATGTCGTGCTCGATCCGTTCTTCGGCTCCGGCACGACCGGCGCGGTCGCCAAGCGGCTTGGCCGGCGTTTTATCGGCATTGAACGCGAACAGGCCTATATCGAGGCTGCGCAGGCGCGCATCGATGCGGTCGAACCGGCGGAAGCGAACACGCTGAAGCTGGTGGCGAGCAAACGGGCGCAGCCGCGCGTCGCCTTTGTGTCGCTGCTCGAGGCCGGATTGCTCAAGCCCGGCGCGGTGCTGACCGATGCGAAGCGGCGCTGGCAGGCGACCGTGCAGGCCGACGGCTCGCTGGCGCATGACGGCGAACAGGCCTCGATCCACCGTACCGGCGCGGTTGTGCAGGGGTTGGATGCCTGCAACGGCTGGACGTTCTGGCATTTCGAGGAGAAAGGCGCGCTGCAGCCGATCGATGTGCTGCGCGCCGAGATCCGCAAGACGATGGCCGTCGCCGGGGCTTGAGACGCCCGTGTCAGTCGACCGCGATGCCGCGGTCGGACAGATCGCGCACCAGTCCCTCTGCGTCTTCGAACAGCACTGCGCTCCAGCCGAATTCGCGCGCCGCGATCACATTCTTCTCGCTGTCGTCGATGAACAGCGTTGCCGCCGCCTCCAGACCGAAATCCTTGGTATGGCGCGCATAGATAGCCGGATCGGGCTTGATGATCCCGATGTCGCCGGAAACGGTCACGCCGCGCGATGCCACCAGGAACGGGTATTTTGCCTGCGCCTCGCGGAACGTGTCGGAGGCGAAGTTCGTCAACATGGTCACATCGTGGCCGTCCGACAGCAGTTGCTGCAAGATCGCGACGCTGCGCTCGTAGGCGTAGGGAACCATCTCGTTCCAGTTTTGGCGGAAGGCGCGAATGTTGTCGGCCTCGTCGGGAAACCGGTCGATCAACTCCATTTCCGCGTCCTGCCAGTTGCGGCCGCGGTCCTGCTCGACATTCCATTGCGGCGAGCAGACTTCGCTGAGAAACCATGCGCGGCGGCGGTCGTCGGCGATGATCCGGCGGAACGGGATTTCGGGGTCGTAGTGAATCAACACCTTGCCGATGTCGAATACAATGTGCCGGATCTCGGTCATGGTTCGGTCCAGGTCTCTCGGTCCAGGTTTCTCGGTCCAGATCTTTCGGTTCGAAGTGCCTTACAGGTCGTGATCTGATTCGTGCTGCAGGGCCCGAGCCAACACTTTTTTCATGACGGTTGGTAGGGCCTCGCCGGCAATCGTCTCCGGCGGGCTCCACCATTGGCCGGACGCAAGCTGCACATCGCCATGGGCGCGGTAAACCTGCAGGCGCAGTTCAAAGTGGGTGAATACGTGCTCGATGCTGCCGCAATGTACCCAGGCGGCTGCTTGTGACGGCGCCGCGGAAAGATCGGTGGATCCGTCCTGCCGTGCGTTCCATGCGCTCGTCGGGACCTGTGTCATGCCGGCCAGCAAACCTTTGTCTCCCCGCTGTTCGACAAGGATGGCGCCATCGCCATTCGTCAGCACGAAGGCGGCGCCCTGCCGGGTGGGTCTGGCCCGCTTCGGTGCCTTGACCGGAAAATGCTCAGGGTCGCCGTTTGCAAGCGCCTGACACGATATGTTGAGCGGACAATGCAGGCAGGCGGGCTTCTTCGGCGTGCAGATGGTCGCTCCGAGGTCCATCATGGCCTGGGCGAAGTCCCCGGGCCGGTCATGATCGAGCATGGCGGCGGTGAGCTGCCGGATCTCCGGTTTGGCCGATGGCAGCGGCGTCGACAGTGCATGGAGCCGGGTGATGACCCTCTCGACATTCCCGTCGACGACCGGCACTGCCTCGCCAAACGCGATCGCCGCAATCGCGGCGCTGGTGTATGCGCCGATGCCCGGCAATTTTGCCAGTTCCTGCGCCGTGTTCGGGAAACGGCCGCCATGGTCGGCTGCGATCAGGTCGGCGCACCGCTTCAGGTTGCGCGCCCGCGAGTAATATCCGAGCCCCGCCCAGGCCTTCAGCACATCCGCCTCGCTGGCGGCGGCAAGTTTTTCCACAGAAGGCCACAATCGTGTGAATTTGGTGAAGTACTTGTTTACCGCCGATACGGTTGTCTGTTGGAGCATGATCTCCGACAGCCATACCCGGAATGGGTCGGGACGGACACCATCGGCGATTTCACCGGGCGGTGTGCGCCAGGGCATTTCCCGCGCGTGCCGGTCATACCAGTCGAGCAGGGAAACGGCGTGCGAGCTTTTACACCCATGAGATCGAGATAGCGTAGTCATGAACGCCGTCATGCGCGATCGCGGGTCGACAGATCAAGCGTCCGCGCTTCCTTCAGCGATCAATCTTGATCCGGCCGCTTTGTACCGAAGCCTCGCCCCGCTCGAACCACGCGATCGGGCCAATCGCATCTGGCTGTTTTTCATCGGCGCAAGCGCGCCACTGTTTGGCAGCTTCTTGACCGTTGTCCTTTGGTGCGCCTTTGTCTGGGCGATCGTCACACCGATCATTCGGCGAACCGTCATTGCGCGCGACGGACCGTTGGTTGCTGCGGCGATCGCCTGCGGCTGCTATGCGGCGGTCAAGATCGTGGCGACATTGTACCACAATGGCTTCGGGGCGGCGCCGTTGTTGCTCAGCACGCTTGTCTTCCTTTCGCCGTTGTTGGTCGGTTCGCGTCTTCGCTACACCTCCCCGCGTGTCGTTCTCGACGGCTTCGTCCTGGCATGCGGTTTCGCGGCTCTGCTTGCCTTGCCTCTGGCCGTATATCAGGGCGCGCTGACCGGATTGCGCGCCACCGCCTTTTGCGGAAATGCCGGCGTGTTTGCGACGATGTCGGTCATCTTCGGCTCCATCGGCGCCCTGAACGCAGCATCGCCGCGAACGGCGCGGCGCTGGCTCGGCATGGCCTCCTATCTGGCGATGGTCGGCTGCGTGATCGCCTCTGGCATGCGGACGCTCTGGATTGTGTTGCCGATTGCCACGGTGCTGGTGGGATGGGCGATCACGCGGGCCTTGCCGAAGCGCGTCTATGTGGCTGGTTTCGCGGCATCGATTGCGCTCGTCTTGAGCGGCCTGCTGATTGCATCCGTCCCGGTCGCCGAGCGTGTCCAGGCCTTCTACCTCGATATCGTGCTGGTCAGCGACAGCGGTTCCTACGACAGTTCCACCGGACGGCGGCTGCTCATGTGGCAAAGTGGCTGGAAAGCTGTCCTCGATGCCCCGCTGACGGGTTACGGTCTGGCCGGCCGCATGGACGCACTCGGTGCGCATGTCGACGCCGATATGCGCCATCTGGTCGACTACACACATCCGCACAATGGATATCTGGCGGCTCTGCTGGACGCGGGAATTGCCGGGCTCCTGGCCTTGCTGGCCGTGCTTGCCGCCCCGGTCGCAATTGCGTTGCGTGCGCCGCGCGACGACGCCTGGCGGATACGGGTCGCCATCGCGGGGGTGCTGTCGGCGGCCTACGCGGTGAGCGGCGCGCCGGGGATCATCTTCGAGCACGATTTGCTGAACAGCGCATTTGTTGTCACACTAACGGTACTTGCGGCCGCGATTCCCGTCGCGGAAAAGGCCGGGGAGCCGAGTAGACTTGGCGAAACGTGAGGGGCAGGACCGGAAACGAAGCGGGCGGCGGCGAACCGCGCCGGAACCCGTCGGCGGGCTTGTCTCGGCTGTTCTGGACCCGGTGTTGGCCCGACGCGCCGGCATGACCACCGCCCTGCTTGCCGCCTGGCCCGAAATCGTCACGTCCGTCCTGGCCGACAAAACCCGCCCGGAGAAGATCAACTGGCCGCGTCGGGCCAATGAAGACGATCCGTTTCGGCCCGCCACCCTGGTCGTCGCGGCCGACGCGATGGCGGCGCTGCATGTGCAGCACCAGTCCGGTGAGATCATTCAACGCGTCAACGCGTTTTTCGGATTTCGCGCGATCGAGCGCCTGCAACTCGTCCAAAAGCCGGTCTCCGGTGACAAGCCGGCGCCGCCCCGTCGGCGTTCGCTCTCGGGTCAGGAGGAGGCGCAGCTCGAGAAACTCGCAGCCGGCATTGAGGATGAAGAATTGCGCCAGTCGCTGCTGCGCCTCGGCAGGAGCGTGAAGAAGGAAGGTAGCTAACTCCGGCGGCTTGTCTGCGTTCGCATGATGTGCTTGTTCGCTGGCATGAAACAGGCGCTCAAGACCGACGGCAGCAAGCAACGCTTCTGGGAAACCAAGAAACTGGCGGAGATGACACCGGCGGAGTGGGAGAGTCTTTGCGATGGTTGCGGCAAATGCTGCATGTCCAAGCTGATCGACGACGACACCGACCAGATCTACTTCACGTCCGTCGCCTGCCGGTTGTTCGACGCCAAGGATTGCCGTTGCACGGACTATGCGAACCGTGTGGCGAAGGTGCCCGACTGCGTGCCGCTGACCGCTGACAATGTCGGCACCATCCCCTGGCTGCCGAAGACCTGCGCCTACCGGTTGCTTGCCGAGGGCAAGCCGCTGCACGACTGGCACCCGTTGATTTCGGGTTCGCCCGCGTCCGTGCATGAAGCCTCGATGTCGATGCGCGCCCGCGTCACGGCTTTCGAACAGGACATGGCACATGAGGGCGAGTATCTGGATCACATGGTCGATGGGGGTATGTGATGAGCGCCGTCGCCGTCCGGCGCGCGACGCCGGATGATGCGGAATCCGTGCTTGAACTCGCACTCGGCTTGGCCCGTTCGCACGGCGATCCAGACGATCTCCTGACCCGGGAATTTGTGCATTCGAGGATGCTGGATCCCGCCGCCGACATGACGACGCTGGTTGCCTGCGTGGACGGCCAGGCGGTCGGCTATGTCGGCTTGCTGCCGGCGATCGAAACCGCGCATGCCGCCGCGGGGTTCTACATCAGCGACCTCTTCGTGGCCGAACCCTATCGGAATAGCGGCATCGGACGCCGTTTGATGTCCGCCGCCGCCGCGCATGCACGTGCGAGGGGAGGTAACTATGTCTGGCTGACGACAGTGTCGGACAATCATGATGCGGACCGGTTCTACCGGCGCATCGCTGACATAAGGGAACCGGTGGTGGCGTTCGCTGTCACCGCAACCGCATTTGAAGATCTGGCTGACCTGGATGAGGATGAACATGGCTGAGGCTGAAACCCGCGCGCTGATCGAACGTTATCTCGATGCGTTCAATGCCGGCGACTCTGTTGGCATGCTGGATTGCCTGCACGAGGATGTTGCCCATGACATCAACCAGGGCGGCCGCGAAATTGGCCGCGACAAGTTCCGCTGGTTCAACGCGACGATGGCGCGCCATTATCGCGAGCGGCTGGACGACATCGCGATCATGGTTGCGCCGGGCGGCGTGCGCGCGGCAGCCGAGTTCACCGTCCACGGCGCCTATCTCGCGACCGCCGAGGGTCTCCCCCCGGCCAACGGCCAGACCTATTCGCTGCCGGCTGGCATCTTCTTTGAAGTGGATGACGGGCTGATCACGCGGGTCACCACCTACTACAACCTGCATGGCTGGATTGCCCAGGTCGCGGAAAAGGATTGATGGGCGTCTTCGTTCGCCCATTGGGCGCGACCGAGATTTCGCAGCGTTTTGAGGAGCTTGCACGGCTTCGTATCACCATTTTCAGAGCTTGGCCCTACCTGTATGATGGCGATATCGGTTACGAGCGGAACTATCTGAAAACCTATCTCGATGCGCCGGGCGCGTTCGTCTGTGGCGCGTTTGTCGGCGAGGTACTCGTCGGCGCCGCCACCGCTTCGCCGCTTGCCCAGCACCGCGAGGAGTTCGCCCGGCCGTTCGCCGAGCGCGGGCTTGAGGTCGGCGACTTCTTCTATTTCGGCGAGTCGGTGCTGCTCCCGGCATATCGCGGGCAGGGGATCGGCGTGCGCTTTTTTGAAGAGCGCGAAGCCGAGGCGCTCCGGCAGGGATTGGCCAAATGCATCTTCTCCGCCGTTCTGCGGCCGGCAGACCATCCGCTGCGTCCCGAAAACCATGTGCCGCTCGACGGCTTCTGGCGCAACCGTGGCTACCGCCGGATCGAGGGCATGCGCACGGAGTTTTCCTGGAAGGACGTCGGCGACGACAGCGAGACCGCAAAGCCGATGGAGTACTGGATGCGGACGATCAACTGAAGGTCACCGCCTCGTGTTCGTCCGTGACAGTCTTTGCATTGCGGAACACGCGCCGGATGACGATGTTTCGGCAGTCTTACCAAGGAGGACCAACCGTGATCCAGTCTCGCCGAGCATTTCTCGAAACCGCAACCCTGGCGGTCGCAGCTGCATTTGTCGTGTCCGTTCCGGCTCAAGCCGGCAAGGTCAACACCGCAGACGATGGCCTCGCCATCTCCGGCTACGACCCGGTCGCCTACTTCACCGATGACGCCGCCATTCAGGGCAGCGCCGACTTCACCGCCAGCCATGACGGCGCAAACTACCGCTTTGCCAGCGCCGCCAACCGCGACGCGTTTGTGGCCAACCCGGACAAATATGCCCCGAAATACGGCGGCTACTGTGCCTATGCCGCGTCCAAGGGGTCGCTCGCCCCGGTCGATCCCGAGGCGTTCAAGGTCGTCGACGATCGTCTCTACCTGAACTACTCCAAGACCGTTCAGGGCATCTGGTCGGAAGACATTCCGGGCAACATTGCCAAGGCGGACGCCAACTGGCCGGGCCTTTCCGCCGAATAAAAAATACCTGGGTGGGTGGGCTGGTCCGCGCCCGGCCAGAGAATCTCCATGAAACGCCCTGCCGCAGCGATAGCGCTTCGGCAGGGCCAACTGTGTTGAAATTTCAAAAATAATTGTGCAGTTTCGCTGCCGCTCGCTGATAGTTTACTTGCCGCTAGGGAATATTGGAGTCATTTATCGCGGGCGCCGGAGGGGAACAGCATGCTCGTGAACTACGGTCGCGGTATTTCAGTGCGAGTACTGCTGTGCGCGGTACAGATTGTGGCGACTGGCCGTTTTGCCACGCCCGATGTCGCAAATACCGGCAACCCTGTGACAAACCGCTCGGCGGTCAACAGCCGCTGAGCAGATTCAGGCTGTTTGACGACCGCTATTGATCGATACCGAACGTCACGCTGACGGTCACCGTGTAGGCGTTTTCGCCCTGCGCGACCGGAACCGGTGCGGATTCCATCGCCGCCATGTCGGCCCGCGCGAAAGCGACCGGACCGGGCCTTCGCGCCGATTCGTTGATCTCGATCACCTTGCCCAGATCGACCCCGGCGGTTTCGGCCAGCAGCCGCGCCTTGGCAATCGCCGCCTCCATGGCCTTGACGCGGGCCTGGGCAAGCGCGGCGGAAGGATCTTCGTTGGTGAACGAGATATGCCCGCCCTGGTTGACGCCCAGCGATACCGACGTGTCGAGGATCGCGCCGACCCTTCCCAGATCGCGGATCCGCACGGTCAGGCTGTTGCGCACCGTGTAGCCGACAATGCGCGGCGGTTCGTTCGTCCCGCCATTGGAACGGCTCTTCGGGTAGATGATTCTCGGTTCGATGGAGAAATTCGAAGTTCTGAGGTCGCGGTCATCGATGCCCTCGTCCTTCATTGACTGCAACACTGCGGCCATCGCCTCTGTGTTGGCGTCGAGCGCCGCGCGCGCCGTCTCGGCCTCGCGTACCACGCTCAGTGTCAGCACCGCCATGTCGGGCGCGACGGTCTCCACACCTTCGCCCGATACGATGATCTTCGGAAATGGTTCCGGATCCTGCGCCAATGCCTGGTTGGCCGCCAGCAATCCGGCGAAAGCCGCCCCTGCGACAGCTCCTGTCAGCGCCCGTTTCCGTTTCACCATGAATTCCATCCCATTGCTTCTCGCCATCCACCCTGATCGGCGTTGACATGTGAATGCGCCCTATGTGTGGCAGGGACGGTGACGGCGGCGACAAGCTGGGTATAAGGTCGCCGCAAGTCAGACCGAAAGAAAGCGATTACCGATGACCGATTTTCTCCTTATGGCGTTCGTCTTCCTGATTGCCGGCGTCATTTCCGTGCCGATTGCCTCGCGGCTCGGACTGGGCTCCGTGCTCGGCTATCTGATCGCCGGCATTGTCATCAGCCCGGTGCTGGCGCTGCTGCAGGTCGATGTCATCGGCATTCAGCATTTCGCCGAATTCGGCGTGGTCATGATGCTGTTTCTGGTCGGTCTCGAACTCGAACCGCGCATGTTGTGGCAGATGCGCATGAAGCTGCTTGGTCTCGGCGGCCTGCAGGTGACGGCGACCGCGGCAGCGGTGATGGGGATCGCCATGGCGTTCGGCCAGCCATGGACGGTGGCGCTCGCAATCGGCCTGGTGTTCTCACTGTCGTCGACGGCGATCGTGCTGCAGACCCTGAACGAAAAGGGGCTGATGAAGAGCGACGGCGGCCAGTCGAGTTTCTCTGTCCTGCTGTTCCAGGATATCGCGGTCATCCCGATGCTGGCCTTCATTCCGTTGCTGGCCATGCCGGAGCTGGCCGATCTGGCTGCCGATGCCGCTTCGCATGGCGATGCGGGCCACGGCGACGCGGCACATGGCGACGCAGGCCACGGAGCCGACGATGGCCATGGTCCCGGTCTCAGCCTCGTCGCTGGACTGAATGGCTGGCAAACCGCGATTGTCACCATCGGCGCGGTGGCCGCCGTGATCGGCATCGGCTCGGTGCTGACCGGCCCGATCTTCCGCTTCATCGCCCATGCCCGGCTGCGCGAACTGTTCACCGCCGGCGCGCTGTTGATCGTCATCGGCATTGCGCTTTTGATGTCGCTGGTCGGCCTGTCGCCGGCGCTCGGCACTTTCATCGCCGGCGTGGTGCTCGCCAACAGCGAATACCGCCACGAGCTGGAATCCGACATCGACCCGTTCCGCGGCCTGTTGCTCGGCCTGTTCTTCATGACCGTCGGCGCCGGCATCGATTTCGGGCTTCTGGCCGAGAACTGGCTGACGATCGCCGGGCTGACCATCGGGCTGATCGCCTTGAAGGCGACGGTGTTGCTGGTGCTGGCGCTGGTGTTCAACCTGCGCGGCGCCGACCGCTGGCTGTTCGCGCTCGGCCTGGCGCAGGCCGGCGAGTTCGGCTTCGTGCTGCTGTCGTTCACCGTCGCCAGTTCGGTCATCCCGGCGCCGGTCGCCGATCTGTTGCTGCTGGTCGTGGCGCTGTCAATGCTGCTGACACCCGCGCTGTTCATTCTCTATGACCGGGTGATCGCACCGCGCTACGCTGGCGGCGGCGAACGCGAGGCCGACGAGATCGACGAAAAACGCGATATCATCATCGCCGGCCATGGCCGCTTCGGCGGCATCGTCAACCGTATGCTGCGCGCCGCCGGCTACGAGACCACGGTCATCGACTACAGTTCGGCGCAGCTCGAAATGCTGCGCAAGTTCGACACCAAGGTCTATTTCGGCGATGCGACCCGCCCTGACCTGCTGCATGCCGCCGGCATCGCCAATGCGAAACTGTTCGTCGTCGCCATCGACAACGCCGATCAGATTACCGAGGTCGTCCGTTACGCGGCCAAGGAATATCCCGACCTGCACATCCTGGCCCGCGCCTGCAATCGGCATCATGTCTACGAACTCTATTCGGCGGGCTGCCGCGACATCGTGCGCGAGACCTATGACAGCTCCATGCGGGCCGGCCGCTCGGCGCTGGAGGCGATCGGCGTCGAGCCGGCGCAGGCCGCCCACATGGCCGGCGAATTCGAGGCGATAGACCGCCAGTCGATGATCGAGCTTGCCGGCCTCTACCGCCTCGACATCCCGGCAACCGAGAACGAGCCCTACGTGAAGCGCGTGCGCGAGATCATGTCCGAATGGGAGGACCAACTACGCGGCAGGATGTGGAAGACCGGCGAGGGGGACGCGACCGAAGATCCCACCGACGAGGAGACCGCCGAAAGCGAAGGCGTGTCGTTGCGGCAGGCCGACGCGCAGGGGTGATTTACCAGTGTTTTCAGTCGGTTGAAACTGGCATGTGAATCAGGATGTCGGCCGGCGTGAGCAAGCCCGGTGTGCCGCCGCCGGCCGACGAGCCCGCGAAACCGGCGCTTGAAACCGCTTGTTTCGCAGCCGCGATTCCTTTAGGGCTGTCGCGTCGTGGGGCCTGTAGCTCAATTGGTTAGAGCCGGCGGCTCATAACCGCTTGGTTGGGGGTTCGAGTCCCTCCGGGCCCACCATTTATCGTCAAACTCACACCTATGGGTTTCGGTTCGGATCGCCGAGGATCTGGTCACTGGTGAGCCAATCGGTTTCATTCGTCCGGGCCGATCACCCCTTTGCGGAACATGAAGCAGCCATAGAAGCGGCGTTCGCCGGTCTGGATGACGGCATAGGCGCTCTTGGCCAGATCGTAGAAGGCAAAGCGTTCGATACTGACCATCGGGCGTGGTTTCCCCTCCGCCGCGTCAATCGCGGCCTGCACTTCCGCCTGCACCGGCGGAACCTCGTCCGGGCTGCCGACGATTTCCATGCGACCGGCGAAATCGTCGATGAAAGTGTCGAGCGGTAGAACCGAAAGCACCGCCTCCGCCGCTTCGCCAGCCGTCAGGTTGTCCATCCGCAACAATTCGCCGAGCACCGTCTGGCGGGCGATGGAATCCGACGGGAAATTGGTGTCGGAAATGATCAGGACATCGCCATGTCCCATGGCGCGCAACGCGCCCAGCACGTCGGCGTTGAGCCGCGGATCGATCCCCTTGAGCATGTCTGGTCTCCCTCTTTGCTGTCGCTTATCTATTCGATGCGGGCGCCGCTCGCGTCGTCGAACACATGCACGAACTCGGTTTTCGGCTTCAGATGCAGGGTCTGGCCGGCCTGGAAATGGTGCCGTTCGTGGAACACGGCGACGATGTCCGTATCGCCGTATCGGCAGATGAGGTGGGTTTCCGAGCCGGTCGGCTCGATGACCGAAACCGTCACCGGAATGCCGTCGTCGGCGATTTCCAGATGTTCGGGGCGGATGCCCAGCGTCACCTTCTGGCCGTCGTTCAATCCGGGAAGTTGTGGGATCGGGATATCCGCGCCGCCGGCCGCGATATGCTGGGAGACCGCCGTGTGGGCGATGCCTGGGACGAAGTTCATCGATGGCGAGCCGATAAAGCCTGCCACGAAGCGGTTGACCGGGGTGTCGTAAAGCTGCAGCGGCGACCCGATCTGTTCGATGATCCCGTCCTGCATGACCACGATCTTGTCGGCCATGGTCATCGCCTCGATCTGGTCGTGCGTCACATAGACCGTGGTGGTGCTCAGGCGCTGGTGCAGTTCGCGGATTTCGGCGCGCATCTGCACGCGCAGTTTCGCATCGAGGTTGGACAGCGGTTCGTCGAACAGGAACACCTGCGGATCGCGCACGATGGCGCGGCCCATGGCCACGCGTTGGCGTTGCCCTCCGGACAGCGCGCGCGGATACCGGTCGAGATAGGGCAGGAGGCCGAGGATCTCCGCTGCGTGCTGCACGCGTTTTTCGATCTCGGCCTTTTCCATGCGCCGCATGCGCAGCGAAAACGCCATGTTGGCGGCGACAGTCTTGTGCGGGTAAAGCGCGTAATTCTGGAAGACCATGGCGATGTCGCGCTGCGACGGCGGCAGGTTGTTTACGATCCGCTCGCCGATCGCGATCGTGCCCGACGTGATTCCCTCGAGTCCGGCAATCATTCGCAACAGCGTGGATTTTCCGCAACCGGACGGGCCGACAAGAACGACAAACTCGCCATCGGCGATGTTAAAATCGACGCCGTGAATGACCTCTATCGAGCCATAGTTCTTGCGGACGTCTCGTATCGTGACTTCGGCCATACATCCTCCCCCAGAAATACGTCGCGGAAGGCAGCTTTAGTCGAGGCCCCGCGGCCTGTCCATCATCTGGACATGCTAACATGTTAGACGCTTGACAGCTTCAGGCAACAGTGAAACACTTTTTCCGGGAGATTGGCGCGACTGCCATGGCTCGGGCGCGATTGCACGAAGTCCGAGCGCAACGAAATAGCCGAAAATCGGTAACAATCGCAGTCGCCCGGGGGAGGTCGATACCACCGCACACCATAGGGAGGAGTGTAATGAAAGTCGGACTTTACAATCATTTATTGCGTTCGGGACGTCTGAGCCGCCGGCGCCTGTTGCAGGGCGCGGCCAGCGTCGGGGCGGCATCCGCCATCGGCGGTGTCGCGACCGGTCTGAGCGCCCGCCCTGTCTGGGCGCAGGATAGCGCCAGCCTTCGCGCGGCGATCCTCAAGATACCAGGCGTTGGTGCCGGTTCGCCCACCGATGCGGATTGGCAGAAGGTCGGTGAAATGTGCCTTGGCGCGACCAAGGAAACCGTCGCCGAAGGCGAGTTCGCCGGCGTCGAGCTGACATTCATGGGTCTGAACAACCAGAACCTGCACAACTTCCTGTTCCGCGGCTTCCTGAAGCCGTGGGAAGCCTACACGGGCGCCAAGATCAACTGGATCGACCTTGCCCAGGCCGACTACAACGCGCGGCTGCAGCAGTCGATCGCCACGGGAACGGTCGACTTTGACATCATCGAAATGGGTGCGCCGTTCGAAGGCGACGTGCTCGGTCGCGGCATGGCTTCGGAGATGCCCGACTGGGTGAAGTCGTTGATCGACATGGACGACTATGTCGGTTACCTAAAGGAGCCTGTCGGCACCTGGGATGGCAAGACGCACCGCGTTTCGATCGACGGCGACTGCCACTCCTTCGCCTACCGGACGGACTATTTCGGCGAAGGTTCGCTGACCGGCCGCGACGTGCCGAGGACCTGGCAGGAGATCAACGAGGTCTCCAAGGAACTCGTCGGCAAGAAGGATCCGCTCACGGGTCTCGACGCCCACGGCTATCTCGATCCGCTGAAGGGTTGGGGCGGCTTCGGATTCTACTTCCTGGAGAACCGTGCCTCTGCCTATGTGAAGCACCCGTCCGATCCGGCATGGCTGTTCGACCCCGACACCATGAAGCCTCGGGTCAACAATCCGGGTTGGGTCCAGGCGATCCAGGATGTGCTCGACCTCATCGAGGCCGGCGCCTATCCGGCCGACCAGATCAATGCCGATCCGGGCACAACCGCATTCCAGCAGTTCCTTGCCGGCACGGGTTCGATGTTGATGTGGTGGGGCGATGTAGGCTCCAGCGCTCGCACCTCCGATACGTCGGTGGTTGGCGATGTCGTCGGATTTGGCATCAACCCGGCATCCGACCGCGTCTACAATTCCGGCACAGGCGAATGGGAGGAAACCTACAACGAGGCGCCGAACATGGCCTATATCGGCTGGGGCGTTTACGTTATGGCGACGGTCGACAGCGACTCAAAGAAACAGAAGGCCGCATGGAGCGCAGCGGCGCATCTCGGTGGCAAGGACTTGTCGCTGTGGGCATCGGCCTATCCGTCGGGCTTCCAGCCCTACCGGAATTCGCACTTCAACTATGGTGAGTGGGAAGAAGCCGGTTACGACCGCGCCTTCATCGAGGACTATCTCGGCTCCAACCTTGATAGCTACAACCACCCGAACGCGGCAATCGAACCCCGCATACCGGGCATCTTCCAGTACTACTCGGTTGCCGAGGACGAACTGGCGAAGGGCTTTGCCGGCCAATACGGCTCCGCGCAGGAAACTGCCGATGCCATTGCCGCGGCCTGGGAAAAGATCACGGACCAGATCGGCCGTGACAGCCAGATCGCCCTCTACAAAGCGTCTCTGGGTATGTGACCAAGCCGGAACCGGCGGCGCAGTCCGCCGGTTCCCCCACTCTACGGATACTGAACGGGCAGCTCCTTGTCAGCCGAAGGCGATCTCCTCCACGTCGTAACCTTGGACGACATCACCCCGCGGCGGCGTCTGCTCGGACGTCTGCTTGTCTGGGGTTCGGCCGCGCTGATGGCGGCGGTATTCGCGCTTCTGGCGCTTTCCGAGTTCAATTACATAACGCTCGAGTTCGAAACCTGGCGGCCGGCACTTTACGCCTATATGCTCTGGGCCACGTGCCTGTGCATCGCCCAGGTGGTGCTGCATGGCGAGCAGGGCAAGCGCACGCTGTTCATCCTGCCGGCTGTGCTGTTCGTGGTCGCGATGGTGGTTTTCCCGCTGATCTTTGCCCTGGGCATAGCCTTTTCCAACTGGAACCTTTCATCGCCGGACGGGCGCAGCTTCAACGGCTTCGACAATGTGGTTCAGATGTGGAACGACCCGTTCTACTGGAACGCCTTGACGAACATGGTGTGGTACACGCTGGCCATCCTGGTCGAATATGCGATTGCGTTCGGCCTGGCGTTGCTGCTGGCATCGCAAATCCGCGCTCGCAAGTTCTTCCGCGTGGCCTTTCTGCTGCCGCTGATGCTGTCGCCGGTCGCTGTCAGCTGGATGGTCGGCAAGTCGATGCTGGAAATCCGCTTCGGCCCGCTGGCGCGCCTGGCGCGCGAACTGGGTTGGGACACGCCGTCCTTTTTCGGCTCGGCGGAGATTGCCCGCGCCACCATCATGATGATGGACGCCTGGACCTTCATTCCGTTCATGATGATCATGCTCCTGGCCGGCCTGCAGGCGATCCCGCGCGAACTGCAGGAGGCTGCGCATGTCGACGGTGCGTCGCCCTGGCGCAGCTTCTGGGAGGTGACCTTCCCGCTGATGCTGCCGGTGTCGATCACCGCCATTCTGATCCGCATCATCTTCAAGCTTAAGCTTGCCGACATCATCATCAATGTCACATCGGGTGGCCCCGGCGGTGCCACCGACAGTGTCACCAGCTTCATCTTCCGGGAATACCGCGACCGCTCCAATGTTGGTTACGGAACCTTGCTCGCGATCGTCTATCTGGTGCTGATCGTCATAGCGATCACGATATTCATGAAGCTCGTCGACCGCTGGATGAACCCGAGGTACTGACTTGGCCGAGCAGCAGATATTCCACGATCACGAGACGGATCTGGCGCACCGGGTGCGCTGGTTTTCGGGCCGCGTGCTGGTCTACGGGATCCTGATCTTCTGGACCATCGTCTGCCTGTTCCCGATCTACTGGACGATCACCACCTCCTTCAAGCTGGCCCCGAATGTGATGCAGGGGCACATGGTCCCGTTCTTCGATTTCGAGCCGGCCTGGCGCGGCTGGAAATCGCTTGGCCTGTCGCCGGACACGATCTTTGCCGAATCGACGGTGCGCGAAGAGTTCATGAAGCGGTTCACCAATTCCGTTGTCACCGCCGTCTGTTCGTCGGCGCTTGCGGTCATTTTGGGGTCGTGCGCGGCATACGGCCTGAGCCGGTTCCGCTACCGTTTTGGCTTTATGCGAAATTCCGACATTTCGTTCTTCTTCCTGAGCCAGCTCATCCTGCCACCGGTCGTCCTGGCGCTGCCGTTCCTCGTGCTCTACAAGGAACTGGCCTTGCTCGACACGCGCATCGGCCTGATCCTGCTCTACACCTTGACCGTGCTGCCGATCGTTATCTGGATCATGCGCGACCAGTTCGGCTCCATCCCGGTGGAGCTTGAGGAGGCTGCCTTGGTCGACGGCCTGTCGATCTGGGGCGCATTCACCACCATCATCCTGCCGATCGCGTTGCCCGGCATGGTGGCCGCGTTCATCCTGTCGCTGGTGCTGACCTGGAACGAATACTTCTTCGCCGCACTGCTGACATCGACCGACGCCAAGACGCTGCCCGTCATGGTCGCCAGCCAGACCGGCAGCCAGGGGATCAACTGGTGGGCAATGGCGGCGCTGTCGACAGCCGCGATCCTGCCGTTGATAGTCATCGGCATCGTGCTCGAACGCTACATCATCAAGGGCATGGCGTCCGGCGCGGTGAAGTAGGCCTACTCCATGTTGGTGTGCCGGGCGCGCATGGCGTCCGGGGTGGCGCCCAGCATGTCGCGCAGCCGCAGCACCATGATCTCGAACAGCACGAACATCGTGCCCTCGTAGACCGATCCCATCGGCAGGATCGAGTGCGTGCCTGCGTCGGTGTCGCGTGCCATGGTCTGCGCCGGGATGGTCAAAACGAGATCGGCGAGCACGGCCGCCGGCGTGTCCGGCTCGGCGGTCAGGAACAGCACCGACGCCCCGTTGTCGCGTGCTTTTTGCATTAGGGCGGTCACCGTCGCGAGCTCGCCCGGGCCCGCCGAGGCGACGAACAGGTCGCCGGGCCTGAGTGGTGGTGCTGTCATGTCGCCCTGCATCGCCACGTTCAGGCCGAGATGGAAGAGACGCATCGCAAAACCGCGCAGCTGCAGCGCCTCCCGGCCGCAGCCATAAGCCATGATGGAATGCGCCTGGGCGATCATCGCGCAGGCGTGTTCGACTGCCGTATCTTCCACACAGTCCATCACTTCACCGATTTCGGCGAGCGCCTGGTGGGCATGCCGGTTCAATTCTCTGCTCCCAGTTCGGCGGCGATATCCTTGGTCTGCTCGTAGAGCCGGCGAAACAGCGGATACTGCCGCTCATAGGCCGGTACGCTGGACGCTTGCACGGTCGTGGCGGCCGGGTTCCAGGCCGCGATATCCTCCGGCTTGGCCGCGCCGACCGCGACCGCCGCAAGAAAGGCATCGCCGAAGCTTGCCCCGACGGTCTTCTCGCAAACGATCTGCGGCAGGCCGGACACGTCGCTTGTGGCCTGCAGCCAGATCGCATTCTTGGTGCCGCCGCCAACCGCCAGCACCCGCTGCGGGCGCTGGCCGGCTTCGGCATAGGTCTCGATGACGTGGTTCGTCCCGAACGCGATGCCCTCGATCACCGCGCGGTACATGTCGCCACGGCCATGCGTCAGGTTGAGGCCGAAAAACGCGCCCTTGGCTTTCGCGTCGTGGATCGGCGTGCGCTCGCCGGAAAAATAGGGGAGCAGCAGCAGCCCGTTGGCGCCGGGCGGCGATTTTTCAGCCTCCGCTGCAAGGATGGCGAAGGCGTTTTCGCGGGTCAGTTCCTTGGCGAAGTGGTCGCGGAACCAGTGCGTCAGCGTGCCCGAGGTGGCCAATCCCGCCATCGAGGCATGCTGGCCGGGAAACAGCCATGGCGCATACCACAGGCGCGGGTCGCGGACCCGGCGGTCGGTGAGCGCGATGATGAAGATCGTCGAGCCGTACATCATCATCATGTCGCCGGGCGCGGCGACGCCGACGCTTGCCGCTTCCGCCGCCGCGTCGATGGTGCCCGCCGTCACCGGCGTACCGGCGGCAAGCCCGGTTTCGGCTGCGGCCTGCAGCGTGATCGTGCCGGCGATCTCCGTCGACCACGCAAGGCGCGGCAGCTTGTCGAGCGATACGATGTCGTCGGCCAGATCGTCGGTCCAGTCGAGCGTTTCGACATCGTAGAGCGGGCTGGAGTTCGCGGCGGTGTAGTGGTCGATGACGATCTCGCCGGTCAGCTTCATCACCAGATAGGAGGTCGAGGTCAGAATATGCGCGGTCTTCTCGTAGATCTCCGGGCGCTTGCGCTTCAGCCAAAGGATCTTCGGCCCGACCGATTGTGACGTCAGCGCGTTGCCACAGCGGTCGAGGATCGTTTCTGCGCCAATGCGTTCGGTCAGTTCGTTGATTTCCTCCTCGGCGCGCGCGTCGACACCATAGAGCACGCCGTTCATCAACGGCCGGCCATCCGCGTCCACAGGGAGCGTGCAGGGGCCGATGGCGCTGCAGGCGACGCAGGCGATTTCCGCCGGATCGACGCCGGACTGCTCCAGCAGCTTGGCGACGATCGTCTTGAAATCGCCCCACCAGTCTTCGTCGGGACGGTGCTCGGCCCAACCCGGACGCGGCACGATCATCTCGTGCGGCGCGGTCGCGCTGGCGATGACGGTGCCGGAGCCGTCGACCAGCACACCCTTGGATTCGAAGGTCCCGATATCGACGCCGAGCGTATAGGTCATGAAAAGGCCTCGTCGCGGTTGAGCGGAAAGTCGGGGCCGATGCGCGCGAGCGCTGCACCGAGCAGCCGGATCAGCGCCTCCAGGTCGTCGAGATCGCACATTTCCAGGCTGGAATGGGAGTAGCGCATCGGAAACCCGACATCGATGCTCGCCACGCCTTCGCCGACAAGCTGGACATAGGAGAGATCGGTCAAGACGCCGACCTGCGCGCTGCGCTGTAGCGGCATCGCCTCCGCGCTTGCCGTCTCCTCGAACAGCCGCACCATGGCCGGATGCGGGATTACGCCGTTCAGCGTGCCGCGTCCGTGAAACGAATAGAGGCTGATGCCGGGGCCGCCGCCGAGCCGCATCTCGCCGCGATCGTCCATCTCGGGCGTGTCGGTCGCCAGCATCAGGTCGATCTGGATGGCGATGTCGGGCTTCAGCGCCTGCGCCGCGACGACGGCGCCGCGCAAGTTGAACTCCTCCTGAACGGAGAAAACGACATGCACGGTCGGCCCGCCGCCACGCGCCGCCAGCCCGCGCGCCACCTCAAGCAGCACCGCGCATCCCGCCCGGTCGTCGACACTGGTCCCGGCCATACGATCCCCGGCCATGTCGATAACATTCGGCTTGTAGGTGACCGGCGTGCCGATCCTGATCCCGGCGGCCTCGACCGCCTGCTTCGACCCGTGGCCGGTGTCGATGAAGATGTCCGGCGTGGTCACCACCGTCAGCTTCTCGTCCGGGCGCGTCGCGTGGTGGCTCTTGTTGGCGATGATGGCGGGAACGTCGCCGTCGGCCGTCGCAAGAACCACCGCCTGCGAGGCGATGGCGCGTTCGGGCACGCCGCCGAGCCGCTCGACCCGGATCAACCCGTCGTCTTCGATCTTGCGGACCACGAAACCCAGTTGGTCCATATGCGTGAACAGCATGACGCTTGGCGCGTCCGCATCGCCCTTGAAACTCGCAATCAGGTTGCCCAGCCGGTCGGAGCGTGCCGAGATCCCGGCCTCCGCAAGCTTGGCAGCGATGGCGCGGCGGACGCGGTCCTCGTGACCGCTCAGGCCGGGAAGCAACATCAGTTCTCGCAGGTCGGCATGCAGGCGATCGCGCATCTTACGGTTCCCTGGCAGCGCGCGCGCGGGCCATGAAGTCGGCTGCCCGGTCGGCGTCGACCGGGTTCCAGGTGTTGCCGTCCACCTTAAGCGAGGAGCCGACGATGCAGCCGTCGGCGACGGCCAGCACATCTGCGACGGTATCGTGCTTGACACCTGTATTGGCGAGCACCGGCGTGTCCGGCAGCACCGCCTTGACGGCCTCCAGATCCGACAGTTCCGCTGCTTCCCCGGTGATCTGGCCGGAAACGAGAACGGCGTCCGGCACGCTGGAAAACACCGCGCTCCGGGCCCGGTCGGGCAGGGGGCGCCGGTCGAGGCTGTCGGCGAATTCCGCCGAGACATTGTAGAGCATGGCCACGTCATCGCAGCCGAGCCTGTTGCGGTAGCGCATGGCCGCGCCGGCATCCGGGGTCCACGGGCCCATGTCGGAAGCATAGGTGCCGGTGAAGATCTCGCGCACGAAATGCGCCCCGGTGGCTGCCGCCAGCGCGATGCTGCTTTTCGGGTCCCACAGCACATTCACGCCGAACGGTACCGTGATCTCGGAGCGCAACTGGCCGATCAGGTAGGCCATGGTCGCTGTGGATGCCGTGTCTACCTCGAATTCATAGGGGCGGTCGTTTTCATTGCCGAACATCACCGCGTCGAAACCCGCCGCTTGAAGCGCGGCGAGGTCCTGCCGTGCGCCGTCCAGTAGCCCTTCGAGGCCGACGGCTTCGTCATGCAGCGGAGATCCCGGCAGCGCACCGAAATGCACCATGGCAATGACCGGTTTCGTCGCGCCGAAAACCTTTCGGAAATTGTTCATCGTCTCCCCCATTCAACTGCGCGAATCCGGTCGGTTCCTCTCTTTTCAGGCGCATTCGAATTCGCTTTATACTAGCATGTCAGTTGCATTGACAGGGGAGGATTGGAGATGGTTCTGGCGACGCGTCATTGGGACCGCATCGGCAATGGTGGCCTGACTTTTACCGAGCTCGGCTTCGGGACGGCACCGCTTGGCAACCTTTATCGCGCCATCAGCGACGACGATGCGCATGCCATTCTCGAACTGGCGTGGCAGGGCGGCGTCCGCTTCTACGACACAGCGCCGCTCTACGGGCTCGGCCTGTCGGAAACCCGTCTCAACCGGTTTCTGCGCGGCAAGCCGCGCGACGAATATGTGCTGTCGACCAAGGTCGGTCGGCTGCTCGAGGCGACCACGCCGGACAAGCGGGATGGTTTCGGCAAGTGGTTCGACGTGCCGGCGCGCCGGGAAATCTACGACTACAGTCATGACGGCGTAATGCGCTCTGTCGAGTTCTCGCTGGAACGGCTTGGCATCGATCGCATCGACGTGCTGTTCGCCCACGATCTCGACATCTTCAATCACGGTTCGCAGGCGGTGCTCGACGAAAAGACCGAGGAACTGATGGCTGGCGGCTATAACGCGCTCCTGTCGCTGCGCGAACAGGGCGTCATCAAGGCCTTTGGCGGCGGCGTCAATGAGTGGCAGTCCTGCCAGACGCTCGCCGAGCGCGGCGATTTCGACATCTTCTTGTTGGCCGGCCGTTACACGCTGCTCGAACAGGAGGCGCTGGAAACCTTTCTGCCGCTTTGCGAGCAACGCGGCATCGGTATCGTCACCGGTGGCCCTTACAATTCCGGCATTCTGGCGACCGGTCCGCGCGAGGGCGCCTTCTATAACTACGATCCCGCGCCGCCGGAGATCCTCGACCGGGTCGGCAGCATCCAGGCGGTGTGCGAAGCACATGGCGTGCGCATGGTCGATGCGGCCTTCCAGTTCCCGCTGTTGCATCCGAGCACTGTCTCCGTCATTCCGGGCGGGCAGGGCGTTGCCGAGATGGAGTCGAATCTGGCGGCCGCCAAGGCGCAGGTTCCGCCGGCGCTTTGGGCCGACCTTAAGGCGCAGGGCCTGATGCGCGCCGACGCGCCGGTCGGGTGAGGGGCGCGTCTAGCGGATTTCGGCGGCCAGCATCTCGACCGTGTCGCGGTCCAGTCGGGCCCGCTCGTCGACCGGGCAGGAGACGTGCAGCGCCGCCGCCGCTTGCGCGAAACCAAGCGCGTTTTCCATGCGGGCGCCGTCGGCGAGCCGAGCGGCGAACGCGCCGACAAACATGTCGCCAGCGCCATGCGACGACACCGGCTCGACCGCGATCGCCGGCATCGTCCGGGTTGCCGTAGCGGTCGTGCACCAAATCAAGCCATCGCTTCCGAGCGTAACGATCACGGTTGCCGGGCCGAGGCCGGTCAGCGCCTGCGCGGCTTCCTCGGGATCGGTCTTGCCCGACATGTCGCCGGCTTCGACCCGATTGACCACCAGCACGTCCACATGGTCGAGCAGCGCGGTGGAGAACGCCCGAGAAGGCGCGGCGTTGAGGATCACCGTCGCGCCCGCATCTTTCGCGCCGACGGCGGCGGCGAGGTTGGCGGCTTCCGGTATCTCGTTTTGCAGGCAGACGACGCGGGCGTCTTCCGGCACCGATATCTCGCCCGCATCGATCGCAAGGTTCGCGGCGGAGACGACGATGGCGCCGTAATCGCCGCCGGGATCGACAATCGCCACGCTCATCCCGGACGCGCCGGAACCGGAGAGAACGGCCGACCGGCCGACACCGGCGGCGTCGAGCCCATCCAGCAACTGGCCGGCAAAGCTGTCCCCGCCGACCCGGCCGGCCATTTCGACAGCCGCTCCCATGCGGGCCGCTGCGACAGCCTGGTTGCCGCCCTTGCCGCCAAACCGGTAGGCGACGGCCGACCCGATCAGCGTTTCGTCGATGCGCGGCATCCGCGGCGCGTCGACCACCACGTCGAGATGCAGCGATCCGGCTACGAAGACGTCGCAGCTCACGCGCATTGTCCGCCATAGAGCGCATCGGCGACAATCCGCATGCTCGCCGTTGCGTCCTGACGCGCGATCGCCGCGGCAAGATCATCGTTATGGGTCAGACCGGCCGCGACCATGCGCAGGCGTTCGACCAGCGCGATATTCGTCGATGCTTCGGCCACGGGATCGAGGCCGCCGTGATCGGGGAAAGTGTCGAAATAAAGCACGCCGTCATAGCCGATGCGGTCCAGCTCGACCAACAGTTCCACGGTCTGGATCGGGTGAACCGTGCCGACCATCAGGCCGTCATCGCGCTTGCCGTAACCGTCGTTCAGATGCACGCCAAGCAGGCGCGAATGGCGGCTGACGAGATGGGCGGCATGCGCCGGCATCTCGTCGGCATAAAGCACATGCGCGAAATCCAGCGTCACACCGAGATTGAACCTGCTGGCTTCCTTGATCGCCAGCAGCGTCGAGCCCACGTCCGGCATCAGCGCGTAGGCCCGGGGTTCGTTCGGTTTGTATTCGATGGCGATGTCGATATCGCCATTGTGGTCGGCAACAGCCGCCAGCGCCTCGATGGTGTGATCCCACAGCGTGCGGTAATCGGTCTGAAAGGAGTAGTCGAAGCCGTCCTGGCCCATCCAAAGCGTCATCAGCCGACCGCCCATCGCGGCCAGCGCGTCGATACCCTTGCGCGTGATGTCGATGGCTTCCTGGCGTACCTTCGGATCCGGATTGGTGAAAGCGCCAAGCCGAAAACCGGGATCCGTATAGTAGCGCATGGCAAGACCGTTGAGCGCCATGCCGTTATCGGAAAGCACTCGTGCAATCTGTTCCGGCGAATGATCGGCAAAGTGATCCGGATAGTTCAGGTCTGCGGCATCCAGACCGTCCACCTGCGCGGCACGGGCGATCATGTCCGCGGCCGTGGGCTTTCCTTCCGACTGAAGGCCGATTTTGAATGCGTTCAAACGCGCGGCATATTTCGGCCGGTTGGCGATTCTTTGCGACATCGCGACAGTCCCCCGCTGTTCCCCCGTTCAAGGCCTAGCGGGCTTGCGCGGTTCAAACAAGTCGGGCCGTTCGCGTTCAAGCGGCTCGAGATACCGGATCAACTGGCGCAGGTGGGCGCGCGTCGCCTTGCGCGCGGCATCGGCATCGCGCGCTCCCAGTGCTTCGACGATGCGGCGGTGCTCCTCTATGGTCGCCTCCACACGGCCGGGTTCCGGGAGGATAAGCTGACGTGCCCGGTTGACATGCACCCAGGATGTCTCGGCGATCTGTCCGAGACGCTTGAAGCCGGTAAACTCCATCAACAGCCGGTGCATTTCGGCATCCATCTTGTAGAAACCGGCGACGTCTCCGGCATCCAGAAGCGCTTTCTGGATAACGAGATTGCGTTTCAGGAGCGCGAGCTGCTCCGGAGTGATGCTTTCGGCGAGATACTCGACCGCCCCCAGTTCAAGGGATTCGCGCAGGAACGCGCCTTCACGGATCTCGTCCATCGAGAAGCGGGCAACATAAGTCCCGGCCTGTGGAATGACCTTTACAAGACCTTCCGCTGCGAGCTTTGTGATCGCCTCGGAGACCGGCGAGCGCGAAACACCGAGCGCTTCGCAGATCTCCGGTTTGCGCAGCGCTTCGCCCGGGCTATAGGCCAAGTTCAGGATCGCGTCCTTGAGCGACAGGAACGCACGGTTGGACAGCGGACCTGGAAACATGTCGAGCGGTTTCAGTTTCGGTTGAAACCCTCGCGGCCCGTCTTCAGAACGGGATCTGTCTGGTAACATACTAACATGTTAGACCGGGGCTCGACCAAGTCAAGGCGTGGGCATGCCCGCTCGCCGAACAGTCTGAGGTCATTTTCGTCAGACCGGGCGCCGTCAGTTCTGACCGCTCCAGGCGGCACCATCGGGAAATGTATATTCGGCGAGCGACTGGTCATGCATGGTGATCGAGTAGCCGGGCTTCTGCGGTGGCATGTAGCGCCCGTCCCGGATGACCACCGGATCGACGAAATGCTCATGCAGGTGGTCGACATATTCGAGCACCCGGTTTTCCAGCGACCCGGAAACGGCGATGTAGTCGAAGATCGAGATATGCTGGACATATTCGCACAGGCCGACGCCGCCGGCATGCGGACAAACCGGCACGCCGAACTTTTCCGCCATCAAAAGCACGCCGATAATCTCGTTGGGGCCGGCGAGCCGGCAGGAATCGATCTGACAAAAGCCGATCGCGTTTGCCTGCAGCAACTGCTTGAACATGATGGCGTTCTGGCAGTGCTCGCCGGTCGCTACATTGATCGGCGCGATTTCGCGGGCGATGCGGGCGTGCCCCAGGACATCGTCCGGGCTGGTCGGTTCCTCGATCCACCACGGATCGAAAGCCGCGAGACGGCTCATATTGGCGATGCTTTCCTCAACACCCCAGACCTGATTGGCGTCCATCATCAGCTTGCGGTCAGGGCCGATCTCTTCGCGGATCAGCCGCGCGCGCCGGACATCGTCCTCGATGTCGGCGCCGACCTTCATCTTGAAATGCGTCCAGCCCTCGGCCATCGCGGCGCGCACCAGCGTCCGCACCTTGTCGTCGGAATAGCCGAGCCAACCGGCAGATGTTGTGTAGGCCGGATAGCCCTGTGCTTCCATCTCGGCGATCCGCGCCGCCCGGCCGGGCATCTTCTCCTCAAGCAGTTCGCGCGCCTCGCCCGGATCGAGGGCATCGCGAAGATAGCGCCAGTCAACCAGAGCGATCGTTTCCTTCGGCGACATATCGGCAAGTATGCGCCAAACCGGTTTGCCAAGGCGCTTGGCAGCAAGATCCCAAAGCGCATTGACGATCGCCGCTGTGGCCAGGTGGATAACGCCCTTGTCGGGGCCGAGCCAACGCAATTGGCTGTCGCCGGTCAATCGCTTCCAAACGCCGCCGAGATCGCCGGAAACCTCGTCGATGTCGAGGCCCTCGACCAATGGGAAGAGAGCGTCGAGTGCAGCGACGCAGATCTCGGTGCCGCGCCCGATGGTGAATGTCAGTCCGTCGCCCTGTAGTCCGCTCTCGGTGATCAAGGTGACATAAGCGGCCGAGTAGTCCGGCGCCTTGTTCATCGCATCCGATCCGTCGAGCGATCGCGACGTCGGAAAACGGATGTCCCTCATGACAGCTTTAACGATGCGATCCGGCATTCTCCACCCTCCCACTTGCGCAGCGTGCTGCGACCGGAACCGGGTACCGCAGCCTCCTGGAGGCCACTAGTCACATTTTCGCATCGACACCGCAATCCACCGATTGCCGACAGGAACCGTCATAAATGATGCAACGACGTGAGGTCGCCTATGCCGCGTGATTATGCCTCGGCGCCTTGCCGCCACGGTTGGGCTTTCTTCGTCGCGTAGTCGAGGAACCCTTGAACGACCATGTGCTGGTCGCGGGTCAGCATTTGTGGCGGATGCGTGCCTGCAAGGTTGTCGAACACTGTGACATCGCGTCCGTTGCGTCGCACCAGCTCGATCACCGCCATGTCCCGGTGCCAGCTGTTGGTCCCGTAGAGCAGGGCGACCGGACACCGCAGTTCCGCTATGTCGCCGGAAATGTCGAACCGGTTGAAGATGTGTTCCTCAATGATCTCGACCAGCGCCGGATCGACCTTGAAACGGAAGCGGCCATCCCTCTCGCCCACGTAATTGGCCCCGACAAACTCGGCATCGAAGTGCCTGGGAAGCGGCCCGAGAACGCGGTCAAGCGTGGCATGCCCGAAACTGGCGGCTTCCTCCAGCGTCTCGAAATCCGACTTGCACAGTTCGAGCATCGACGTCTTGAAGTCTTCCGACGGCCCGTAATTGATCAACGGGATGTCGTTGAAGATCACCCCGGAGAAGTTCTCGCGGAACGCCTGCATGTACATCAACGCCATCACACCGCCCCAGGACGTACCCATCACGAAGCGCGGCCGGCCAGGGAAGGCAGAGAAAATCGCGTGCAGCGAAATCAGCGTGTTCTTCGGGCTGTAGTATTCCTTCTCGCCGAAAAAGGTGCTGTCGCCGCGTCCGATGACATCCGGCACGACCACCGTGTAGCCGTTTTCCGACAGGTGACTGGCTAGGAACGAAAACTCGCTGCCGATATGACCGACATAGCCGGGTAGACAGAACAAGACCGGCGCGTTTTCTTCCGCCTGCCAGATTTTGATCGAGATCTCACCGACAACCGTGCCGAACCGGACTGCGATCTTGCGATTGATAATGTTGCTCACGGGACCGACCTTATGTCTTCGGATATGCCGTCTTCACCAATTCGTTTCCAGTAGACCGGGAGGCCGTGCGACAGCGTCTTTGCCTTCTTGATCATCGGCAGAATGGCACGAGGCGAATTGACGGCAAGAATCGTCACCACGATCGCCTCGGCTTCCGGCGCCGGGTGCAATGGACCATCGTTGTTGCGCCAGTCTTCGACCACCCCTCTCGACGTCAGAATCCAACCAAGATAGGCGCAGAGCCGGCCGTTCTCGATGCCGAACAGGCATGTGTTGCTGTCGATCTGGTGTTGTACCGAGCGCACCATGCGCTCCAATCCGAACGCCTTGAATGGCGGGGTTGTCGCCAGAAGATCCATGGTGGAAGTAAATAGCACTGGCTTCTCACCGGCGCTGCTGTCCACGATTTCAAGCAATTTCGGCTCCGGTCGTTGAATGGGCTTCGCTCCGGTCTAGCGGTCTGAACCGGATGTGGCCATAGGTTGTCGGGTTAAGTGTCAGCCCGTAGTCAAAACCGACCTGCTCGCAGGGCTGTTCGACCTCGAAATTCTCGACGAAGTGCAGGACAGCCGCCTTAATTTCGTCGGTTGCCAGCCGCGCGCCAGCACAGGTGCGCAGACCCCGGCTGAACGGCATGAAGGCACCGTTGCGCACGGTCTTCTTGAGGAACGCCTCACGCCTGTAGTCGAACAGAAACGGTTCTTTCCAATTGCGCTCGTCGTGATGGATGCCGATGATCGAAATCATCACCGGCTGACCGGCGGCAAAATGCCTGCCGTTCGCCGACCAATCTTCCAGCGGCGCGCGCACAATCAGCGGAATGGCCGGGAAGCGGCGCATCGTCTCGTTGACGAACGCCTCGATCAGGGCCGCTCGTTCGCTGGCATCGGCGGCACGGACGATATCCTGGTAAGGCTTGCCTCGGCCAAGCATCTCAAGGCACCACAAGATTGTGGTCGCGGTCGATTCGACGCCGCCGAACAGAAGCATCGCGGCCTCTTCGAGAGCCGCCTCCTCGCCGAGCGCGCCCACGAGCTTGTCGTAGAACTTCAGTTCCGGCCGGATGATGACACGCAGTTCTTCAAGCAGAGCCTGCTTCTCGCTTGCCGAGAACGGCGCGGCGCGTTGCCCTTCCAGCGTCTTGACCTGCAACATCTGGACGAAGGGCCTCACCTTTACGACCCAATCCACATAGCCGTCGGGCACCCTGTCGTGCCCGATCACGCGAAACAGGTTGTTTGCCGCATACTCCAGACACAGGTTGCGCAATTCCGGTCGGGTTTCGAGCACATCCGGCGAAAACACTCTCGCCGGCGTACCCTCGATGAAGCGGGCGACGTCGGGCATCGAGACGGTCGCGAAATTCTTCTGCGACAGGTTTCGGCGGTGAGTCCAGTCAGCATCGTTGGCATTGAAACGGCTGACCGTGAAAGCGCTGATCAATCCGTAATCCTTCTTGAAGGCCGATTCGTTGCGCAGCATCTTGTGCGCCACGACATAGTCCGAAACGACAGTGCTCTCGGTTTCCGTCGCCTGTTGCTGGCGCTCGGCTGACGCATAAAGCTGGACTATGACCTGTTCCGTAATGTTCATGGCCGTCGTTTCGAAGACGCGTCTCAAATCGTTGAATCTGATGGACAAAACTCGCGCTGGCGCTGCCCGGCCGAGTCTGTTCGGTTAGTAATAGGGTATTTGCCCTTGTTGGAGTGATGCATATTCGCAACGATTGTCGAAAAATGTCAAAACCGAGGCGAACTTACGTTGCGACAGCTTGATTATTGGTGCGTAACAATTTACGCAAGTCGCCAAAAGGGGCATTTTTTATTTTTTGGCTCGGGAAAGGGGAACAATGTCCAACCGTACGATCAAGATTGCTGCAGCTGGTGCTGCGGTTGTAGCAGGCCCGGCCGTCGCGGCAGCGGACGATTCGTATCCGTCATTGGAACTGGCAATCGAGGGCGGTCTCACTTTCTCCGATTACTCGGACATCGCCGGCGGCAAGGTCGGCAACCTTTTCGACACCGATATCGGCGGCTATGGCGCGATCTCTATCGGCCGCGCTTTCGATGCCGGGTCGCCCTATGACTGGCGCCTGACAGGTACGATTACCCAGTTCCAGGACAATATCTACTCGGACTTTTACGACGAAGGCCCTTATTCCAGTAACGGCGAACTCGGCACGGGCTTTGGGTTCCAGACGATCGACTTCGATATCGGCCGAAATGCCTATGTGCGCGACAACGTGCATACGCGGATCTTCGGCGGTATACGCGGCATGCATCTGCGTACTAAGAACGAGTTTGATTTCTCCAAAGTTGGCGGCCCGCCGCCGGAGAGCTACCAATTCGGCAAGGTCGGCGAGACCGAATTCCTTGGTGCCGGTCCGCGCATCGGCGGCGAATTCCGCGCCGGCGATCAGTGGGGCATTGTCGGTGGTCTTTCGGGTTCTGCAATATACGGCCGCCGTACATTCACCATTAGCAGTGATTACCAGGGCAGCTATAACGGTGACAGCTACGGCCCGTATTCATACGGTGGAAGTAATTCAGAATATGACTGGATCACCGAGCTGACCGCCAGCATCGGCGTTTCCTACAAGCCGAACGACAGCACGGAAATCGTCGGCGGCTACAGGGCGCAGAAGCTTTGGAATGTGGTTGGCGACTATGGTTCGTCGAATTTGAACAATCCCACCGTTCATGGTCCGTATCTGCAGGTGAAGACGAAGTTCTAACGGACGGTTTCGGGTCGAACAACGAAACGTGCCGACCTCTGAATTCGAGGAATTCGCCGTCGAATACGACGGCCTGAAGATAACAGGCAGGGCAGCCGGCTGCGGCGGCCCTGTCTTCGTTTTCGTACATGGATTTCCCGATTTCTGGGGCAGTCTCGTTCCGCTTGCCGAGGCGCTCAATCCGGCGGGCCGGAACGTGTTTCTGGATCTGCCGGGCTACAATAATGCCGCTGTCGCGATCTCTGCGGACGATCTGCAGATAACGAGGGTCGCCGCCGGTCTTGATGCTGCGATCCGGTCCGTTTGCGGCGGTGAGGTCACCTGGGTCGGCCATGATTGGGGCGGCGCGATCGCGTGGTGGCTCTGGCTGCGCCGCGCGTCGGGGTTCAAGGCTTTCGTTTCCATGAGCGCTCCGCATCCCGCATCATTCTTCCGCTCGATGAACGATCCCGCCCAGTGGGAAACGTCGGCCTATGCCCGCGAACTCGCCAAGCCGGATGCGGGTGCCGCACTCGATATCGAGGTTCTTTCGCGGTGGGCCGGCGGCAGCGATCACCGCGACCGGCTGCTGCAGGTTCTGCGCCGCTCTTCGCCACAGGCGATGGCGGGATACTACCGCGCCAACTATCCCCAGCGCCAAGACGTCGATCCGGGGAAGATCCCGGTCGGGGAGGTGCCGTTTCTGCTGGCCTATGGCATCGACGACCCCTATATCGCTACGACGACATTTTCGGGCTCTGCCGATTATGGCGGCGGCTTGTTGTCGCTCGCGCCGGTTTCGGGCGGGCATTTCATACATTATTTTCAGATGGCCGAGGTTTCGGACGCGATTCAGGACTGGCGGAAAAATGTCGGACAAGCAGAGTAAAATATCGTTCATAACGACCTGCAAAGGGCGTCTGGAGCATCTCAAGGAGACGTTGCCCAGACTGGTTTCCTTTGAGGGCTTCGAAGTGGTGGTGGTCGATTTCGACTGTCCGCAGGGTACCCGCGATTTCGTGCGCGAAACCTATCCGCAAGTCACCGTTGTCGAGGTCGACAATGAACCGGTCTTCAATGCCTCGAAGGCACGCAACCGTGGCGCCGAAGCGGCAACCGCCGACAGGCTGTTCTTTGTCGACGCCGATATCGTCCTCGCGCCGGGCGTCCTTGAGATGGTCGAAAAGGTTCCCACGGATCATTTCGGCGAATTCCTGTTCCGCAACGATGTGCGTGGAACCTGTGTGGTCCCGCGTCAGGCCTATGATGACGTCGGCGGCTATGACGAGGTAATGCAGGGCTATTGCGGCGAGGATGTCGATCTCTATCACCGCTTCGAACTGCTTGGGTACAATCGCCACAAGCTGCCCGATGATGGCATCGAGCGGGTCATCGAACATTCCGATTTAGACCGCATTACCAACTACGGAACGGGCCGCAAAGTCAGCTTTGCGAAAGGCAAACTGTATCGTGAGGTCAAGAGCCTGCTGATGCGCCTTGAGATGCGGGCGGATATCTCGCTTGAGCTTCGCAGGCAGATTTGGCAGCGCGTCGACGAGATGTTCCGGTCGGAAGACGTCTACAAGACGGGCGCCTTTCTCGATATTCCGTTGCCCAAGATCGAATCGCCTGCCTTCATCGACAATTGTCATTTCACCCGTTCGTTGCGTTTCACCGCAAAAGTCGATTTGGAATGACGCGGCTCGACATTCCCGATCTTGCCGGCCCGCAATACGACCGCGCCGATCTGCCGCTGACCGCCGGCATCTACATATGCACAACGCCGCGGACCGCCAGCTTTACCTTGTGCCGCTATCTCGTCGCGCAGGGCTGGGGCGTGCCGACCGAGTACTACATGGCATTCACCGCGCACTACCTGATGTGGCGCTGGCAGATTGCCATGCGGGCAGCCGATGAAGATGCGGCCTATGCGGCTTATGGCCGTGCGCTCATGCAATACCGCGTTGTCAATGGCATCTTTGCCAGCAAGCTGATGGCAGAACAGCTACCCTTGTTCCGGCAGGTGCATCCAGGCGGTTTCGACGGTGGGATCCGCAACATCTTCGTGCATCTGCGCCGTGGCGATCTGGCAGCGCAGGTCGCCAGCCTCGTCACCGCGGCAGCAAGCAACCGCTGGTCATTCAGCGATGTCGAACCGCCTTACCTGGTGATGGACTTGCGCTTCGACCGCGAGTCGGTCGACTGGGCATGCCGCTATGTCGTCGAGTGCGAACGTCTGTGGTCCCGCTTCTTTCGTGAACGGGAAATCACGCCGCTTCGCGTGCGAACCCGAACGCTGGTTGAAGATCCGCGTACCGTTGTTGACGCCATTGCCGAACGACTGGCCTTGCCGGTCGATGAGGATGCGCTCGCCGTGACGATCGATCAGGAGAGGAATGGCGAGTATGGAAGTACGCGCGCCGGAAAGGAGCGTGTGCTGCGCGAATTCGGCGCGGTCATAGAGACACACCAGCCCGCCTATGCGGCTGCGTCCGGCAACGAAGTAGCCGCCTGAGGGTGCAATTGCGCGTCAGCCCGCGTATTCGCGCTGGTCAGCATAGATCGCCGCATGCAGCCGGGCCCTTTGGCGCGCGACCTGCTCGCGGATGTTGGCGAATACCGCCTCGTTGTAGGTCGGGTCGCGCAGCGTCTTTAGACATTGTTCCACCAGATGGCGCGCCTGCCGATCCGAATACATGGCTTCATGCAGGACCTCGTGGAAGACGAGGCTCCCGCCGGCGAAATACTGGCTGAACAACACTTCCTTCTTTTTGTCTGCGATCGTCGAACTTGGCGACGATGCGCCGTGCGCAAGGCAGATCGCGGGCGTTCCTTCGCGCAGCGCCGTCACCGCGACGTGGTAGACGTCGGTGACGACGAAGGCGGCATCGCCAATAGCGCCGATCATCGGCTCGAGATCGCGGGCATGCTGGCAGTCCAGCCAAGCAAGTTCTTGCACCGACAAGCCGCTTGCTTTTGCCATCAGCCCCGTAAAGCTGCGATAGAGCGTTGTCGCGCCGGAGCGTCCGAACGCGCAGGCGATGTGCCCACCGCGTTGTTGGCTCGATGCCGTATCCTGTAAACGATTGTGCAGGAAGAACGCGCAATCGCATCCCAAATGGTCGCGCAAGTTTCCGCAGAGTTGAGAGGCGAAGCCTGCAGACAGTACATCCCGGAGCGCCACCAGCACGGCGTCGCGATAAAGCGCGCGGATCGCGTCGACATATCGCCGGTCGGCGAGATCCGCCGCGCCAAGGCCGTAAATCGTCGATCCGAACACGATGGATCGTTTGCGCAGGTCAGGCCGATCCTCGAGCAGCATCAGCTTGAACCACATTTCCCGCACCTCTTCCGGTGAGCGGGCGGCGCCGGCCTTCAGCATGCGGCTGGCGACATCGGTCCGCGCGTAGGTGTTCCAGTGCAGGAAGTCGCCCCAGAAGATGATCCGGTCATAGGCTTCCAGCTGTGCCGGATCGCGCAACGCCGCGTAGTCCATGTCGAGATAGCCGGTTTCAAGCGTGAACGACTTCTCCAGGCAGAACAGATCCAGTTCGCAGTCCCGGCCGGCGTCCTGCAGGACATCGATCACCGCCCGGTCGACGGAAATCATTCCCGGATTCATGGCGAACGGAAAGGCGGCAATGGCGGCGATCTTCACGGTGTTTGCGGGCCTCGTCTCGATCGCCGTCGGTCACCGCCCGGCGAATGGCGGAACGGCATGCGGCCGTCGCCGGGAGACTAGCGCGGTTGCCGGAGCCCGGAAAGTACTGTTACGGCTGCGAAGCTCCGCCGCACTCGAAACTCGTAAAATTATCAGCCCATTACTGGCCCACGTTGCCATAGGGTGGCAAATGAACCGAAAGCAGTGTATTACCTAAGGGCATGAACATCGATCAGCCGGATCAGCATGGCACGGGCCTTGATCGTGACCTGCAGTGCGAAGTAGCCTTGGCGCCGGCGTTCGACCAGCTTGTCGACGCGGCGGCGGCGGTGGGCTGGTCGGAGGATGAGGTCGCCAATGCGCTTCTGAGTTTGGCGCAATACCGGGTACAGGTCATCCGCGACAATGCGCTGATCGGTTTTGCAATTCCCGGCGACCGAACCGCGCACTGAAACTGCACACACGCGACCGTTCGGGCCGCCGATGCGACCACCCTGTTTGCGGAAGACCGTCCCTACGTTGTCGTCGCCTTGAACTTGCTCATCAGATAGGGGCCGGAAAGCACCGGCGGATACTTGGCGCTTGCCCCGGACGCGACGCAGGCTGGCAGGACCTCGATCTCCGCATGCCAATTCGGCTGGTGGAAGAAAGCAAGCGACATCCGGCGACCGGCGGCAACTTCCTCCTCGGGCGGATTGACGACGCGATGCAGCGTGGAGACCCATCGGTCGTTCGTCCAGCGCGCCATCAGGTCGCCGATATTGATGACGAAGGCGTCGGGGACCGGCGGCACCGGCGTCCATTCCCCGTCAGGCGTCATGATCTCCAGCCCGCGTGAACCGGGCTGCGGCAGAAGGATGGTCAGGCTTCCATAGTCGGTATGGGCGCCCGCCCGGATCTGCCCGGGTTGCGGGGCCACGGTCTGCGCCGGATAGTTCAAGGCCCTGAGCGCGCTGATTGGCGCGTCGATATAGCTGTCGAAGAAGGTTTCCGGCAGATCGAGTGCTGCCGCAAACACCCGCATGATGCGCGCGGCCAGATCCTCCATCGCTCCGTAGTATGCCTGCCATCCCGCCTTGAAATCTGCAGGCCGTTCCGGCCATATCGTCGCCGCATAGCAGAAGTCGAGCGCCTCGCGATCCGTCATGCCCGGTGGAGCGGTTGACGGACCGCCATTGAAGCTCTCCTTGAGGTCGGGCGGCGTGTCTTCGCCGCGCGATTTGGCAAGTGCCTCCTTCTGCGGGCCGAGATAGCCGTAGGGATAGCCGGGGAAGGGGGCCGCGGCCTTCTCCTTCACCTCCATCGATTGATCGAAGAACTGCTGTACGCAGGTCCAAACCCCTTCGATCACCGCTGGCGCAACGCCATGGTTGGCGACCGCGAGAAAGCCGGTCTCACGGCAAATCTCGTCGACCGAGCCGGCGAGCTGTATCCGTTCGACGTCGCCCGCTTGCTCGAACCGCCTGAGATCGAAGATCGGAAACGCATTCGCTGCCATTGTGGATGCCCCCTGATTTGCCGCATTTTCCACCTACGTTAGAGCCATTCTTGCCGGGCTGGAAGCGTTTGCCCGGCAATCGATCACGCAGGGGCAATTTCATGCGGATTGAGCGCGATCAAGGAATCGGCGTCTTAGTTTTGCAAGAACGCTGCCGGATCATCGGAACGTCATGGACGCACAAGCAAAAGCCGATCTCGTCTTCAAAACGGAAGACGTGACGAAAATCTATGATACTGGCGAAGTAAAGGTGCACGCGCTTGCCGGCGTGAACCTTGAGCTGATGTCGGGCGAACTTGCAGTGCTGCTCGGACCCTCGGGCAGCGGCAAGTCGACACTGCTCAATATTCTCGGCGGCCTCGACGGCGCTACGTCGGGGCGCGTATGGTTTCGCGATCTCGAACTGACCGAATTGTCGGAACGCGAACTGACCCGATACCGGCGCGATCATGTCGGTTTCGTGTTCCAGTTCTACAATCTCGTGCCCAGCCTGAGCGCGCGCGAGAATGTCGCTCTCGTCACCGACATCGCCCGCGATCCGATGAAACCGGCCGAAGCGCTGGAACTTGTCGGCCTCGGCCATCGGCTCGATCACTTTCCCGCCGAGATGTCGGGCGGCGAACAGCAGCGTGTGGCGATCGCGCGCGCCATCGCCAAGCGCCCGGAGGTACTGTTGTGCGACGAACCGACCGGCGCGCTCGACAGCAAGACGGGCGTGCAGGTTCTCGAGGCGCTCGACTCCATCAACCGGCGGTTCGGAACGACAACGGCGGTGATCACCCACAACGCCGCGATCCGCAAGATGGCGCATCGCGTCATCCGTTTCCAGGACGGTCGTATTGCCGATGTCGAGATCAACGACGCGCGCATAGCCCCGTCGGAAATCGAGTGGTGAAGCCATGCGCGCGCTGGATCTCAAACTGTTGCGCGATTTTGTCCGCCTCTGGGCGCAGTCGCTGTCGATCGCGCTGGTGCTCGGCTGCGGCGTCGCCATCCTGCTGATATCGTTCGGCATGTACGGCGCGCTGGAAACGACCCGCGAGGCCTATTACGAACGCAACCGTTTCGCCGACATCTTCGCCAATGCGAGGCGTGCGCCGCGCACGCTGGAGGACGAAATCCTCACCATCGATGGCATCTGGGCGGTAGATCTGCGCATCGTCAGGGATGCGGTGCTGGATCTGCCCGACCGGATCGAGGCGTCGACCGGCCGCATCATCTCGCTGCCGCCCGGCAACAATCCGCGCCTGAACGTGCCGTTGATGCGCTCTGGCCGCCTGCCGGATCCGGGCGCAGTCGGAGAGGTCGTGGTCAACGAGCCCTTCGCAGAGGAAAACGGATTTGTCATCGGCGACATCATCCATGCCAACCTGAACGGCGCCAAGCGCCCGCTGACGATCACCGGCACCGCGCTGTCACCGGAGTTCATATACTCGATCGGGCCGGGCCAGTTGCTGCCCGACAACAAGACCTTCGGCATCCTCTGGATGCCGCAGGAAGCCGTCGAGGCGGCGTTCGACATGGCCGGCGCGTTCAACGATGTCGGCGTGAAGATCAGCCGCGAAGCCGAGCCCGAAGAGGTTGTCGACCGTCTGGAGGATCTGCTGAAACCCTATGGCGGCACCGGCGCCTTCGACCGCATGGAACAGACCTCGCACGCTTTCATCGATTCGGAGATGGAGCAATTGCGGACGATGGCCTACATCCTGCCGCCGGTCTTCTTCGCGATCGCGGCCTATCTCGTGAACATGGTCATCGGCCGCATCGTGGCGCTGGAGCGCGGTCAGATCGGTCTGCTGAAGGCGCTCGGCTACAACAATCTCGAAGTGAGCATGCACTATGTCTATCTGGCGGTGCTGATCGCGATTGTCGGGGTGCTGATCGGTTGGGGGATCGGAACCTGGCTGGCGCGCGGGATGGCGGTGCTCTACGCCAACTTCTTCACCTTTCCCTACCTGCTCTACCACGTGCCGCTGACCTCCTATGCGATCTCCGGCCTGCTTGGCATCGGGGCCGCCGCCGGCGGCGCGATCATCAATGCCATACGCGCTGCCAGGCTGGAGCCGGCCATCGCCATGTCGCCGCCGGCGCCGCCGAATTTCCGGCGTGGTTTCTTCGACCGCATGCTGACCGCGATGCGCCTTTCGCAGCCGACGATGATGGTGCTCAGGGGCATCACGCGCTGGCCGATGCGGGCCATCCTCACCAGCTTTGGCCTGTCGCTGGCCGTGGCCGTCCTTGTCGCGTCGAGTTTCTTCGAGGACTCCATTGAGGAGGTGATTGATGTCGCCTTTTTTCAGGCGAACCGCCAGCACGCGATGCTGGTAATGTCGGGCGAGACGCGTGAAACTGCGCTGGAGGAAGTCAAGGACCTGCCCGCGGTGTTGCGGGCCGAGGGAGCCTATTCCATGCCCGCACGCCTTGTGAACGGGCATCTGGAAAAGCGCGTATCCATCGAAGCACGCCGTCCCGATGACGATCTCGCCCGCATCATCAGCGCCGATGGCGATGCCGTCGTTGCGCCGACGGAGGGTATCCTGCTCAGCGGTCGGCTTGCCGGCCAACTCGACGTCGAGGCGGGCGACACGCTGGATGTCGAGTTCCTCTTTGGCCGCCGCGAGAGCTTTCGGATCTCGGTCACCGGCACGGTGATCCAGTATTTCGGGCTTGGCGCCTATGTCGACGCGGACTACGCGGCGCGCCTGTTGCGCCAGGAACCGCAGATTTCCTTCGCCAATCTGCTGGTCGATCATGCCGGCCTCGGCGAACTGCACGGCGAGGTCAAGCAGACGCCGAACGTCGCCGGGTTGGTGATGATCTCTGATGCGCGTGACTCGTTCCGGGAGACGATTTCGCAAAACATCCTGATCATGACCACAATCTACTTCACCATCGCGGTCCTGATCACCGCGGGTGTCACCTACAATTCGACGCGCATCCAGCTCTCCGAGCGTGCGCGCGAACTGGCCAGCTTGCGCATCCTCGGCTTCACGAATCTGGAAGTCTCCTACATCCTGATGGGCGAGATCCTCATTCTCGTCCTGCTGGCGCAACCGCTCGGCTGGGCGATCGGGTCATTGCTCGTCTGGTCGATGGTGCAATCGTTTTCCAGCGATCTCTACGCGATCCCGATCGTGCTGAAACGCGATACTTTTGCCTATGCTAGCGTCGTCGCCATCGGCGCGGCGATCATTTCGGCGCTGATCGTCCGGCGCCGGCTCGACACTCTCAATTTGGTCTCCGTGATGAAAACAAGGGAATGAACCATGCCGATCAAACCGCGTACGGTCATAACCTCGGCACTGGCGCTGGTGGCGATTGTCGGTGCGGGCTACTTTGCGTTCCGGCCTGAGGCTGTCCCCGTCGACATGGTTGTCGCCGAGCGCGCGCCCATGCGTCAGACGGTCGACGCCGACGGCAAGACCCGTATCAAGGATATCTACGAAGTGTCCGCGCCGATCTCGGGCACCGCGCAGCGTTCGCCCGTCGAAGTCGGTGATCTTGTCGCCGAGGGAACGACCGTGGTTGCCGTGGTGCAACCGCTGGCGACGGGCTTTCTCGACACGCGGGCGCGCAGCCAGGCCGAAGCGGCTGTGCTTGAGGCCGAGGCGGGGCTGCGGGTCGCCGAAAGCACTCTGCGCCAGGCACGCGAGGAGCTGAACTACGCCCAATCGCAGCATGCTCGCGTCAAGGCGCTGGTGTCGCGCGGCGTGTCGTCGCTGACCCAGCTCGAGGACGCCGCGCAGCAACAGACATTGCGCGAGGCGGCGCTGGAGTCTGCCGTTCTGAACCGCGACATGGCTGAAAGCGCGCTTGCCCGCAGCCGTGCGGCCTTGATCGAACCGGGCGAGTCCGGCGCGGTTATCGACGATGAAGGCTGTTGCGTTTCGATTACGGCCCCGGTCGACGGCGTGGTGCTCGATATCGTCAATGTCAGCGAGCGGCCGGTGCAGGCCGGCACCAAGCTGTTGTCGATCGGCGAGCCGGGCAATCTGGAGATCGTCGCCGATATCCTGTCGGCAGACGCGGTGAGCATCGAGCCGGGTGCGCGGGTGCTTGTGGAGCGCTGGGGTGGCGGAGAAAGGCTGGAAGCCGAAGTTCGCAAGATCGAACCTTCGGCCTACACCAAGGTGTCTGCGCTTGGCATTGAGGAGCAGCGCGTCGATGTGACGTTCGATTTCGTCGATGGCGAAATCGCCGGCCGCAAGCTGGGCGATGGCTATGCCGTGTTTGTTCGGGTCATCACCTGGGAAGGCGACGGAGTCCTGCAAGTGCCGATCAGCACCTTGTTCCGCAACAATGGCGGCTGGGCGCTGTTTGCAGCTGAAGGCGGCGTGGCGCGCCAGTACACGGTCGAGGTCGGCCGGCGCAGCGGGCTGATGGCGGAAATCACATCGGGCATCGAGCCCGGCTTGCAGGTCATCACTCACCCGAGCGACCGGGTTGCCGACGGTGTGCAAGTCGTCAATCGGCAAGAGCTTTGAATGCGGCGCGCAGATCGAACGCCTCGTCGGCGATCTGTTCCGGTGCGATCTCGGCGCCGGCTTCGAGCAGCTTGCGGCATGCCGCATAGGTGGCCGCGTCGTTGAGGCAGTCGACGGCGATGAAGCGGCCTTGCTTGAAGTAGAAGTGCGACGCCGAGCCCTCGCGCTTGCCTGGCCGTGCCACCACCGCGTCGTAGCCGCGGTTCAATCCGGCGATCTGCAATTTCATGTCGTACTGGTCGGACCAGAACCACGGCGTCGGCCGGTAGACCGTATCGACGCCACAGATGTTGGCCGCTGCCACGGCTGCCTGGTCGTGTGCATTCTGCACCGATTCCAGCCGTGTCGGATGGTTGTCGAAGGGCAGTACGGTGCAATCGCCTGCGGCGTAGATCGCGGAATCCGATGTCGCGCCGCGCTCATCGACGATAACACCGACGGCAACCTGCAATCCGGCGGCCTCCGCAAGCGCCACATTCGGTGCGATGCCGATGCCCGTTATTGCGATGTCGAGCGGCAGTTCGCGGCCACCGGCAAGCCGTACAGCGACCGCGCGACCGCCGCTCTCCACGAACCGCTCGATTTGCGTGTCTTCCAGGATCGTTACGCCGTGCTTTTCGTGCAAGCCTTTAAAAACATCTGCTGTCTCACGACAGGCGACACGCCGCAAAATCCGCTCCGCCGCCTCGATCACGGTCACGTTCAGACCCTTCTTGGCCGCTTCGGCGGCCGCTTCCAGGCCGATATAGCCGCCGCCGATAACAACCAGCTTTTGGCCTGGTTCCATGTCGCGCATCAGCCCATCGGCGTCCTCCAACGCGCGCATGACGCGGACATTGGGCAGATCGCCGCCGATCTCTGCCGGCAGGCGCCGCGCCGTTGCCCCGGTCGCAAGGATGAGGTTGTCATAGCGGAGCATCTCGCCGCTGGTGAGGTGAACCGACTTGCCGGCGCGATCGATGCTGGATGCTGCGACGCCGGTCTTCAAGTCAATGCGGTTCTCGTCGTACCATGCGGCGGGCCGCAGATGCAGGCGGTCGAGGTCCATATCGCCGGACATGTAAGCCTTGGACAGCGGCGGACGCTGATAGGGTAACTCGGCTTCGGCTGTCAGAAGCGTAATGTCCATCTCCGCGTCGTGCTGGCGCAGTGCTGCCGCCGCAGCGACGCCCGCATGACTTCCCCCGATGATAACCGTGTGTGGCATTGATGTCCCCGAACGAATAAAAAGGCAGCGGATCGTGTCCGCTACCTCCTATTAGCAAGTAAGGCGGCCGTGTGGCGACCGCAAACCTGTCATATTCCTAGAGAATCCCGCCTTCGCCGACGAAGCTCTTTTCCAATACGTAGTGGCCGGGCTTCGAGTTCGCGCCTTCTTCCAGGCCGGCGGCTTCGCAAAGCTCCTTGATCTCGAGGTTCAGGCCCATCGAGCCGCAGATCATTACGCGGTCGGTCTCCTGGTCCAGTTTTGGCATGCCGAGATCGTCAAACAGTTCACCGGTGCGGATTTTGTCGGTGATCCGGCCCATGCGCGGCGACTCTTCACGGGTGGTCGTCGGGTAGTAGTGCAGTTTGCCATCGACCATCTCGCCGATTAGCGGATCGTCGATCAGCTTTTCGACCAGCAGCCGGCCATATTCGAGTTCGGCGACCTCGCGACAGGTATGTGTCAGGATCACCTCGTCGAACTTCTCGTAGACTTCCGGATCGCGGATCAGCGAGGCGAACGGCGCGATGCCGGTTCCCGTGGCGATCATGTAAAGCCGCTTGCCTGGCAAGAGCGCGTCGATCACCAGCGTTCCGGTCGCCTTGGTCTTCAGGATCACCTGGTCGCCGGGCTGGATATGCACCAGTTTGGAGGTCAGCGGACCGTCAGGGACTGCGATGGAATAGAATTCCAGTTCTTCGTCCCAAGAAGGCGAGGCAATGGAATAGGCGCGCAGGATCGGACGGGCGGGCTTGTCGCCGACCGGATCGCCCATCAGGCCGATCATTACGAACTCGCCCGAGCGGAACCGCAAGCTTTGTGGCCGAGTCAGACGGAACGAAAACAGTTTTTCGGTCCAGTGAGTGACTTCGGTTACGGTCTGCCCGTCAGGCAGTGGAGTGGAGATGTTCACGCGCGCCGCCGTTTCCTTGATGGGCGTCAGGTCATTCATGGTCTAGCGGTCCTGATAAACTGTTCAGCGGGTGCCAAGCAATCGCTTTTGATAGAAATGCTGTTGCCAGCCGGCGCGCGCCGTCCACTGGTCTTCCGGCTGGCGGGCGGCGATTTCATTGGAAATCGCAATCTCGTCGATGCCGACACGGCGCGCATGCGCATACTGGTCTGCGATCAGATGGCCGCTCGCGCGCAGCTTGCCGCCGTAACCGAGCTGACGCAGGCGCCTCGCAATGGAAAAGCCCCGGCCATCGGCGAACGACGGAAAGGGAATGACGATCACGTCGACCGCGTCGAACCACTCGACCAACGCTTCGAGATCGGTCGAGTTGTCGACAGTCAGACCGACAGCGCCCTGACCGGCGGCGTGTTCGGCCAGTTCATCGGGTGTCAGAAAACGAAACTCGCCATTCGCCTCGGCTGCCGCCAGGTTGTCGTTCCTGAAACCTTCATCGGTTACGATAATGCCCATTGTTTACTCCGATGCAGCGGCGCCGTTGGTGCGCACAAGCTTGCCGTTTTCAAAATGGATACCGCATTCGATCTTGTCCGAATCGCGCCAGCGGCCGGCCCGCGCGTCTTCGCCGGGCTTGACCGCGGTTGTGCACGACGCACAGCCGATCGAAAGATAGCCGTGTTCAATGAGCGGATGCCGGGGCAGGTCGAATTCGGCGAAATAGGCATCGGTATCGGCTTGTGTCCAGTGCGCGAGCGGGTTGATTTTCAGTTTGCCGCCGCTGGCGTGTTCCATGATCTCCAGCTTGTCGCGGGTCGCTGCCTGGAACCGCTTGCGGCCCGTAATCCAGCCGTCGAAGCCTGCAAGTGCCTGCCGCAACACGTCCGTCTTGCGAAAACCGCAGCAGGCATCGGTGTCGCTCAGATGCAGCCGCCCATACGGATCGGTGGAACGGATCGCCTTGCCGTCCGGCGACACGCTGCGCACGCCGGTCAGGCCGAAGCGGCGCACCAACTCGTCCTTGTAGCGCAGCGTTTCCTCAAACAGCATCCGTGTGTCGATGAAGATCACCGGTGCGGCCGGATCGATATTGGCAACCATGTGCAATAGGGCGGCGGATTCAGCGCCAAAAGACGACACCACCGCGATCTCGCCGAAATCCTTCGAACCAAGCGCGCGCCGCAGGACGTCCCGCGTCCGGTTCACGCGCAGAAACGCACCATCGGCATCGCGGGTCACGCTATTGGAGTTGTTCGGCTCATGCAGCACGGGCTTCGTCCTCGGTCTGACCGTAGATTGCCTGCTTGAACGGCTCGGCGCCGAGGCGCCGGTATGCCTGAAGGAAGGTCTCCGACGTGTCTTCGCGCAGTTCAAGATAAGTTCCGATGATCGTCTCGACCGCCGGCACCACATCTTCGTCGTCGAAGCCGGGGCCGGTACGCTCGCCGATGGTCGCGGTTTCGGTACCATCGCCGCCGAGCGTAATCTGGTAGTTTTCCTTTCCCGCCTTGTCGAGGCCGAGAATGCCGATATGGCCGACATGGTGGTGGCCACAGGCATTGATGCAGCCGGAGATTTTGATCTTCAGCGGCCCGATCTCGCGCTCCAGCTTCAACTCGTCGAAGCGGTTGGAGATCTGCTGCGCTATCGGGATCGAGCGTGCCGTCGCCAGCGCGCAATAGTCCATGCCGGGGCAGGCGATGATGTCCGAAACGAGCCCGATATTGGCGGTTGCCAACCCGGCCTCGCGTAGCTCAGCATAAACGGCCGGGATATCGGCCTTGCGGACATGCGGCAGGATGACGTTCTGCTCATGGCTGATGCGCAACTCGTCGTGGCCGTAGCGTTCGGCCAGATCGGCTAACACCCGCATTTGATCCGCCGACGCGTCTCCCGGCGTTCCGCCGATCGGCTTCATGGACACCGAAACGATGCCGTAGGCCGGGTTCCGGTGCTCGCTGACATTGGTCTCGACAAACGAACGGAAGGCCGGATTGGCCTGCTGCTCGTGCTCGAAGGCAAGCGACTGTGTGTTGTCGAACAGCGGCGGCGCGAACGCCTCGTCAATGGCCTCGACCAATTCGACCGGCGGGCCGACGAAATCGCGCTTGTGGTGCTCGAATGCCTCTTCGACAGCGGTGCGGATCTCTTCCAGGCCGGTTTCGTGCACGAGGATCTTGATGCGTGCCTTGTACTTGTTGTCGCGCCGGCCGGACAGGTTGTAGACCTGCATGATCGCTTCGAGGTACGGCAGCAAATCGGCCTTTGGGAGGAATTCGCGCACGGTCTTACCGACCATCGGTGTCCGGCCGAGCCCGCCGCCGACAATGATTTCGTATCCGGGTTCGCCGGCATCGTTGCGAACCATCCTGAGCCCGATGTCATGCGCCTTGGTGACTGCGCGGTCGTTCGGCGCGCCGGTGATCGCGATCTTGAACTTGCGCGGCAGGTACTGGAACTCGGGGTGGTCGGTCGACCATTGGCGCAGCAATTCGGCGGTCGGGCGCGGGTCCTCGATCTCGTCGGCGGCAGCGCCGGCGAAATGGTCGGCCGTCACGTTGCGAATGCAGTTGCCGGACGTCTGGATGGCGTGCATCTCGACATCGGCCAAGAGGTCCAGAATGTCGGCGACGTCCTTCAGGCGTGGCCAGTTGAACTGGATGTTCTGGCGCGTCGTGAAGTGCCCGTAGCCCTTGTCGAATCGCTCGGCGATCAGCGCGAGCTGGCGCATCTGCTTCGAGTTGAGCGTGCCATAGGGGATGGCCACACGCAGCATGTAGGCGTGGAGCTGCAGATAGAGCCCGTTCTTCAGGCGCAGCGGCTTGAACTCGTCCTCGGTGAGCGATCCGTCGATGCGGCGCTGAACCTGTTCGCGGAACTCCGCGACGCGGTTACGCACGAAGGCTTCGTCGAATTCGTTGTACTTGTACATCGCTCAGTGTCTTTCTTGCGAGGTTCTCTGTCGCGTTTTTCGATGCTCGAGATGGTTTAGGCGTCTGTTTGGATCGAGGAGGCAAGCTCCTGCTTTCCATGCAGGTAATTCGACGGACCGCGCGTCCTGAACGCCTCGCGGAAATGCACCGGAGAAGGACGGTTGTCGTCGCCCATCGCCACTTCGGCGAGATACGGGCCGACAATACGCGCCTGCTGCTCGTTGGCTGCCTGCAGCAGCTTGTCGGCGGCATCCTTCGACCATGCGACGATGGCTTCGCCATGCTCGCGCGACCAACCGCCGGCGGCGGTGTAGTAGACGGCGTCGCCTTCGAAGAGGTCGTTGGCGGTGACGATCTGGGGTTTGTATTCGCGGGCCATCAGACGGCTCCTGCCTGTTCGGTTGCAAGTTCGGGTTCAAGGTTGGCGGCAAGCGCCTGCGCCTTGCGCGGTGCCATGCCATAGAGGATGACCGCCGGACCCTTGATGCCGGACGCGCGGATGGCGTCGGGCAGGGCGAGGATCGTCGTGGCGATGGTCTTCTGGTTGGCGCGCGAGGCGTTTTCCACCACGGTGACAGGGGTGTCGGCGGAAGCGCCATGCATGAGCAGCCGTCCACGCAGGAACCCGGCGGCCTTGATACCCATATAGATGGCGGCGCCGGTGCCCGGGTTCGCCAGGGCCCGCCAGTCATGCTCGGCAAAGCCGTCGACATCGTGCGCGGTCAGGAAGCGGACCGAGGAGTTGCGGCCGCGCCGTGTCAGCGACAACCCGTTGGAGGCCGCCGCCGCCGTCGCTGCGGTGATGCCCGGAACGACGGTCCAGGCGATGCCCGCCGCGTCCAGCGCGTCGAGTTCATCGTCAAGCCGGCCAAACATGCCTGCATCGCCGGATTTAAGCCGCGCGATTTGCGCGCCCTTGGCGGCATGTTCGACGAGCAGCGCGTTGATATCGTCCTGCTTCCAGGATTTGCCGAAACCGGTCTTGCCGACTTCGATGATCGTTGCCTCGCGGCGCGCCAGTTCCAGGATCGCCTGGGGCACCAGCCGGTCGTGCAGCACTACATCGGCCTCGTGCAGGTGGCGTCGCGCCATCACGGTCAGCAGGTCGGGATCGCCGGGGCCGGCGCCGATCAGGCTGACATGACCGTCGCGCGGGCGGGTCTCGATGGCGTCGGTCAAGAGCTCTTCCAGCTTGGCGCGAACGCCGTCCTCGCCATCCCGTTTCAGTGCGGCGTCGCCTTCGCCGAAATAGAAGCGGGTCCAGAAATCACGGCGCTTGCGGCCCATCGGCAGCATGGCGGCACGGTCACGGAATGCCTGGCCAATGCGCGCCAGAATGCCGAGCGATGTCGGCAGGCGTTCTTCCAGGTCGGCCTTGATCTTGCGCGCCAGCACAGGCGCGGCACCTTCAGTACCGATTGCAACCGTTACCGGATCGCGATCCACGATTGCTGGTGTGATGAATTGCGAATCGTCCAGATTGTCGACGATGTTGACAAGAGCGCCTGCCGCCTTGCCAATCCCTGCGGCTCTGGCGTCTTCCGCCGCATCCTCGTTTGCGCCATAGACCAGCGCCGCGCCTGCCGCGTCCGCCGTTTCGATGCGGCGTTCGATCAGTTCGATCGCACCCTGTTCGGCCCAGCGGCGGACTTGATCGACCGGCTGCGCACCGTAGACGGCAATTGTCGCTTCGCTTTTCAGCAGCAGCCGCAGTTTGGAAACAGCGCATTCTCCGGCACCGGAAACGACGACTCGCCGACCGGACAGATCCAGGAATATCGGAAAATGACGCATTTCAGGCCTCGTTCGATGTTGTCTGGAAGATAAGAGCGGGCCGGAAAGCGAACGAGGACTGGCGTTCCAAAGATCGACGCGGAAGCGGAATTCTGTTTCCGTTTCAGGCTGCCTCGACGGTACTTGACTAAAATCAAGGCAGGCGGGCATCTGGCCTTCTACCCAAATGGTGACATTTGTCGCATATCAAACAGGGGGCCGAGCCGTTATAGAGGTGCCGACCGTTCAGTCATCCCGGTGATGACGAGGAGTGCCTGACGGCGAAATGGAGTGCATGATCGTGGATTTCGAGAAGTTTTTTTCCGACCGTTTGTCGACACTGCATGATGCGGGCAACTACCGCGTCTTCGCGGATCTCGAACGCCATTCGGGCTCGTTTCCGAAAGCGACGCGTTACCGTGAAGACGGATCGACCCAGCAGGTCACCGTCTGGTGCTCCAATGACTATCTCGGCATGGGCCAGAACCCGGATGTGGTTTCCGCCATGCATGACGCGATCGACAAGTGCGGCACCGGGGCAGGTGGCACTCGTAACATCTCGGGCACCAACCACTACCATGTGATGCTGGAGCGCGAGTTGGCCGACTTGCATGGCAAGGAATCGGCGCTGATCTTCACGTCGGGCTATGTTTCCAACTGGGCCGCGCTCGGTACGCTTGCGTCCAAGATCCCGAACATCATCGTTTACTCGGATGCGCTTAACCACGCCTCGATGATCGAGGGCATCCGCCACGCGCGCTGCGAAAAGCGCATCTTCAAGCACAATGACTGGCGCGATCTCGACCGGCAGATGGCCGCCGACGATCCGTCCGCGCCGAAGCTGGTGGCGTTTGAAAGCGTCTACTCGATGGACGGCGACATCGCCCCGATCAAGGAAATCTGCGACGTCGCCGACAAGTATGGCGCAATGACCTATCTCGACGAAGTGCATGCCGTTGGCATGTACGGCGCGCGCGGCGGCGGCATTGCCGAGCGCGAGGGCCTGATGGATCGCCTGACCGTCATCGAAGGCACGCTTGGCAAGGCGTTTGGCGTCATGGGCGGCTACATCACCGCTTCGGAGAACCTTGTCGATTTCGTCCGTTCGTTTGCCTCCGGCTTCATCTTCACCACCGCACTGCCGCCGGCGCTGGCGGCGGGTGCTGCCGCTTCTATCCGCCACCTCAAGCAGAGTGGCAAGGAACGGGCGGCTCAGAAGGCCAATGTCGCGGCGGTGCGCGCGGCGCTGGACGCGCGCGGCATCCCGCACATGACCAATCCGTCGCACATCGTGCCGGTGATGGTCGGCGATGCGCGCAAGTGCAAATGGATCTCCGACATCCTGCTCGACGACTACGGCATCTATGTTCAGCCGATCAACTATCCCACCGTGCCGGTGAAGACCGAGCGGCTGCGCATCACGCCCAATCCGTCGCACACGCAGGCCGATATCGATCATCTCGCTTCGGCACTGTGTGATCTATGGTCGCAATGCGCCCTGGCGCGCGCTGTGGCATAAACCTCGGATATCAAGAAACCTGGACTAGTCACTGTTCAATTCGATGGAGTATCGATCGTGAAACTTGCAACTCTGATGATTGCCGCCGCGACCCTTGCTGCGGTTCCTGTGGCCAATGCCCAGGACATTACCGGCGATGCTGCGGCCGGCAAGAAGGTCTACAACAAGTGCAAAGCCTGTCACGTCGTCGATGATGAGAAAAACAAGGTCGGCCCGCATCTCGTCGGCATCATCAACCGCCCGGTCGCTGCCGTTGAGGGCTTCAAGTACTCCAAGGGCATGACCGCCTTTGCCGAGGGCGACAAGGTCTGGGACGTCGCCCTGATCGGGGAATACCTGGCGGCGCCGAAAAAGGTGGTCAAGGGCACCAAAATGGCGTTTCCCGGCCTCAAGAAGGAAGAGGACATCGCCAACGTGATCGCCTACATCAACGAGGAAGCTGGCGCTTACGCAGAGTAAGCGCTTTTCTCACTCAGAAGCGTTGGTAGTTTTTTACACCCCGCCTGCCAGCAGGCGGGGTTTTCGTTGCGCGTTGCCGGTGACTGCGCTCCAAACAACCCCGCCATGTTCGTTCGGTCGCCGGGCCGATCGCGCCTCCAGCCTTTGCGATGACTTGCCTGGCGCGGGCGGTGCGCCATGTTTCCCGGAGCAGGTGCCGCTCGGAAACGTTCCGCTGTTTTCATTGCGCTACCATCACGCTAGACCGGAATTGAGAGATTCCAGGCAACGAGAGGCGATTGGCGGGTATGAGCGGTCTTTTAGCCCTTCTCGACGATGTTGCCGCGATCGCGAAGGTCGCCGCAACATCCGTCGATGACGTGATGGCACAGGCCGTCAAGGCCGGCGCAAAGGCATCGGGGGCGGTCATCGACGATGCGGCGGTGACGCCGAAATTCGTTCATGGCTTCGAGCCTGCCCGCGAACTGCCCATCGTCTGGCAGATCGCAAAAGGTTCGCTTCGCAACAAGGTGCTGATCCTTCTGCCGGTCGCTCTGCTGCTGTCGACCTTTGCGCCATGGCTGATCATGCCGCTTTTGATGATCGGAGGCGCGTATCTGTGTTTCGAGGGTGCGGAAAAGGTCGCCCACATCTTACAACCGCATCACGGACCGGACGCGAGAGCCGCTGCGGCAACGCCCGAAAACCCGCTTCACCTGGAAAAGGAAAGGGTAGCCGGCGCGATCAAGACGGATTTCATCCTGTCGGCGGAGATCATGACGATCATCCTCGCCGCCATTCCGGAATCGAACTTCTGGATGGAAGCTTTCACGCTCGCTGTGGCCGGCATTGGCATTACAGTAATTGTCTATGGCAGTGTGGCGCTGATCGTGAAGGCAGATGATGTCGGGCTGCATTTGGCCGAGGAGGGGCGGCTTTCTGTCACACGTGCGTTCGGCCGTGGCATCGTCAGGGCGATGCCGGGTTTCCTCAAGCTGCTGACAACGATCGGTACGGCGGCGATGCTGTGGGTTGGCGGTTCGATCGTCGTTCACGGCCTGGAATCGCTTGGTTTTACCTGGCTCGGTCATCTCATCCATGACTTGGCCGCGATTGCCGGTCATGCCGTCCCGCCGATGGAAGGCGCCGTCGAATGGATCGCCAAGGCCACGATGGACGGTCTCTTCGGCCTTGCCCTTGGCCTTGTCCTGATCCCTGTCGCCAATACGATCCTGGTGCCTGTCTGGTCGGCCCTTTCCGGCGGATTGGCACGGCAAAGCGGGTGAAGTTTGCAGGCTGCGATTGATGTCTGGTCGGGCCGGCTGCACCGCTCCGGCCGAACTTGAAGCCCTGCCCGCTGTTGCGTTCAAGGTGTTGGAAATCCGGTCTTGGAAAAACTGGGCCCGGACCGCGAGCGCGAACGTTCAGCACTTGCCTTTCATACCGCTGCAATGCTCGCTGTCGCCTCTGGGAAAAAATAGAGCATATTGCCTAGCTGAGCACGGTTTGCAGCGCGGTCCGCACCAGGAAGACCGTGAGGTTCTCAACAGCGAAGTGGCTGGCAACAACGTCCTTCGCGGACGTGTCCCGATTGTCTGCCGGCATTGTCGGTATCAAACGCGCTTGTGAGCGTCAGCCCGGCGCAGCATGGCAAGGGCCGCATAGGCGAGGCCTGCCAGCGTTGCGATAGCCGAGCAGAACCAGAAAAGCGCGGAGATGCCGCCATAGGCGGTGAAGAATGCGGCAACCGGCGCTGACAGGAACTGCGCGGTAAACACCGACATGGTCATCAGTCCGGCCGCCTGGCCCCGCACCCCGGCCGGAACGCCCGAGTAAAGCCAGGTCGTGGCATTCGGCATCACCAGGCCCATACCGAGCCCGACGGTCGGTAGCACGGTGAAAATCAGCGCCACGCTCGGTAGCGTTGCCATGAAGGCGAAGGCCGGTGCCATGATCGCCAACGATGCGGCCGCCATGGCCGGAAATGAAATGCTGCCGCGAATGCGTTGGAAGTGCCACGACGCGAGGCCGGAGACCAGCGTCACCAGTGCGATCGCCATGCCGGCCGTCGATGCCCGTTCGGCGCCGAGTTCGCGAAACAGAAAGGGCAGCTTGATTGGCAGCGCGTAAAACACGACGAAGGCAATGAATACGCTCGGATAGATGACGATCGCGTGGCGCCAGGGAAAACGCCGGGTCCGGTTTTCATGTGCCTCACTCGGCTCGAGATCCACCGAATTGCCCCGATCGATCCGCGCCAGCACCAGCGGCAAGAGCAAAAGCGGCGCCAGATAGACGGCGAATGGCGCGCGCCATGACAGATCGGCCAGAAAACCACCTGTCAGGATGAAGGCGACGCCGCCAAACGCCATGGCCGCCGACTGGTAGCCCAGCACCCGGCCGCGCTCATGATCTTGATAGAGTTCGGCGATCAGCGCGACCGAGGTCGTCATGATACCGCCGACAGCAATTCCCAGAAGCACGCGTCCCGCGATGATCGACGTGATGTCGTCGAGTACCAGGCCGGACGAGCCGGCAGCAACATAGACCAGCATCGAGAGGATCAGAATACTGCGTTTCGGCAACCGGTCAGCGACGAGGCCGGACAGCGGTGCTGCGATGGCGATTGCCAACCCCGGCACGGTCAGGACCAGCGGCACCAGGGCGAAGGCAGCCGGATTGTCGGAGAAGTGATCGCCCATCGCCGGAAGCGACGGGGCGATTGTCGCGCCTGCCATGATGGTCAGCGTCGCGCACATCAAAAGGATGATCAGCGCCGGTGTGCGCGGATCGCGTCGGCTTGCCATGACTGTCTCCGGTTGGGCCGTACGCCTGGTCAGGCGTCCGGAAGTTTCTCGTTCAACCAGGCAATGAATGCGTCAATCGCCTGTTCGCGTCCCTGCTCGTTCAGCGTTTCGTGACGGAACTCCGGATAGACCGTCAAGGCCACATCGGCAAATCCGGTCTTCCGCAGGCGCGCAGCCTGCTGCTCCACGGCGCGCCCGAAATCTGTCGCTGGATCGCGGCCGCCGCCGACAAGGTTGAAGGGCAGGGCCTTGGTGGCGGGCGAAGCGCTCTCGACCTTGCCGCCGGCAAAGATCAGGTCGAACACCGTCTGCCACATCCCGATGGTCGCGTCCCAACCACAATCCGGATCGGCGATGTAGGCGTCGACCTCAGCCGAATCGCGGCTCAGCCAGTCGAACTCGGCGCGTCGGTCCGGCACCGATTTGGCCCAGGCCGCAAATGTCAGGCGCGGCAACATGCGCGACGGCACGTCGGAACCGAGCCGAAACCGCTCGACGGCCAACACCGCCTTTGCGGCGTAACCTGCTGCGCCGGCCGAAAAATTGGCGTTCCAGACCGCCGCCGCAGCAAGACCATCGGGATGGCGCAGCGCATAGTTCATGGCGATCAGCCCGCCCATCGAGTGGCCGAACACCACGACTGGCAGGCCGGGGTGGCGGATGGCGATTTCCCGATGGACCGCACCGACATCGGCGATCACCTTGTCAGCGCCATCCCGCATCCCGGAAAAACCACGATAGGGCGCATCCGGCGCGGTCGTCAGACCGTGGCCGCGATGGTCATGCGCATAAACGTGGTAGCCGGCCCCGGCCAGCACGTCGGCAAAGCGGGCGTAACGTGCGGCATGCTCGGCCAGACCGTGATTGATCTGAACGACGCCGCGCGCGAGACCTCGCGCAGGTTCGTGGCGTAACGCCAGCGATGCGCCGGTCGCCGAGGCGAACATCTGCGGTTTTGTGAAGGCCATACCGGCACCTTCGTTGCGGTTACGCAACGAGGTGCCGGGACTTGGGCTATGTGTCAAGCGGCCGCGCGGACGACCGCCTGACTGAGGCTCAATACTGGCGCTGGTTTTCCAGCGCGCTTGCGAGGTAGGTATAAGCCCGGCCCTGCCGGCCGTCGCGCCGCTCGATCTCGCGCAGTTGTGCCACCGCGGCAGGGCGGTCGCCGGCCGTCAGGAACGCTTCGCCCATATAGGCGCGGGCCAGCGTGTAGTCGGGATCGACCTCGAGCGCCTTGCGGTAATAGGCGAGACCGCCCTTCAGGTCGCCGGACTTGCGGGTCGCAAAACCGAGATAGTTCCACACTTCCGGGTCGCTCGTGTCGCCGATCAGGTGCAGCGCGCTGATAGCGTCGTCATAGCGTCCGCCATTGGCGAATGCGATAGCGCTGTCGAGCAGGTCGCCGTCCTCGACATTTTCCGAGGACTGCCGAACACATTTGCGCTGTTTCTTGTCCCAGACCCAGCCGCTGTTGCATTTGATTGCGTCGCTCGAACCGCCTCCGCCGCCATCTGCGAGGACCGGTTGATGGATAAGCATGCTTGCTGCAATTCCGGCCGCGAGGGCCATCGTCATTCGCTTCATTGCTTCCTCCTGGTGCGTAATCGCCACCGACGACCTGACATTGGTACGCGGCCGGCACAGTTCAACCGCCGTAAAGCGCCTTTTTCGGCCAGTTGCACCCCGAAATCTTGTAGTTTGAGCGGATCGGCCGGGCTTGTTCGCGCCGATTGCGGGGGGCGTTGCGGTTCCGTCTCCGGTTGACGAAACCGCCATTGCCGCCGGCAACGAATTCCCCTACACACGCGCCAATTCTCGTCCCAACAAAGCAGAAGAGCGATGGCCCGCCAGTTCATCTACCACATGTCCGGCCTCAACAAGGCCTATGGATCCAAGAAGGTCCTCGAAAACATCCACCTGTCCTTCTACCCGGATGCCAAAATCGGCATTCTCGGCCCCAACGGCGCCGGTAAATCGACAGTACTGCGCATCATGGCCGGCCTTGATACCGAGTTCACCGGCGAGGCATGGCTCGCCGAGGGCGCGACCTGCGGATACCTGCCGCAGGAACCGCAGCTCGACGAGAGCCTCGATGTGATGGGCAATGTCATGGAGGGGGTCGCCGACAAGAAGGCGATCGTCGACCGCTACAACGAACTGATGATGAACTACTCCGACGAAACGGCGGAGGAGGGCGCAAAGCTTCAGGACATCATCGATTCGCAGAACCTCTGGGACCTGGAAAGCCAGGTCGAGATGGCGATGGAAGCGCTGCGCTGCCCGCCCGGCGATGCGTCGATCGACAACCTTTCGGGCGGCGAAAAGCGCCGCGTCGCGCTGTGCCAGCTGCTGCTGCGCCAGCCGGACCTGCTGCTGCTCGACGAGCCGACCAACCATCTCGACGCCGAGACCATCGCCTGGCTGGAAAAGCACCTGCGCGAATATCCAGGCTCGGTTCTGATGATCACCCACGACCGCTACTTCCTCGACAATGTGACGGGCTGGATTCTCGAACTCGACCGCGGCCGCGGCATTCCCTACGAGGGCAACTACACCGCCTATCTGGAAGCCAAGGCCAAGCGCATGGCGCAGGAGGGCCGCGAGGAGGCCGCCCGCCAGAAGACACTGTCGCGCGAGCAGGAGTGGATCGCATCCTCGCCCAAGGCCCGCCAGGCCAAATCCAAGGCGCGTATCAAGGCCTATGACGAACTGGTCAAGAATGCTGCCGATCGCCGTCCCGGCGACGCGCAGATCGTCATCCCGGCTGGCGAGCGGCTGGGCAATACGGTCATCGATGCCGAAGGCCTGTCGAAGGGTTATGGCGAGCGCTTGCTGATCGACGATCTGACCTTCAAGCTGCCGCCCGGCGGCATTGTCGGCGTGATCGGACCGAACGGCGCCGGCAAGACGACGCTGTTCCGCATGATCACCGGCAAGGAAGAGCCCGAAAGCGGCGACATCACGGTCGGCGAGACGGTCAATCTCTCCTATGTCGACCAGTCGCGCGATGCGCTTCATCCCGACAAGACGGTCTGGGAGGAGATCTCCGGCGGCAACGACGTCATCAAGCTCGGCAAGCATGAGGTCAATTCGCGCGCCTATTGCTCATCCTTCAACTTCAAGGGTGGCGACCAGCAGCAGAAGGTCGGCACGCTGTCTGGCGGCCAGCGCAACCGCGTGCATCTGGCCAAGATGCTGAAGGAGGGCGGCAACGTCATCCTGCTCGACGAACCGACCAACGACCTCGACACCGAGACGCTTGGCGCGCTGGAAGAGGCGCTGGAGAACTTTGCCGGCTGCGCCGTGGTGATCAGCCACGATCGCATGTTTCTCGACCGGCTCGCCACCCACATCCTCGCGTTTGAGGGCGACAGCCATGTCGAATGGTTCGAGGGCAACTTCGAGGACTACGAGGCCGACAAGATCCGCCGCCTCGGCCCCGAAAGCGTCAATCCGAAGCGGGTGACATACAAGCGTTTGACGCGCTAGAGTCTTACGATGCTGTTCAGACATCTCATAGAACTGGGATTTGATGTTTTGGCGCTACATCATGCTGAAGCAATCATTTCTAAGGACTTTCCAGAAGCCGAGTCCGAACTGGAGCAGGCTTGCGCCGAACTCGACTTGCCGATCTTGGAAGTGATTGGGAGCGGCGGCGGAGAGACAAAGTTAACTCAACGCCTCAGGCGCAGGCTCGCGGAGAACGGTTGGGACAAGCGAAATATCCAAGTTCGCAAGACCGTTCGATGGGCGGATGATGAACCCGAGATAGAAGTCGCTTCACTGTCTCACGAGATTGATCATGTGAAATCGTTCCCGCCGAACGGCAGCGTGTTTGCGTTGGAGATTGAGTGGAACAATAAGGATCCGTTTTTCGACAGGGACTTGGAGAACTTCAAGCGATTGCACGCTGAAGGTGCAATCTCAGTCGGTGGATTGATAACACGAGGCTCGAGCCTCCATTCCAACATGCGGGATCACGTCAGGCGGTTCGCTGTCGATAACGACGTTGAAGATTTTGAGAAACTTGACAGCTTTGGCTACACACCGACCCGTCGCCAACGCGAAAACATAGTAGCAAGAGCCGAGAGAATGGGTAGTTTTCGCGAAGCTTGGGTAGACTGGTTTGTGTCCGACAAATATGGGGAAGCCACCACGCATTGGCGAAAGTTACAGGAGCGCGTGCTGCGTGGTGTCGGTAATCCTTGTCCGTTGGTCCTAATCGGGATTCCCGACTCGATTGTTACCTTTAACTACTCTGCAGCCTCAACCGAGGAGTTATAGGCATACGTCTTCCACGTCGGCTTATAGCTCTCGTCCGCTTGATTGCCCCAATAAGTCCATCCCGGGCGCGTTCCACGGGCAAACAGCTCCAAATAGGGTCCCGGCGAACACTCCTCAATTAGGTCATACTGCTCGTCGGGTTTGCGAGAGTGCTCGCGCTTCCGCGATTGGATCATGTTTACCTGGCTGCGCGCTGGCGCCAATGTTCTTGCGTTTTTTCCGCGTACGCCAAACAGAAGCAGTTCCGTCACATTTCGGAAGTAGAACCCGACACCGCGACCATCCGAACCGCCATCCTTTCGAACTTTGTGCCACACGATATTGGATTTGTATTGGAAGCCCCAAGCTTCCATAACGCGTAGGCCGTCCGGTAGAAGCGCATTAGGTACCCAAAGATAAAGATGGGCAGGCTCGACAGTCAGCGCGTCGACGGGGAGGTCGCAAATCTCCTCTGTTGTCATGGTTTCGTAGCGGTTCAAGCGCCTGTGTTCGGGCGCGACTTTGCCTGTTCGGTTAATGAACCTCCATGGGGGGTCTGCGAGAACCGTCTGGAAAGCCAAGCCGCCGGCGCGATCAAGCAAGTCCAGTTTTGGATTTGGAAGTTCGCAGTTCATACCAATCCCCTGTCGACGGAACAAAAGCAGAACGCCGTTCCTTTGTCAAGCGTATCTGATTCGGAGGATCGCGAGTGTTAAGCGCGTGATGGAAGCAAGTTCTCCCACAGAATATAGGCTTTCGATTTTTGCGATGCGTCTGTCTCTGCGCGCTGACCCTCACTCCAGGTGGCAGCAAAGCGCTTCGAACGGCGGGGCGAGCCCCGGCACTTCGAGCGGCTGGAAGGTGAAGTCGTAGACCCGGTCGCTGCCATCGGTGCAGCCGACCGGCGTCGCCGCCAGCGTGCCGGCGAGAGGATGGCTGGTTTCGATCTGCCAGGGGTTCCCGCCGTTGACCTGCACGTCGCCGGAAATGACGGCGATGGTGCCGGAAAAGGCGTCAGTGAAATTCGCGGTCAGGCCGCCGTCGCATTTCAGCTCCAGTGCCCAGGCCGGCTCACTGCCGGCGCAGACCATGCTCTTGCCCAGCGCGATCAGCTGGTTGCAGGTGTCTTCGGTGGCATCGGCGAGGGCGTTTGGCGGGATGATCGAGAACAGTGAAATCAAGGCAAGGGCCGGGCAGGGCATCCAATCGGGCACGCGTACAGTCTCCCAGATCTGTATGTCGCGCCCCCCAGCGCGCCGACGCTAGCCAGCCCTTGCGGCCCCCGCCAGTGAGAAGTCCTGCGCGTGACCGTAATAGTTTGTGAGGCTGTGGATTGCGGTCATTGCCGGCCCACCGTCCCGCAATCGCCGGATTCGTGTGATCCAGAACGGATCCGGGATCTACCGCAACGGAAGCGTGGATTGTTTCTTCAGGGAGCGCAAAACGAAAAAGACCGGGCCGCTGGGAGGAGGATAGCGACCCGGTCTTATTCAATGTGAAGGCTGGGAGGAGGATAGCCTTCGCATCTTAAATCTCGAACGTTACCGTGGGAGGAGGATACGGTGCGTTCTTGACAGGACGAATATGGCTTCTGCAAACCGTGACTTCAACGTTCTATTGTGCAATGCACCTATGCATTTTTTGCATGGCTCGAACAAATTCGATGCAGATGCCTGCACAAGGGCTGCTCAAAATGCCCAGTTTCGCGCCTTCGAGAACAGAAAATCCCGAAAAACCTGCAGTTTGGCACTGGTGCGCATCGCCTCGGGATAAACGAAGTAGGTGTTGAAACTCGGCAACTCGACATCGGTGAGCAATTGCACCAGGCCGGCATCCTGCTCGACTGCATAGTCCGGCAGCATGGCAATTCCGATGCCGCGCTGCACCGCCCGCTTGATCGACATGATCGAGTTGATCTCCAGGATCGGCACCCGCGGATTGTCGGCCGGCCGACCGAGCGTCAGGAAGGAACGCATTTCCATCAGATAGGCAGGCGCCGGCTCGCCGAAGCCGATCAGCCGGTGGTTGTCGAGATCGTCGAGCTTCTCCGGGCGTCCGTATTTATTCAGATAACCGGGCGAGGCGAAGATGTGGAAATGCACCGTGAACAGCTTGCGCTGGATCAGGTCGGGCTGTTGCGGCTGGCGCAGCCGGATCGCGCAATCCGCCTCGCGCATGTTGAGGTCGAGTTCCTCGTTCGACAGCATCAGGTGCAGCTGCACGTCGGGATAGAGTTCGAGAAAGTCCTGGACGCGGTAGGTCAGCCAGCCTGACCCCAGTCCGACGGTTGTCGTCACGCGCAAATGTCCGGACGGCTTGTCCTTGGAGTCGGAAAGCTGCGATTTCACCGTCTCAAGCTTGACGAACACCTGGTTTGCGGTGCGGAACAGAAGCTCGCCCTGTTCGGTCAGCACCAGGCCGCGCGCATGCCGGTTGAACAGGGTGACGCCGACCTCCTGTTCCAGCGCCGAGACCTGGCGGCTGACCGCCGACTGCGACATATGCAGTTTTTCACCGGCATGGGTGAATGAGCCCGCTTCCGCAGCGGCATGAAAAACCCGCAACTTGTCCCAGTCGAGCGGCATCTTTTGTTCCCCCTCGCGTGGAGCGCGCTTACTCGGCGGCCTCCAGCTGTGTTTCCTGTTCGGCCAGGAATTTTTCGGCTTCGAGCGCCGCCATGCAGCCCATGCCGGCCGCCGTCACTGCCTGGCGGTAGATGTCGTCGGTCACGTCGCCCGCCGCATACACGCCGGCAATGTCGGTCGCCGTGGAATCGGGTGCGGTCCACAGATAGCCGTTCGGCTTCTGCTTGAGCTTGCCCTCGAACAGCGACACTGCCGGCGCATGGCCGATGGCGACGAAAATGCCGTCGATCGGCATCTCGGTGGTCTCGCCGGTCTTGACGTTCTTCAGCTTCGCGCCGGTCACGGCAGCGGGCAGCGCCGGATTGTTCTTCGCGCCTGTGATCTCGTCGAGCACCGTGTCCCACATGATCGTGACGTTTTCCTTGGCGAACAGGCGTTCCTGCAGGATCTTTTCCGAACGCAGTTCGTCACGGCGGTGCACCAGCGTCACCGATTTGGCGAGATTGGCGAGGTAAAGCGCTTCCTCGACGGCGGTGTTGCCGCCACCGACGACAATGACGTCCTTGCCGCGATAGAAAAAACCGTCGCAGGTCGCGCACGCCGAGACGCCGTATCCCATATAGGTCTGCTCGCTCTCGATCCCGAGCCACTTGGCCTTCGCGCCGGTCGCGATGATCAGCGCGTCGGCGGTGTAGACCGCACCGCTGTCGCCGGTCGCGCGGAACGGGCGCGTTGTCACGTCGACATCGGTGATGATGTCGTTGATCACCTCGGTACCGACGTTTTTCGCCTGCTCCAGCATCTGTTCCATCATCCACGGACCCATCACCGGCTCGGCATAGCCGGGGTAGTTTTCCACTTCCGTGGTGATCATCAACTGCCCGCCCTGTTCCATGCCGGCGACAAGCACCGGCTTGAGCAGGGCGCGCGCCGCATAGATGGCGGCGGTATAACCGGCCGGCCCCGAGCCGATGATCAGGACCGGACTGTGTTTGACATCGCTCATTTCGTGACCTCTTTGGCGCCTGGCCGCATGCCGGCTTGCTGTCGTTCTTCGCGACTATGTAGGCGCTGGGGCCCGGGCGGCGCAAGGTTCCGCGCCGTCGCAACACGGCGCTGTGACCGCCTTTCAACCGCTTGTTCGTTCAATCCGGTTGCCGGTTCGCGTTTTCGCGCATATGCAATCTGCATGGGTGAGGCTGTGGAACTCGATTCAATCGACATGGCGATCCTGCGCGAGTTGCAGGACGATGGCCGTATCACGAATGTCGAACTGGCCAGTCGCGTCGGCATTTCCGCGCCGCCCTGCCTGCGCCGCGTCCGCCGGCTGGAAGAGGCCGGCATCATTTCCGGCTACCGCGCGATGCTCGACGCCACGAAGCTGGGCCAGGAGATCGAGGCGTTCTGCCTCGTCGGGCTGATGCACCAGAGCGATGCCGGCATCAAGGCGTTTGCGGCGATGACCCGCGACTGGCCGATGGTGCGTGCGGCCTGGATGATGTCCGGCGAGACCGACTTCATCCTGCACTGCGTGGCGCCGGATTTCAGCTCCTTCCAGCAATTCGTGCTCGAGGAACTGACGACCGCCGAAAATGTCGACACCGTGCGTTCGGCACTGACGATCGGCAAGGTCAAGGACGAAGGGCTTGTCGACCTGTCGTAGCCTTCAAACCGCGGTCGGCTTTAAACATTGGCATGGCAGATCGCCTTAGGCGGCATTTCTCTTGCGCAACACCAGTTCTGCCTGCCCCCATGTCGCCAGCGCTTCCTCATATGTTGGATGCGACAGGGGCAGCTCGATCGAGCTGCTATCCAGATAGGCAATGTTGAAACCTGCCGATCTGATCTCGTCGAGAAAGGCGTCCGGATCCAGTCCCTGCGCCTCGTAGTGCCGCGGCGAGTATTCGATGACGATCAGTCTCAGTTCAGGCGCGGCGAGGGTTTTCCTCATGCCTCGCCACATGTGTGGCTCATAGCCTTCGATGTCGACCTTCATGACCGTCGGGGTAAGCGGCTTGCCAAGCGTTCGGCTGGCATCCTCGATTGCATCGTCCAGCGTCCGCACCCGCGCGGTCTCGCCGGTGCTCTCGCCACCCAAGCCTGTGATCAGCGAAGTCGCGCCCAGATTCGTCCCGAAGCTTCGAAGCTCGCATTCACCTTCGGCTTCGCCAAGCGCATGCTGAAGCAATACGGCGTGATTGTAGAAATTGGCGTCGAAGCTGCGTTGTGCGAGCTTCGCAAACCGCTTCTGCGGTTCGAAGGCGACCACTGCACCGCCCCAGCCGACCCGCTTGGCGCCTAGCAGGGAGAAGTATCCGCAGTTGGCCCCGACGTCGACGAAGTGATCGCACCGGCGCAACTCGCGCTCAAGAAAACCGGTCAGCGAAGGCTGCCATTTCCCCTGCTGAATGATGCTCGGTGTAAGGCATGTGTCTTCGCAGTCGAGATAGATATATGCATCGAAAGCGGTTGTGGCGAGAAAGGTGCGATCGCCAATATAGGCCGTGATGCGCTTTTTTCTCGGTTCTCGCCGGTCACGAAGCATTCGGCGGATTTTCCAGTATCTGCGCCGGATGCGCTGATAGCCAACGGACATCGGAGCGCCTTCGCCATCGTTGTCGCGCCATGCGATCGACGCCGAGAACGCATACTTGAATAGACTTTTCATCTGGAAACTCGAACGTGAGACAAATATGAAAACTCGAATGCTGAATCCGAAAAAACTAACAACGGCAATACATCACCCGGTCTTTAACGGGAGGACCGAGGTCGATCCATAACAGATACAGGTTGTCCGCGCTAACGCGGTTTCTCTACCGGCGCAATCCGCCTCTTGCGGCTCGTTTGGGCGCAATGTTCTTCAAGATGTGCTGCCGGCGAACTCGCGCAGTTTCGCCATGATATTGCGCGCGAAGTCGTCTGGTTTGCCGGGTCGGTATGCGCGCCCGATGGTGTCGCGCAGCGCTGCAAGCTTCCGCGGATCGGTCACGAACCCCTCAGTTACACTGACCCAGGCGGCGATGTCGCCGGTCGGTGCTTTCGGCATCAGGCCCTGGGCTGCTTCGCACAGCGCCGGAATGTCGGAGTGAACGACCGGGACGCCATGCGCGAGGCATTCCGAAACGCCCAGACCCCAGCCTTCGGCGCTTGAGGGAAAGACGCCGAATTCGGCGTTACGATAGGCCCACCGCAACTGGGCATCGGTAATCAGGTCGAGAATGACGACCCGGTTGGCGATCTCCGGTGCGTCTTCGAGCGCGGCCGAGAGCTGCTCGCAACCCGATCCGGCACGCCCGGAAAAGGCCAGATAGGGCAGCGTTTCGGCGCCGTGCTTCCGCGCGAGCGCCGCCCATGCCCGCACGACCACATCGTGGCGCTTGCGAATGTCGATCGTCGAGCAGTAGATGGCAAAGCGGCGGTCCTGCAGCGCCGGGATCGGCGCGGTCGCGTCACCGCTATCGTCGATGGTTGCGCCGAGCGACACCGCGGTGATCGAGTGCGGATAGCCGATGCCGCTGTCTTGCCGGTACCAGTTCAGCAAATCGTCACGGGTTGCCTTCGAGATCGTGATCACGGGATCGCCGCTGGCCATGATCCTGCGAATGTAGCGCAATTGGGCGGCGACGACGTGATCATCGATTTGTTCGGGAAAGCGGAGCGGAATGATGTCGTGCAGCAGATAGACCGGACGTTGCCGCCAGAGACGCATCGAGCCCCGCGTCTCCTGCCTGTTGGCGATGGTGTTGGACATCAGGACCGGCACGCCGGCCGCAAACAGCCGGGCAGGGCTGCCGAGACCAGTCTTTGCCAGCAGCCAACGGGCAAATTCGCCGGTCATGGAGACCAGCGCGAGCAACCAGCCGAGCGGTCTGACGATGGTGCGTATCGCCTTGTTGGCCGGGTTTTTCCGGTCCTTTTTGCCGCTCAGGCAGCGCGCGACATAGTCGGCGGTCGCATGGTTCTGGCACGACAGCAGCGGCCACCAGAAACGCAGGGCCTCGACGCGCCTTTCGGCCCGCGGCCGCGACGAGCCCGGCCAGTCGCCTGCGACCAGATAATCCAGATAGGCGATGGTGGCGCGGTCGGCTGGCCGGAAACGGCGAAAATAGCTGTCGTAGATGGCGATCCCGAGATCCGGCTGCGTGCGGCAGTATCTGTAGATCGCCTGTTCGACGCGCGGCACGCCCATCGGCGGCTCCGGACCCCAGGTCAGCACATCGGTCGCGTCGAACCATGCCACGGCGGGCGCTGATCTGGCCTTCGTCATGCGCCTATCCGAACCTAGTCCACCGCATCGTCGCCAAGCCGGGGCGCGACGCTGTCATAGACTTCGGCGAGGCTGCGAACCTCGCCATCGAGCCGGAACCGGCTTCTCGTATCGGCGAGCGCCCGCGCCGCCGTTTCCTGTCGTCGTACCGTATCGGCGGCCATGCGTTCGAATGCCGTGCACAGCGATGCCGCCTCGAAGTCGGGCAGGATCAGGCCGGTCTCGCCATCGTCGATCATCGTTTCATAGGCGCCGGCCTTCGAGGCGATCGCCGGCACGCCGCAGGCCATGGCCTCCAGCGGGGTCAGGCCGAAACCTTCTTCGCGCGATGGGGCGACAAAAAGGTCGAAAGCCTGGAACCAGGGCACGATATCGGGGACTTCGCCGGTAAAGACGATGCGTTTCGTAAGGCCTGCGGCGGCGATCCGTTCTTCCAGTTGCCGCTTGAACGCCTCGTGTTCGGTTGTCGCCCGCCCTGTGATCGCCGCCGACCAGCCCGGATTGCGAGGCAGGGCGGCGATCATCGCGTCGACGAAGAGATCGGTTCCCTTGTTCGGGCGGATCCGGCCGCTGCATCCGACATGTAGACCATCCGGGTCGAGCCCGAGCGCCGCCTTGGCGGCGCGCTTGTCGTCCGGCGGGCGGAAACGCGCCGTGTCGATGCCATGCGGGATCACGCGGTGCGGAACATCGAGAAACGCGCCGGACCGTGCGCTGGTGGCGATCACCGCGTCCATCCGGCTGATCAGCCACTTGGTGAGCGGCTTGTGGCGGCGTTGCGCCGCCGAGGTGAAGACCAGCTTGAGCGGCATGCGCAGAAAATCGCGCAGGACGATACCGCCGATCATCTCGGTGTTGCGGCGCGCGTGCCAGACGCGGTGGCGGTGCGCCGCCGGCCGCCGCCAAAGGCTCGGCAACTGGCGCCACCGTAGCCGGGGCAGGGATGTGGGAAGGCCGGGGCCGAACACCGCGATATCAAGTCCGGCGGCGCGCTGCGCCGGCACGAGCTGAACGATGGTCGATGTCACGCCGGAAAGCCGCCGCTTGAAGTTTGGCGCGATCACCTGCAGCGAGCGCGTGTCGATGACTGCCTCGCCGTCACGCCTCGCCATTTCGGATGCGGTCCTTTCGGCCCGTTTTCGGTCATATGTACTTGACCGTGACGATCTCGTATCCGCGCGCGCCGCCCGGCGCCTGCACTTCGATGGAGTCGCCTTCGTCCTTGCCGATCAGCGCGCGTGCGATCGGCGAGGAAATGGAGATGCGCCCGGCTTTCACGTCGGCTTCCTGGTCGCCAACGATCTGGTAGACCTTCTCTTCCTCGGTGTCCTCGTCGCACAGCGTGACGGTTGCGCCGAATTTCACCGATGTCCCGGAGAGCTTGGCGATGTCGATGACCTCGGCACGGCTGATCAGGTCTTCCAGTTCGCCGATGCGCCCCTCATTGTGCGACTGCGCTTCCTTGGCGGCGTGGTACTCCGCGTTCTCCGACAGGTCGCCATGGGCGCGGGCTTCCGAAATCGCCTCGATAATGCGCGGACGTTCTTCCTGCTGGCGCCAGCGCAGCTCTTCCTTCAACTGCGCGAATCCGTTCGCGGTCATTGGCGCTTTCTCAATCATGGCCGTTCCTTTTCTTCTTGTGGCCGTACATGCGGTCGCCCCGATGGGCGTGGACACAAAAGAAAACGGTCCCCGGAGCGAAAGCTCAGGAACCGCCTCGATCAGTTCGAGAAGACTATAATCCGATTTGATTTCATTGCAAAGGGCAGGGCCGAGCCCCCCCCCTGCGGCAGACGGCCGCTTTCGGTAGCGCCGAACAAACCTGCATTTTCGCCTTGACCTCAACCATGCTTGAGGCTGTAGCTCTCGCGCCCGGAATTGCAATGGAACGGGAGTTCGAATTGGCTGATGGTTTCGAAAACGCTGCCCGGGATGCGGCCGATTCGCAGGGTTGGCTCGACCTGTTCTCCAGGGATCACGTTGCCGCGACCGCAACGGTCAGCCTTGGCGTGGCGCTGTTTGCCTTCAACGAGTTTTTCGTCGCCACGGCGCTGCCGTCGGCGATCGGCGAACTTGGCGGGGCGCGGCTGATCTCCTGGGCGTTCACGTTCTTTCTGGTCTTCGCCATCGTTGGCGGGCTGGCGGCCGCCAACCTGAAGGCGCGGCTGGGCGCGCGCAATGCGCTGATCGGTTCGGCACTGGTCTTCCTGGCCGGCAGCGCGGTGACCGTTGTCGCGCCGAACATGCCGGTGCTGGTTTTCGGCAGGGCGCTGCAAGGCCTGGGCGAGGGGATCGTCGCCGCCATCTGCTATGCGCTTATCCCGGTGCTGTTCCCGGCACGGCTGGTGCAGAAGGTGTTCGGCTTTGAGGCTGTCGTCTGGGCGGTTGCTGCCTTTGGCGGGCCGCTGGTCGCCGGCATCATGACCGATCTGGTGTCGTGGCGCGCCGCTTTCGCCCTCAACATCGCCATGGGCGGGATCTTCCTCGCACTCGTACCGTTTGCGGTGGCGCGCGGCGGCCAGGCAGAGGTCGCCGAGGCCGTGCCGACGCTGAGGTTGGTGCTGGTCGCCGCCGGCATCCTGGTTATTTCATCGGCCGCGACCGCGCATCCCTGGCTGGCCATTGCCCTGTTCGTCGTCGCTGTGCCGCTTCTCCTGCTTTCATTCCAACTCGACCGCAACCGGGCCGACGCAATTCTGCCGGCGGCTGCGTTTCGGCTGCACGACCTGGTCGGAGCCGGCCTGTGGGTGGTGCTGTTGATGCCGCTGGCGCAGGCCGCCGGCGCGGTGTTCATGGTGTTTGGCTTCCAGTCGCTGTGGGGGCTCGGTGCGACAATGGCGGGCGCGCTGGCAGCTACGTTCGCCGTTACCTGGAGCCTGTCGGCGATCCTTGTCGCCTCCGTGCTGCCCGAACCGGCAAGGCTGCGCGCGGTCGCCATCGGACCGGTGCTGCTGACCGGCGGCATGGTGGCGGCCTGCCTCGGCATTTGGCTGGGCGAGATCGCGTTGGTCGTGACCGGGCAGGCAGCGATGGGGCTGGGCTTCGGCATCAACTGGGGGCCGCTCTGCGAACTCCTGATGGTGCGCGCTTCGCCTGCCGACCGCGACCGCACTTCGGCGATGCTGCCGACCCTGCAGACGACCGGTTATGCCATTGGCGCGGCGACATTCGGGCTTGTCGCCAATCTCGCCGGATTTGCCGAACCGGGCGATACGGAGAGCATCCGCGCAGGGATCGTCGCTGCCTATGCGAGTGCGGCGCTGGTGGCCATTGTGTCGGTTGTCTACGCACGCCGCTTGCTGCGCCTTGCGCAGTAAAGAGCGGGCTTGCCGCCGGTTTCACAGTTCCGTCATGTGGCGCGCCTAGGTTTCGCGCAAACGGAGGAAAGTCGAATGCCTGTAAAACTCGCGACCATGAACCTCTACCATTTCGCCAAGCCGGGGATCTACTGGCACGAGCGCAAGGACAACAAGACCCACAGCGATACCTCATGGACAGAGAAGACCGACTGGGTCGCGGCAACCCTTGCGGACATGGATGCCGACATCGTCGCCTTCCAGGAGGTGGTGTCGGTCGACGCCTTGCGCCAGCTGTGCGAAGCGGCCGGCTACGGGGAGTTCCGCTGCGAGACGGATCCGGTTTTCGACAGCGGGGATGCCGATATCTATGTCAACGCGACGGTCGCGGTCGCCTCGCGCCACCCGGTCACCGAAGCGACTGCCGTTCCGGCGCTGGGCGAGATCATTCCCGAGACGGTGATCGACTGCACGGCGCGCTTCTCGCGGCCGCCATTGCGCTGCGAGATCGACATTCCCGGCATTGGCGGCACGGTCGTCTATGCAGCGCATTTCAAGTCGCAAGGCGCCTTTGTCGACGATGACGCGATGGATGCGATTGCCGACTGGGACGAGCGGATCAAGGCCTATTTCACGCAGCGCATGCATGCCGGCGTCGATCAGGTCTCCAAACGCGCCGCCGAGGCGGGCGCCATGTATGCGCGTTTTCGTGAGGATATCGAAGGCGACATCGACCGGCCGGTGGTGTTGCTCGGCGATCTCAACGAAGGACCGGGTTCGCACACCATCTCGATCCTCACCCAGTCGGACATGATCTTCTATATCGGCAGCGTGTGGCGCGCCCACATTCCCGAGGAACACCGGTTTCGCAAATACATCCACCGCCTCTATGACAGCTACACGCTGGTTTCGAGCGCCGAGACGAAGCGCCCGGTCACCCATGCCGGCTGGGACAGTGGCGAAACGCTCGATTACGCGATCGTCTCCAACGGGCTCAATCCGAAGAACCCGCGCCGGCGCGGCACGGTCGTCGGCAACGAGGTCTGGAACGACCATTTCGTGCAGGAACTGCCGAAGGATGTGACCTCCGACCACGCGCCTGTCATCGTGACCATCGAGCCCGGCGCGGTTTAGACTTTGCCGAGGGCGCTAGCGGGAAGGTTGACCGGCCGGTAGGACGGATCGGCCTTCATGCGCTCGAACACCGATTCATGGATTTCCGCATTTTCGGGCATCGACCGGTGGTCGCTGCGCGGAATGTAGACGCCCCCGCCGCCGCGCGCGCGGTGCGACGTCGTCGGAACCTTGCGCGGCAGAAATTCCACAACGCGCCAGGCCCGGGTCATGGATATATTGATCTTCTGGCCGACGCCGGGTTTGACGTAGCTGGGGTGCTTGGGGTCTTCCCCGAGCACGATCTTCCTGACCGTCGACTCGTAGACCTTCAGCCCGATTTCCTCCATCTCGCGGATCATCCAGAGGAGCGGGAGCTTCGCCTGAGCGCTTTTCTCCTCCTCGTAGCCGCCACCGACATCGCCGTGCACCCCGGAAAACCACACTTCCTTTGCGTCTTGCGGCACCGCCTCGCGCTTCTTGAAAGGTGGGCCGGTGAACGAACCGCCAAGCTCCCAAAGCACCGGATTGAACATGGTCCGCCGCTCGTCGATGGCGACGGCACGGCGGACATGTTGGACACTCGGGTTCTTCCGGGTGAAGGGATGGGTGCGCAACTGCGGCCAGACCTTGCCGAGTTCGATCACCGAGGCGACCGTGTCGAACAGGCCGAGCGCCTTGATGTCCGGCCGGTGCGGTGTCAGTGCCCGCTCGTAGAGCCGCATCGGGAGGAACGGTGCGTTGGGATTTTCAGGCGTCGCATCGCGTTCGCTGATGCCCTTGTAGGTGCGGTAGGCGTAGTCCAGCAGGTTGATCTGTACGAGGTCCATGATGCCGAAGGCATGGATGAAGCCGGCCAGCACCGACGCCGTATAGGCGCCGCGCGAGAAGCCGAAAATGTAGATGTCGTCCTGCGGCACGGCCGGTTTCGCGGCGGTCTTCTTCTTGCCGGGGTCGAAATGCTCGACCAGGAAGCGGTAGGCTTCCTTGACATTGTGGTCGAGGCCCCAGCCGGTCGCCAGTCCCCAGACTTCCTTGGTCTTGCGGGTGGTGCGCAGCCAGTCGTTCTCGCCGCCGAAGGTGCCCACACCCGGGTCGTAGAACACAACCTGCCGGTCGTTCTTCCTCAGGCAGCCATAGAGCCGCAGAATGTTGGTGCGGTCCTCTTCGATCTGGTTCGAGGTGCCGTCGCACAGGATGACGATGTTTTTCGGCATGACGGCCTTCCTTCAGCGCGTGGCAAAAAGCGGTGAAGCCCCGGGACGAGTATAGCGTAGAGGGACGCACACGAAAGATGGCGGATACGGTCATGCGTACATAGCTCGCGTATGAACGCGGCCGGTCAATTCACCCGAAATAGCTCTGCAGCGGACGGACCTGCAATTCGCCCTGTGCCAGCGCCTTGATGGCGCGCGCGCAGGCATGACTGCCGGCCATGGTCGTCACATAGGGCACCTTGTTCATCAACGCGGCGCGGCGCAGCGACTTGGAATCCGACAGGGCGGTCTTGCCCTCCGTCGTGTTGACGACGAGTTGCACCTGCCGGTTGCGGATCGCATCCTCGATATGCGGCCGGCCTTCCAGCACCTTGTTGATCTTCTTGGCCGCAACGCCGTTCTCGGCAAGGAAGCGCTGCGTGCCGCCGGTCGCCAGAAGATCGAAACCCATTTCGACGAACATCGCCGCTGTCGCCAGCACGCGCGGTTTGTCGCTGTCCTTGACCGAAAGGAATACCGTGCCTGATTTCGGCAGGTCGACGCCCGCGCCGAGCTGCGCCTTGCCGAAGGCGACGGCAAAGTCGTGGTCGAGGCCCATCACCTCGCCGGTCGAGCGCATTTCCGGTCCGAGCAGCGTGTCGACGCCCGGGAACTTGCTGAACGGGAACACCGCTTCTTTCACCGCGATATGCGACAGCGAGCCGATGTCGGGCCTGGTGCCGTAATTGCCGATCGCCGGCTCCAGCATCTCGCCGGCCATGATGCGCGCGGCGATCTTGGCAATCGGCAGGCCGATAGTCTTGGCGACGAAGGGCACCGTGCGCGAGGCGCGCGGATTGACCTCGAGTACGAAGATCTCGCCGTCCTTGATGGCGTATTGCACGTTCATCAGGCCGCCGACATTGAGCGCTTTCGCCAGCGACGCCGTCTGGCGCTCCAGTTCGGCGGTGATGTCCGGCCCAAGCGAATGCACCGGCAGCGAACAGGCGGAATCGCCGGAGTGGATGCCGGCCTCCTCGATATGCTCCATGATGCCCGACACATAGACATCCTCGCCGTCGCACAGGCAGTCGACATCGACCTCCGTGGCGTCGGTCAGATAGGTGTCGAACAGCAGCGGGTTGGAGCCGAGCAGCGTGTTGATCTGGCCGGTCTTGTCGTTCGGATAACGCGCCTTGATATCCTCGGGGATCAGTTCCGGCACCGTCCCGAGCAGGTAGTTGTCGAGGCCGGTTTCCTCGCGGATGATCTGCATGGCGCGACCGCCCAGCACGTAGCTCGGCCGGACCACCAGCGGATAGCCGAGCGCGGCGGCGACCATGCGCGCCTGTTCCACCGAATAGGCGATGCCGTTTTTCGGCTGCGTCAGGTCGAGCTTGATCAAGAGTTTCTGGAACCGGTCGCGGTCTTCGGCCAGATCGATCGCATCGGGCGAGGTGCCGAGGATCGGGATGCCGGCCTTCTCCAGCGCGTCGGCGAGTTTCAGCGGCGTCTGGCCGCCGAACTGCACGATCACGCCGACCAGTTCGCCCTTTTCCTGCTCCAGTTGCAGGATTTCGAGCACGTCCTCGGCGGTCAGCGGCTCGAAATAAAGCCGGTCCGACGTGTCGTAGTCGGTTGAAACCGTTTCCGGGTTGCAGTTGATCATGATCGCCTCGAACCCGGCATCGCGCAGCGCGAACGCGGCGTGACAACAGCAATAGTCGAATTCGATGCCCTGGCCGATGCGGTTCGGTCCGCCGCCGAGGATGACGACCTTCCGGCGCTCCGAGATTCCCGCCTCGTTGGCCGGCGCGCCGGCAAACGGCGCCTCGTAGGTCGAGTACATATAGGCGGTCGGCGAGGCGAACTCGGCTGCACACGTGTCAATGCGCTTGAAGACCGGACGCACGCCGAGCGCACGGCGGGCCTCGGCGACCTGCTTTTCCTCGCCGCCGGTCAGCGTCGCCAGCCGCTGGTCGGAAAAGCCCATCGCTTTCAGCATGCGCAGATTGGCTTCGTCCTGCGGCAGGCCGTGGGCGCGGATGCGCGTCTCCATGGCGATGATCGCCTCGATCTGGGCGAGGAACCATGGGTCGATGCGGCAGCCTGCATGGATCTCTTCCGCCGTGAAGCCGAGCCGGAAGGCTTGCGCCACCATGCGCAGCCGGTCGGGCGTCGGCGTGCCGATGGCCGCGCGGATGGCGTTCTTGTCGTCGCCTTCGCCAAGGCCGGGGATCTCGATCTCGTCGAGCCCGGTCAGCCCGGTCTCAAGCCCGCGCAACGCCTTTTGCAGCGATTCGGCAAAGGTGCGGCCAATGGCCATGACCTCGCCGACGGATTTCATAGCCGTCGTCAGCACCGGTTCGGCGCCGGGAAACTTCTCGAAGGCGAAGCGCGGCACCTTGGTGACCACGTAGTCGATGGTCGGCTCGAAGGACGCCGGCGTGGCGCCGCCGGTGATGTCGTTGTCGAGTTCGTCGAGCGTGTAGCCGATGGCCAGTTTCGCCGCGACCTTGGCGATCGGGAAGCCTGTTGCCTTGGACGCCAGCGCCGAGGAGCGCGAAACGCGCGGGTTCATCTCGATGACGACGAGGCGGCCGGTCTCCGGATTGACGGCGAACTGCACGTTCGAGCCGCCGGTTTCCACCCCGATCTCGCGCAGCACCGCGATCGAGGCGTTGCGCATGATCTGGTATTCCTTGTCGGTCAGCGTCAGCGCCGGGGCGACCGTGATCGAATCGCCGGTGTGCACGCCCATTGGATCGACGTTTTCGATGGAGCAGATGATGATGCAGTTGTCCGCCCGGTCGCGGACCACCTCCATCTCGTATTCTTTCCAGCCGAGCACGCTTTCGTCGATCAGGACTTCGGTCGTCGGCGAGGCGTCGAGCCCGCGCTCGACGATCTCGTAGAATTCCGAACGGTTGTAGGCGATGCCGCCGCCGGTACCGCCGAGCGTGAATGACGGGCGGATGATCGCCGGCAGCCCGACATCGTCGAGCGCCTGGGCGGCAAGCCCCATGGCGTGCGTCATGTAGCGCTGCTTGCGGTCGGAGGTCCCGTCGCGCCAGGTCTGCTCGAGGCTGTCGAGGGCTGTTTCCAGTTCGTCGCCGGAAAGCGCCGCCTTCAGCCGGTTGCGTTCCGCCTCATGCGCCTTCCGGTCGGTTTCCTTGATGTCGGTGGCGTTGACCAGCACCGAGCGCGGGCTTTCCAGCCCGATCCGGTCCATCGCCTCGCGGAACAGCTTGCGGTCCTCAGCCATGTCGATGGCTTCCGGCTTGGCGCCGATCATCTCGACATCGTGCTTGTCGAGAACGCCCATCTGCTGCAGCGACAGCGCCGTGTTGAGCGCCGTCTGGCCGCCCATGGTTGGCAGCAGCACCATCGTCTCGTCGGGGCGCTCGGCGCGCTCCTTCTCGATGATGCGGGCCACCACTTCCGGCGTGATTGGCTCGATATAGGTGGCGTCGGCGAGATCCGGGTCGGTCATGATCGTCGCCGGATTGGAGTTGACCAGGACGATCCGGTAGCCTTCCTCCTTCAGCGCCTTGCAGGCCTGGGTGCCCGAATAGTCGAACTCGCAGGCCTGGCCGATGACAATCGGCCCCGCGCCGATGATGAGGACGGTGTCGATGTCTGTGCGTCTTGGCATGTGCGGTCCGGCTCGTGCGAAACGACCGGAGGCGCGCGGCGACCGGTCTGAAAGGCGTTGTAAAACTGGGCTGGACCGGGCCTATCGAAACCGCGGCGGCACGGAACCCCTTGGCGGTTTTTTTGGCGGGGAAAGAGCCGGCCTGTCATTCCTTTTGCACTGTCATGTGCCGCATTGGAAAGCATCGCCAACTCCCATAGATTGAGTACATGACTTACCGCTTCGCGGATTGCGTGCTCGATCCGTCCCGCCGCCGCCTGATGCGCGCCGGCGCGCCGCGCGATGTCGAGCCGCAGGTCTTCGACCTTCTCGTGCTCTTTGCCGACAACGCCGGCCGCGCGCTGGGCAAGCAGGAGATCGTCGATGCGATCTGGCATGGCAGGGCGATTTCCGATGCGGCGCTGACCAGCCGCATCAAGGCGGCGCGCAGCGCCATCGGTGACAGCGGCCGCGAGCAACGGTTGATTCGAACCCTTCACCGTGTCGGCTATCTATTTGACACAGAAGTTGAAATTGAGGGCGAGACTACGCCTCCCGCTCCGCCGGTGAACCCCTCCGAACCGCGCACTGAGGTGCGCTTTTTTCGTGATCGCGCCGGCCGCTCGATCGCATACGGCGTGCGCGGCGAGGGGCCGCTGGTGATCCTGCCGGCCTGGTGGATCAGCAATGTCGCCAAGGACGAGGAAGATCCCGATTTCGCCAGCTTCATCGCCGCGCTTGGCGAGGGGATGACGCTGGTCCGCTACGACCGGCCGGGCGCCGGCATGTCCGATCCCGACGATGCCGAGCGCAGCCTCGCCGACGAGGCCGACCTGCTGGACGATCTCGTCGCCGAACTGGGGGCCGAGCAATACGACATGTTCGCCATGTCGGCCGCCGGGCCGGTCGCCGTCGTCCATGCCGCCGCCCACCCCGACAGGGTACGCCGCATCTGTTTCTACGGCACGTTTCTCAACGGCGCCGAGCTCGGCCCGGACGAGGTCCTGCGCGCCCTCGTTTCCACCGTGCGGGCGCATTGGGGCATGGGCTCGCGTGTGCTTGCCGATGTCTTCCTGCCGCATGAGGACGGTGCTTCGATCGACAATTTCGCACGCATGATGCGCACCGCGGCTTCGGCGGAAACCGCCGCCCGGCTATTGGCGCTGACCTACCGGATGGACGCCAGCGCGCATGTTGGCGGGGTGCGCGCGCCTTCGCTGGTCATTCACCGCAAGAAAGACCGCGGCGTGCCAGCGCAGTCCGCCCGCGATTTTGCCGCCGGGCTGAAAGACGCGCGGCTGGTCATGCTCGACGGGGCCGCGCACCCGCCCTGGATCGGCGGAACCCAGGTGGCAAATCTCGCCAACCGCTTCCTGCGCGGGCTGGACTGACGGTCCGTCGGGCGGCTATTCCTCAAGCCATGCCTTGACGCCGGCCCGCCTGTCGCGGCTGACCGGCACCAATGTCCCGTCGCCAAGCGTCAGCACCGGCCGGCCGTTTTCGTTGCGCATTTCGTCGATTGCGGCGCGCGCCACCCACCAGGAACGGTGCACCCGCATGCCGGGATAGCCGTCCAGTTCGGCTTCGGCATCGGCCAGCCGCATCAGGATCAGGTGACGGCCCGCCGCTGTCGTCACCTCCACATAATGGTCCTGCGCCTGCAGCGACACGAGGTCGGTGCCGAGGCTGCGCGGCAGCCTCTTGAAGAACGGCGGCGGGGCAGGGGCGGCACCGTCCTCCGCCGCGCCGTCATCCGCCTGCTCACCATTTGTCATGCCACCGGCATACGTCATGGTGATTGCCAGCGTGACCACCAGGCACAGGCCGGCAAGCGGCAGAACGCCGTCCATGTCGGTCAGCGGCTGCCCGTTGAAGAGATTGGTCAGCAACAGCACTTCGGCCGCCACCGGCATGGTCGCGACCAGCGCGCCTGCGGGTTTGGCCAACCAGACGCTGACGCCGCGCCGCCGCGCCGACCGCTCGGTCCATGCCGCAAACAGCCAGCCGGTCGGAAAGGTGACAATCACCGTCAGCCCCCAATAGGTAAGGCGTTCCGCCGCATTGTAGTTGTTAAGCGTGCCGGCCGGGCCGCTTGCGACGAGCACCGCCACCGTTGCCACGACCCCCATCCACACGCCGGGCCGCGTGAACACGTCGCGCATTTCACGCAGCGTGAACTGCAGCTCCGCGTTGTTGGCGAAGCGCTCGACGAATTTGACGTATCCGCGGTTGAAGCCGTTCATCCCCCATCTCTAGCAAGTGCCGCGCCGGGCGCAAATCGTCCCCGGGAAACATTAAGGAAAACATCAAGGGGAACATCGATGGCACTGCACGTCTTCAGCGAGTTGCCGCTCGTCATACAGGTTCACATTGTTGCCGCGCTGACCGCCTTCATTGTCGGCGGTTACGTGCTGGCAGCCCGCAAGGGCGACCGCCGCCACCGGACCGCCGGCTGGGTCTTTTTCTCAGCGATCTCGGTGACCGCGGTCTCTTCGTTTTTCATTCACACGCTGGAGAACATCGGCATTCGGCTGTTCGGCGTGCTCGGGCCGTTCAGCCCGATCCACATTCTGTCGGTCTATGTGCTCTGGAGCATGTTCGCGGCCATTCGGGCAGCGCGGCGCGGCGATATCGCGCGTCATCGGTCGCTGATGCGCGGAATGTATGCCGGCGCCATGATCGTTGCTGGCGCGTTCACGTTGCTGCCGGGCCGCGTCATGGAAAAAATGCTGCTCGACGGCAGTCATCCGGCGCTCGGCCTGCTGGCGATTCTTGCCTTCTTCGGCTTTGCGGCTTTCGGCTACATGCGCTCCGGACGGCGTCCGCAAAGCATGCAACATTAAGAGCATAGGGCGCTCAGCGCCGGCGGCCGAACGCCCTTTGCGGTCTGGCTCGATTGTAATCGGGGAAGGCGGACGCATCGGCTTCTTCGTCGGCGGCCTGCGTTTTCGATGGAGCGGTCACGATCACGGCTTCGCCCGGACGGTAGGCCTTGACCACTTGCGACCGGCGCAGTCTGGATTGCTCCGGCGCGCTGGTGAACCGGACACCGCAGTCGCGGCTGGTTGCCCACTGGCGTTCGCATTCAACCTGTATTCCGTCCAATGGGATGACCAGCGTAAACCGGTCGGGCACGACCGCCATGTCCATGAAACGCAGCTTGGCCCCGGTTTCGCTGATATCGCGGACGACGCAGGGCACGGCGCTGAATTTCTCGTTGAAAGAGGCGAACGCCTCCTTGAGCACGCGATTGCGCCGGCTGCCACGTTTTTCTGATTCTTCGTCGGTCATTCGAGCGCCGCCCCCTTTGGCGATCGGGCCGACCCGCCCCGATTCCTATTGTGTTTTATATTTGTTCGCCGCGATCCCCTTGCGTGAGCATAATTCACTCTGCGAACCATCCGAATCGAGCCTAGAACCGCATCTAAACCCCGTCAATATTCCCTTGCGGAGTCCGGCCGGCGGCTTGCAATCGCCCGGCGGATTGGGCACCGTCGGCTGTTCCGCTGTCATGAACGGAGTATGCCGCATGCGTTGGGAAGGCCGCCGCCAGAGCACGAATATCCAGGACATGCGCGGCAGCCGCGTCCGGCGCGCGCCGGCGCGCCGTACCGCCGGCCGGCGGGTTCGCATTCCCTCGCGCGGCCGCGCCATGCGGACCGGCGGCGGCAGCGTTTCAGGCATCGTCGTCCTCGTGGTTCTGTTTTTTGCACTGCGTTTTCTCGGTGTCGATCCGCTGGCGGTTCTGGCGGGCGGGGGCGGTTCCGGCGCCTTTGGCGAGATGCTGCCGCAGAACGCGCCGCAGGCCCCTGCAGGCCCGGTGCGCAACGACCGCACGACGCAGTTCGTCGCCACCGTGCTGGCCGAAACCGAGGATGTCTGGGACGGTATCTTTACCGCCGGCAATGCGCGCTATCCGAAACCGACACTTGTCCTGTTCGAGAACCAGGTGCGCTCGGCTTGCGGATTTGCCAGCGCCGCCAGCGGCCCGTTCTACTGCCCCGCCGACAGCAAGGTTTACATCGATCTCGGCTTTTTCGACGAATTGGCGCGCCGTTTCCGCGCGTCGGGCGATTTCGCGCAGGCCTATGTGCTGGCGCACGAGGTTGGTCATCACGTCCAGAATGTCATCGGCATCCTGCCCGAGTTCAACCGGATGCGCCGTTCGATGAGCCCCGCCGAACGCAATGCCATGTCCGTGCGCGTCGAGTTGCAGGCCGACTGTTTCGCCGGCATCTGGGGTCATTTCACCGCGCAGAGGGGCTTGTTGGAAGAAGGCGATCTGGAGGAAGCGCTGAACGCCGCGACCCAGATCGGCGACGATGCCATCCAGCGCCGCACGCAGGGTTACATCGTGCCGGAAAGCTTCAGCCACGGCACATCCGCGCAACGGCGCGCCTGGTTCGCGCGCGGATTCGATTCCGGACGGCTGCAGGACTGCGACACGTTCAACGGACCGGTTTGAGGATGGCGCGTGCCAGCCGGGCCAAACCGCGCGAAACGGAACTGTATGCCCCCGTCAAGGCGCTGCTGGAAGGGCAGGGCTATGAGGTGAAGTCGGAGATCGGCGCAGCCGATGTCGTGGCCGTTCGCGGCGCGGAGCCGCCGGTCATTGTCGAGTTGAAAACCGGGTTTTCATTGTCGCTGTTTCATCAGGCTGTCGAGCGCCTGGCGATTACCGATGCGGTCTATGTCGCCGTGCCACGCGGAGCCGGACGGCCATTCCTGTCATCGCTGCGCGCCAACGCCAAACTCTGCGGCCGCCTCGGGCTTGGCCTGATCACCGTGCGGCTGGACGACGGATTTTGCGAAATCCATCTCGATCCGGGTCCCTATGCGCCGCGCAAGTCGAAGCAGCGGCAGGCGCGGCTGCTGCGCGAATTCGCCCGCCGGGTCGGCGATCCGAACGAGGGGGGCGCGACACGAACAGTCATCGTGACCGCCTACCGCCAGGACGCGATGCGGGTTGCGGCCTGGCTCGTCGAGAACGGACCGGCGAAGGCGTCGGACGTTGCGGCGGCGACCGGCGTGGATCGCGCCCGCGCCATCATGGCCGCCGATCACTATGGCTGGTTCGAGCGCGTCGAGCGTGGCATCTACCGGCTCAGCCCGAACGGCGAAAGCGCGGTGGAAGTAGATGTGGCCGCGCCTTGATTGTGCCGACGCGTCAGTCAATTGCTGTCGCGTTCGTTCCTTGGAGTTTCATGCAATGCCATTTCGATATCTGGCGCGCCGCCTCGCCCTGCTTTCGGTGGTCGTCTGCGGTTTTTCCGCAGAGGCTGTCGCGCGCGAAGCTTGCACTGTGGTGCTGCGCGCCGACGATGGCGCGGAGATCCATCGCTCCGGCCGCGACTGCGACACACGGTTCAGCCCGGCTTCGACCTTCAAGCCGGTGCTCGCCCTGATCGGTATCGAGGCCGGTATCCTGACTTCGCCCGACGCACCGGCTGTCGCCTACGATCCGGCCATCAACGCTCGGTTCGAGGGCTGGCGCCAGACCACGACGCCGCGCCGGTGGCTGAAGCGGTCCGTCCTTTGGTATTCGCAATGGTTGACCCGCCAATTGGGCATGCAGCGGTTCCAGGCCCATATCGACCGGCTCGACTACGGCAATCGCGACCTTTCGGGCGATCCGGGCAAGGATAACGGCCTCACCCATGCCTGGCTCGGTTCGTCGCTGAAGATCTCGCCGGTCGAGCAGGCCGTGTTCCTGCGTCGCTGGGTGAACCGCGAGCTGCCGCTCTCCGCAGCCACCTATGCGATGGCCGATGAGATGATCGAACATTTCGAAACCGATGATCCCGGTCTCGATGTCGTCGGCAAGACCGGCACGGCCTGGGCTGTCGACGCAAACGGCAACCGCCTGCGCACGCAGAACGGCTGGTTCGTCGGCTGGGCAGAAAAGGATGGAGTGCGCTACGTCTTTGCGCGTCTTGATGTCGAGAACAAGCCGCAGAAAGGCATCGCCAGCCGGCGCACCAGGGAGCGGCTGCTGGCCGATTTGCCGGGCATGCTCGCTGCCAGGAGATAGCGCCAAGAAATCACCGCTCGGCGAGCGTTTCCTCGCCGCGCCTTTCGCGGATCAGATTGATGAAGCGGCGGAAGAGATAATGGCTGTCCTGCGGTCCCGGCGAAGCCTCCGGGTGATGCTGGACGGAAAACACCGGCTTGCCATCGACCGCCAGGCCGCAGTTCGAACCGTCGAACAACGATACATGGGTTTCGGTGACGCCGTCGGGCAGCGACGCCGCTTCGACGGCGAAACCGTGGTTCATCGAAACGATTTCCACCTTGCCGGTCGTGTGGTCCTTGACCGGATGGTTGGCGCCGTGATGGCCCTGATGCATCTTGACGGTCTTTGCCCCCAGCGCCAGCGCCAGCATCTGGTGGCCGAGGCAAATGCCGAAAACCGGCAATCCGCTGTCGACCAGCGCCCTGATCGTCGGCACCGCATATGCGCCGGTTGCCGCCGGATCGCCCGGCCCGTTCGACAGGAAGATGCCGTCCGGCTCGTGCCCCAGCACCTCGTCGGCCGTCGCGGTCGCCGGCAGCACGGTGACGCGCGCACCAAGGCCCGAGAACAGCCGCAGGATGTTGCGTTTGACGCCGAAATCGAGCGCAACGATGTGGATCGCATCGCCGTCCGGCTGGTTTTCACCATAACCCGCGTCCCATTCCCACGGCGTTTGCCGCCAGGTCGAAGACTGGCCGGATGTGGCGTCCTTGGCGAGATCCGCGCCGACCAGCCCGCCCCAAGCCGCCGCGCGCGCCTTGAGCGTGTCGAGGTCGAAGGAACCGCCCGGGTCATGTGCGATAACGGCGTTCGGCATGCCGTGTTCGCGGATATGCGCGGTCAAGGCGCGCGTGTCGATCCCGCACAGCGCGACGATCCCGCGCGCCTTCAGCCATGCATCGAGGTGTTCTGCGGCCCGGTAGTTCGACGGGTCGGTGATGTCCGCCTTGAAGATCGCGCCGACCGCGCCGACGCGCCGTGCCGGCGCGAGGTCTTCAAGGTCTTCCTCGTTCGTGCCGATATTGCCGATATGCGGAAAGGTGAAGGTGACGATCTGCGCGGCATAGGACGGGTCGGTCAGGATTTCCTGATAGCCGGTGATTGCGGTGTTGAAGCACACTTCGGCCTCGACCGCGCCAGTCGCGCCATAGCCCTTGCCGCGCAGCACTGTGCCGTCGGCCAAAACGAGAACCGCGGTGGCAGGCTCGTTCGTCCAGCCGGGCGTGGCGGCGGTTTCCATTGCGTGTGAATGCTGCGTCATCGTCGATCTCGAAACGTTGAAGTGGATTGGTCTTGCCGGTGCGCGCCTGTAGCACCATATCAGGCGCCTGAAAACACCGCGCCACACAGCGTTTCGGCCGGCGACCGGAGACGATGAGTCGCCCGCCTCCCGTTCGTCATTTCCGTGACGACAGGATGGCGTTAAAGTGGCGCGTAATTGGAAAAGCAAAGAAAAACAAAGGTTTGGATGGCAGCGTTACGCTTGCGTCGTTTTCCGAACGGCGCTATTGTCCGCCTGCTACCGGGGAGTTGCAAGATGCGCGAAGCGATACAGGCTGCGCTCAAAGACGCTCAGAAATCTCAAGATTCCACCAGAGTTTCAACATTGCGCCTGATCAGTGCGGCCATCAAGGACCGTGATCTGGCCAACCGAAACGCGGGCAGGGATCCGGTCACCGATGGTGACATCCGCGAAATCCTGAAGACCATGATCAACCAGCGCCGTGCCTCGGCGGAAGATTATGAGCAGTCGGGCCGTCTCGAACTGGCCGAGCAGGAACGTCGGGAATCGTCAGTCATCTGCGAGTTTCTTCCCAAGCAGATGTGCAAGGAAGAAGTCGAAGAGGCTTGTGAGAAGGTGGTTCGCGACACCGGTGCCGAAGGGCTGCGCGATGTCGGCAAATGCATGTCGACGCTCAAGCAGCGCTTTCCCGGCCAGATGGACTTCACCAAGGCAAGCGGCGTCGTCAAGGACATCCTGCGGCAGTAGGCCAGCCCAAATCCGTCAATCGATCAGGGCGCGTTGACGCGCCTCGGCGCGCATGTCGTCGATCGCCATGTGCAGGCGGTCCGACAGCCAGCGCAGTTCCCAATCCCGTCCGTGCCGGCCGGTCAGCGAGAAGGCGAAGGTGGTGTGCGGTGCCGTGGCCGCCAGCTGTTCGATGTCCGCCATCGCCTTGCTGTCGAGCGTGCATTTGCCGCCGCGTCTGCAATCGGACTGATCGAGCACGCGTGCAGTCTCGCCACCGGCCTCGATGCGAATCCCGTCCTTCTTGAAGCGGATGCCGCGCTCGAATCCGAATTCCGCTGTCACCGCTCCTTCGCGCCCTTCCGGAACGATGAAGGAGAACGCCGCGCCGAACTGCGGATTGGGGCTGTAGACCTCGACGTAGCGCACGTAGCAGCGCTCCTCCAGCGTGTTTGCGGATACGCGTTCGTCGCACATGGAATCCCATAGTCCATACTGCTTGAAATGCGTGACTCTCCATTCGCCCGGAGTGTCGCGCCCGGTGCGATCCTGGGCCGCGGCAGATGCCACTGCGAGACAGGCGACGGCGGCAAAAGTGATGGCGCGGGCGGACATGTACGGCTCCTGGAATCGGTTCTGCGCGACAGTGCAGGCCGGCGCCCAGCGGGTCCAATCACGCCCGATCACCAATGCGGCATATCCAGAAACGGGACAGTATTCGGCCAGATTAAATGCAGTCGCAGACAGCGTGCCGGCACCCGTTAATTCTTTATTTTCCCCGATCAGGCAATTTGTACCGTAAAGAAGGTGGAGAACTGGCGAAAAAATGCGGTCGGTCGTAAACAAAACGTCCCGAGATAGAGTCCGGCAAGAGCAGGCTGCGGGTTCGCGTGTTTTCGTCAAGGTTCGCAATGGCCTGCGCGTCGACGGCGCCATGGCGGACAACCTCTCGATGAACGGCATGGACGCCCTGATGCATGACACGTCGGGCCATGCGGTCGGTAATCATGTCGAAGTGTTCAACGACAAACTGGGCTACGTCGCCGGCTATGTCCGCTCGGTCAGGACGCGTCGTATCGGCATCGAGTTCGATACCAATACCAACAACTACGCGAAGATCGCTGCGTTCTTCCGGAACTATCGGGGCTAGAGCCTGCCCGCGCGCAATGTCACGCGCTTGCCGGGTATGCGTCAGGTCCCGGTCGCTTCGAACCAGAACCGTTCCTCGCCATGTTCGTCGGCGATCATCGTGCGGTTTCGCCCGCCATCCTTGGCCGCATAGAGCGCCTCGTCGGCGCGTTTCATGAGCATTTCCAGATCGTTGCCGGGCGCCATCTGCGCGACACCGGCGGAAATCGTCACGCCGGGAAGAACCTCGCCCGAATGAACCAATTGCGTCTCGCCGAGCCGCGCGCGCAACCCCTCGATGATCCGCTCGGCCGATGCTGCGTCGGTGTGATTGCAGATCAGCGCGAATTCCTCGCCGCCGATGCGGCATGCGAACACGTCGTCGGCATTCAGGTCCGACATGCAGGCTGAGAAGACCTTCAGCACCGCATCGCCGGCGTCATGGCCTTGGGAGTCGTTGTATCTCTTGAAGTGGTCGATATCGATAATCGCCAGCGACAGCAGCCCGCCAGAGGCTTCGGCACGCCGAACTTCGCGGTTCGCCATGTCAAGGAACCAGCGGCGGTTCCACAACCCGGTCAGCGGGTCTTTGACCGAGCGGTCCTGAAGCTCGGTCTGCCAGCGCACATTGGCCGCCGCAAGGCTGATCTGTTCGGCGCAGATTTGCGCAACCTCCATCGCAGGTGCCAGGAGTTCGTTGAGCTCTTCGGAGCATTCGCGGTCGGCTTTCAGTTCGGGGAAATTTATGTGCATCAGGCCGATCGTGTCGCCATGCGCGATGATCGGCAGGCAGAAATATGGATGCTCTTCGGAGTCGACATGGCTGCATGCAAAGTCGATTTCGGATGTACCGAAGCTGTAGGCGCGCCCCCGGCGCAGGCCCCAGCACTCGTCGGCCTGCAGATGCGACCTGCACGAAGTCGCACCCCAGCACGCCGCCCGGTCAAGAACATCGCGGGAATTGGAGTAGATGAACAGCTGGCCCTGTGATTCCGGGAACAGTTGCGCCATCGAGCGCGCGACAACGGCTTTCAGTTCCTCAAGCGACTGTGCGGCAAACAACCACTCCGACATCTGCGACAGGATACGGCGTTCGCGTTTGCGTTCGCGTTCCTCGGCGAGCGTCTCTTCAAGCTTGCCGAAAAGCGCCTTGGAGTCTGTGACGTCACGTTCGATCGACATGAAGTGGGTCAGCCGGCCGTCATCGTCGAAAACCGGCGAAATCGTGATGTCGATCCAGTAGGCGGTTCCGTCCTTGCTGTAGTTGAGGATCTCGGTGCGAATGGTTTGCTTGGCCTTGATTGCCTTGCTGATCTTGGAAACGGTATTGGGATCGGTGTCCTTGCCCTGCAGCACTTCGCCCGGCGTCTTGCCGACGAGTTCCGAGATATCGTAGCCGCTCATGCGCCGGAAAGCTTCGTTAGCCCACAGCGTCAATCCCTTTGTGTCGGTAAACACCATCGAATCGGTTGCATGCTTGACGATCAGCTGGGCAAACTGGTCGATGTCGTCCTTCGGCAATGTCTTGGTCATCTCAAATTCCGTAAAAATATACCGTAGGGTAGCGTCGACTTACCTAACCGTTGGTTACTGTTAGTGTTGACGATTCGTTATGGCTAACAACGAGCTAACGGCCTGAGTGAAGTCCGGCCCGAGGCTGCGGCAAGTCGTCCTTCAGGTGTGGATAGTGTGAACGTACGAGGCGGTGGATGGCGCGTTACGGCCAGGGCGGCTATAGGGGCATAAGACCCGAGGCTGGCGATGCGCTTTTCCCAATCCTTTCTCGATGAAATCCGCGACCGCGTTCCGATCTCCGACGTGATCGGAAAACGTGTCTCGTGGGACAAGCGCAAAACGAACACGCAGCGCGGCGACTACTGGGCCTGTTGCCCGTTCCATGGCGAAAAGACGCCGAGCTTCCACTGCGAGGACCGCAAGGGCCGCTACCACTGCTTTGGCTGCGGGGTTTCCGGCGATCATTTCCGCTTCCTGACCGAGCTTGAGGGGATCACGTTTCCCGAGGCCGTGGAGCAATTGGCCGAGATCGCCGGCGTGCCGATGCCCGAGCGCGATCCGGAGGCCGAGAAGCGCGAGAAGCTCAAGTCGACGCTCTACGATGTGATGGAAATGGCGACGGCGTTTTTCGAGGCGCAGTTGCAGTTGTCCCAAGGCGCGAAGGCACGGTCCTATCTGCGTGACCGGGGCCTGTCTGGCGCAACCCAGGGCCGGTTTCGCCTCGGCTATGCACCTGAAAGCCGCAATGCGCTGAAAAGCCATCTGACCGAAAAGGGCGTACCGCCGGACCAGATCGAGGCATGCGGCCTTGTTGTATTCGGTGACGATATTGCCGTGTCTTACGACCGTTTCCGCGACCGGATCATGTTTCCGATCGAGGATGCGCGGGGCCGTATCATCGCCTTTGGCGGGCGGGCGTTGTCGCCCGACGTGCCGGCCAAATACCTGAACTCGCCGGAAACCGATCTCTTTCACAAGGGCCATGTGCTCTACAATCTGCGCCGTGCCCGCGAGGCTGTGCGCGAGGCGGGAACCGTGATCGCCGCCGAGGGATACATGGATGTGATCGCACTCGATCAGGCCGGCATCTCGAATGCGGTCGCGCCGCTGGGCACCGCCCTGACCGAGAACCAGCTGGACCTGCTCTGGCGCATGACGTCTGAGCCGGTGCTTTGCTTCGACGGCGACAAGGCCGGCCTGAGAGCGGCCTGGCGGTCTGTCGATCTGGCCTTGCCCGGCCTGAAGCCTGGCCGTTCGGTGCGTTATGCGATGTTGCCGGAGGGCAAGGATCCCGACGACCTGCTCCAGCAAGGCGGGCGCGAGGCGTTCGACGCGGTGATGAAGGGTGCCAAGCCGCTTGCCGACATGCTGTGGCTGCGCGAAACCGGCGGCGGAGTGTTCGATACCCCGGAACGGCGCGCCGAACTGGAGCGCAAGTTGCGCGACGCGACCGCGCTTGTCGGTGACGAGACCGTGCGCCGCCATTACGGCCAGGCGATGCGCGACCGCGTCAACGCCTATTTTGGAGCGCCTTCGGCCGGTGCCGGTGGGCGCGGCGGCCAGTCTGGCGGTTATGGCGACCGGTCCGGGCGCGGCCGGGGCAGGGGGGCGGCCGGCGGCCGGCTCGCCGTCTCCGAAAGCCTTACACGTTCGCGTCTGCTCAGCGCGGCAGGCGATGTGATGCCGTTGCGCGAGGCAGCGCTGCTCTCCGCGGTGGTCAGCCATCCCGACATGCTCGGCGAGCATTTCGACGATTTTGCAGCGCTCGATCTTGGCCACGGCGACCTCGAACGGGTGCGCAGCGCCGTGCTGGAAGCCTGCGCTTCGGCGCGCCCGCGCAGCCGCGACGCGTTGCTCGAGCATCCGGCGATGGCCGGCGAGGCCGACGCTGTTTCCAGGCTCGACGCGCTCATCCGCCGGGCGCGGCTTTGGACCGCGACACCGCAAGCCGCCTATGACGACGCTCTCGAGGGCTTTCGCCAAGCGTTGCATCTGCATCGCCGCGCCCGTGCGCTCAACCGCGAGCTCAAGGCCGCCGAAGCAGCATGCGCCAACGATGCCACGGATTTCAACTTTGGCCGGCTGGCCGATCTGCGCCGCGAAATCGCCTCCACCGAGACACTCGAGGCGCTGGTCGAGGGTTTCGGCGTCCAGTCGGGTCGCCCCACCCGCTCGTTCTGAACTGGTAAGGCACCTCTTACACGCTTGGCTTCTTCTGGAAAAAGTGCGCGCAAGGTGTTGACGCATCGGTGATTCGCGGGAATCAAGGGTGTTCCGGATTGCAATCCCTGAATTTGCCGGAAACTGCACGATTTCCCGCTTGGGCGCGCTTGGTTTGGCGCAAACCGCGCCTAAATAGAGTTAAGCGGCGATTAAGGAGCTTGGCTTAAGCCTGATGCCTGATATCGCATGGCCCGATACACACCGTTTCACCCATGAAGGTGAATTCGCAAATGGCGGAACGCCGGCCACAGGCCGGTTCCGGCCGGAGATGATTATCTGATGGCAACGAAGACAAAAGAAAAAACGGAAGCCGAGAGCGCGCCCGAGCAATCCGCCGACGGACCGCTTCTCGATCTGACCGCCGATAGCGTCAAGAAGCTGCTGCGCGTCGCCAAGAAGCGCGGCTACGTTACCATGGACGAACTCAATGCGGTGCTGCCGTCGGCGGAAGTGACCTCCGAGCAGATCGAAGACACGATGTCGGCGCTCTCCGAAATGGGCATCAATGTCGTCGAGGACGACGAGGTTGAGAGCGACAACGACAACGAAGCCGAGGAAAGCGCCTCCACCGAGGTCGCGACCACCTCCGGCAGCGCGGTCGCCACCACCGCCAAGAAGAAAGAGCCGACCGACCGCACCGACGATCCCGTGCGCATGTATCTGCGCGAGATGGGCACTGTCGAACTGCTGTCGCGCGAGGGCGAGATCGCCATTGCCAAGCGCATCGAGGCCGGCCGCGAGACGATGATCGCCGGCCTGTGCGAAAGCCCGCTGACCTTCCAGGCGATCATCATCTGGCGCGAGGAACTGAACGAAGCCAACATTCTTCTGCGCGACATCATCGATCTCGAGGCGACCTATGCCGGCCCGGAGGCCAAGCAGGCGCCCAAGGTGCCGACGCCCGAAGAGATCGAGCAGGCCAAGAAGGAGCGCGAGGAAAAGGAACGCGCGCTGCGTCAGCCGCGCCGCCGCGACGACGACATCACCAATGTCGGCGGGGAGGGGCAGCCCGAGGAAGAGGACGACGACGAGGACGAGGTCAATCTGTCGCTCGCCGCCATGGAGGCCGAACTGCGCCCCGGCGTCATGGAGACGCTGGACGCCATCGCCTCGACCTATGCCAAGCTGCGCAAGCTGCAGGACCAGCATGTCGAAAGCTCGCTGACCGACGGCTCGTCGGAAGCGCTGTCGCCGTCGCAGCAAAAGCGCCTCAAGCAGCTCAAGGACGAGCTGATCACCGAGGTCAAGTCGCTGTCGCTCAACAACCAGCGCATCGAATCGCTGGTCGAACAGCTCTACTCGATCAACAAGCGCCTGGTGCAAAACGAGGGCCGCCTGCTGCGCCTGGCCGAAAGCTATGGCGTGTCGCGCGACGAATTCCTGCGCGAATATCACGGCTCCGAGCTCGATCCGAACTGGACCGACCGTGTCGGCGGCCTGTCGGCGCGCGGCTGGCGCGAATTCGCCAAGGAAATGGCGGCCATCGACGAGTTGCGTTCGGAAATCCAGGAACTTTCGACGGAAACCGGCATCTCGGTCGCGGAATTCCGCAAGATCGTCAACCAGGTGCAGAAGGGCGAACGCGAGGCGCGCATCGCCAAGAAGGAGATGGTCGAGGCCAATCTGCGGCTCGTCATCTCGATCGCCAAGAAATACACCAATCGCGGGCTGCAGTTCCTCGACCTGATCCAGGAAGGCAATATCGGCCTGATGAAGGCGGTCGACAAGTTCGAGTATCGCCGCGGCTACAAGTTCTCCACCTATGCGACATGGTGGATCCGCCAGGCGATCACCCGCTCGATCGCCGACCAGGCGCGCACCATCCGCATCCCGGTCCACATGATCGAGACGATCAACAAGATCGTCCGCACCTCGCGCCAGATGCTGCACGAGATCGGCCGCGAGCCGACGCCGGAGGAACTTTCCGAAAAGCTCGCCATGCCGCTTGAGAAAGTCCGCAAGGTTCTGAAAATCGCCAAGGAGCCGATCTCGCTCGAAACGCCGGTCGGCGACGAGGAGGATTCGCATCTCGGCGATTTCATCGAGGACAAGAACGCCGTCCTGCCGATCGATGCGGCCATCCAGGCCAATCTGCGCGAGACGACGACCCGCGTGCTCGCCTCGCTGACGCCGCGCGAGGAACGCGTGCTGCGCATGCGCTTCGGCATCGGCATGAACACCGACCACACGCTCGAAGAAGTCGGCCAGCAGTTCTCGGTCACCCGCGAACGTATCCGCCAGATCGAGGCCAAGGCGCTCAGAAAGCTCAAGCATCCGAGCCGCTCGCGGAAGCTGCGGAGCTTCCTGGATAGTTAGGGAGAGGCGATGCCGACGATTTCGATATTCTTCGGCATTGTCATTCAGATGTACTGGCGCGATCACAATCCGCCGCATCTCCACGCATTCTATCAAGGTCGCGAAGCGCTGTTCGATATCGGAAGCGGCGCGGTCATTGGCGGCGGATTGCCGTCGAAAGCCGAGCGCATCGTGACCGACGGGATCGAGGCGCGGCGTCCTGCCTTGCTGGACAATTGGGAGCGTGGCAGACTGCACCAGCAACTCAATCAGGTGCCGGGAGCCGACGTCGAATGATCGATATCGTCAAGGTGACAGGTGTCGAACCACGCGAGGGTCATGCATTGTTCGTCCGGTTTTCGACCGGCGAGGAAGGCGAGGCTGACTTTTCCTGGGTGCTCGACGGCGTGGGCGCTATGGCAGCGCCGCTCGGCGATCCGGCCTATCTCGCGGGAGCTTTCCTCTCCAACGGCGTGTTGACCTGGCCGAATGGCTTCGATGTCGACTCCATCGCCCTTTACCGCGAAATGGCCGCGCAAGGCCGCCTGCGCCAAAGCGCGGCGTGATCTCTGCGCCATCGGACTGCGCGCCATCCAAAAATGCGACACCGGAATATCCGAGGACGATTGCGAGACATGACCGGGTGGTGGCGCAACTGACGGGAGCGGTGGCCCGCGCAATTCCGGACGCCTCTCGCTGACGCCGGTTTGATTTCATTCCGCGTAGAAGCGCGTGTAGGAATCGCGTTATGCGGCAGGCACTCGAACCGAAAAGACCGAGGCTTGGCTGGGGCGTTCTCGCCTCGGTCGCCGCGCACGCGCTCGTTTTCCTGCTCCTGATCTTCGGCCTGCCGCTGCCGGAATTCGCGCCGGACGAACCCGAAACCATTGTCGTCGAGATCGTACCGCCGCCGGAGCCTGAAGAGGTTGCCCAGGAAGAGGAGGCCGAGGAGCCAACGCAAGAGCAGGTCGAAGAAGAGCAGCTCGCAACGAGGCCCCGCCGCCGCCCGGCGAGGCCGAAGCCGAAGCGCCGGCGGTCGAGACGCCGCCGATCCCCGTGCTTGCGCCCGGTCTTCGAGTTCGGCGAGGAGAATGCCGGCCCGCGCGAGGCGGATGACGGTGCCGCGTCGGCGGAAGCCGAAACGCCCGCCGAGACCTTGCCGCCCGAGCCCGAGGAGCCGGAGGTGGGCGAAGCCGCGCTCCCCGCCGAACCGCCCGACGAACTGACCGAGGCGCGCAGGCTCTATTCGCAATTTGCGACGGGCAGCGCAGCCGCGCAGGTCGCCATTGCAGGCCTGCCGCGCGATATGCGCGCTGGCGAACTCTGCGCCACCGAACTGCGCGAACAACTGCGCCGCGCCACGCCGCCTTACCGGCCCGACCTGCTGCCGTCCTACCGGCTGCCGACCGGCACCGTGATGGAGGTGCGCAGGGGCGCGTTTCGCGCCGCCGGCCAGTGGTACGATTTGCGTTTCCGCTGCGCAATCGACGATGGCGCGACCCGTGTCGTCTCGTTTGCATTCGATGTCGGCGCGCCGGTGCCGCGCGACCAGTGGCGGAGCCGGGGCTTCCCGGGCTTCTGACCCGCGCCGCCGCGAAAAGGCTCACGCCGCCGCCGGCAGCCGCCAGTCGATCGGCTCCAGCCCCTGCGATTGCAGGAAATCATTGGCCCGCGAGAACGGCCGGGAGCCGAAGAAGCCGTTATTGGCCGAAAATGGCGAGGGATGCGGCGACTTGATCACGCAATGCCGCGCCGTGTCGACGAAGGCCGCCTTCTTCTGCGCATAGGCGCCCCACAATATGAACACCGCCGGCCGGTCGCGGTCGTTGACCAGCCTGATCACCGCGTCGGTGAACCGCTCCCAGCCCTTGCCCTGGTGCGAAGCGGCGCGGTGCGCCTCCACGGTCAGAACCGCGTTGAGCAGCAGCACGCCCTGTTGCGCCCAGTGTTCCAGATTGCCGTGGTCCGGCGGCTCGATGCCGAGATCGGCCTTCATTTCCTTGTAGATGTTGACCAGCGACGGAGGAATGCGCACGCCGGGCCGCACCGAAAAGCACAGGCCATGCGCCTGGCCGGGGCCGTGATAGGGGTCCTGGCCGATGATCACCGCGCGCACGGCATCGAGCGGCGTTGCATCGAGCGCGTGGAACCATTCGCCGCCCGGCGGGAAGATGCGCTTGCCGGCCTGTTTCTCGGTAAGAAGGAATTGTTTCAGCTCGGCCATGTAGGGCGCGTCGAATTCGCCTTGAAGCGGCGTCAACCAGCTTTCCTCGAGTTTGACCATCACGTTTCATCCCACGCGGCGGCCGGTGTTTCCAGTTCGCACGCCCGTCTTCCCCGGTTTTCACTGATCAAGCGGCATGGACGGCGCGACATGGACTGCGAAACCTTGCGCTTGCCCGCCCGCCCTTCCTTTGCGACAGTTTGGCCGGGAGGGCAGGCGCATGGCCACAGCCGTACCGGACATCAAGTCAAGAGAACAGTTTGCCGAATGGCTCGACGGCAAGGAGCCGGACTGGGCGCGCGCGATCGCGGCCCGTGCCGCGCTGCGCGTCTTTCCCCTGGTGTTCACGGTGCTGGACGTTCCGGACGAGGCCATTGTCCAACCGCTCAAGCAGGGCTTGATCCTCCAGACATTCCGGGCGACGGTCATATCATGGGCTGCCCGCAAATATCCGGCCAATATTAAGGCGTACGCCGCCGCCAGAGTCGCCACTACTGCCGCCGATGCCGCCGCCAGAGCCGCCTCCGACACCGGCAAAGCCGCCTTCGCCGCCAGAGTAGCTGCCAGAACCGCTTCCGCCGCCGCTACCGCCGCCGCCGCCGCCGACGACGACGCTGCCAGAGCCGCCACCGCCACCTCCGACGCCGCCACCGCCACCTCCGACGCCGCCACCGCCGCCGCCGCCATAGGGGACTCAATCTCCGGGGACTGCCACTGGCTGGAAGCCAATGATGGCGCGCTGATCGGCCAGCCGCTGTGGCTGAACACAATCAGCGAAGACCCGAACCTGCCCAACATGCCGGACTGGGCACGCCAGCCGCTTGATCGCTTCGTCTCTGGCGAGCTCGGCAAGTCGCCCTTCGGCCTGATCGCCGACTGGTACCGCGCCATCCTGCCGAATGAACCAGATGCCGCGCCCCGCAGCCTGTGGGCCGAGCGCATCGATGTCGAAATCGCCCTGCAGCCGGACGGTTTCTGGACCGTCACCGACGAACGGTCGGCAATGGCGGTGATGGAGGATGTCGAACGGATCACGAGGGGAGAGGCGCCGGTCTATTGGGCGGAAGAAGAGCCACCGACCGCGGAAACGCCGCAGCAGATGGCCAAAGACGTCGCCGACAAACTGGCGACGACCTCGGAAGTGCTGGAGGACGGCATTCGCCAACTCGACGAGAAGGCGGCCGAGGCGCGGGCGAAGGGTGAAGCCGCGGAGAATGGCGACGCCGGGGAGGGCGGCGGGACCGGAGAGGACGGCGAAGCCAAATCCGATGACGACAAACGCGATGACGACAACCCGCCATCGCCACCGCCAAACCCGCCGTCGCCACCACCGCCGCCGAACAACCGCGACACCGAGGCCGATTTCCTGTCCGATCATCCCGACGCGATGGTCGACTATCTCGGCCGCGCGCCGATTGCCCATCAATTGGCCGGCCGCATCAACCAGATATGGGATTCGCAGAATCCGGACACCGAACCGGCGCATGGCCGTTTCTTCCTGTCGCGACTTTGGACCGGGCGCGCCGCGCGGCGCTGGGACAGCACGCTGGAAACCGGTTTCGTTGTCCATCTCGATGCCCCCTGGGGCGGCGGCAAGACCAATTTCGCCGGTTACATCACCCGCATCCTCAATCCCTGGCGCGATCCCGCCCCGGTCCCGGCCTGGCTGAACGATTTGAAGCTCGGCGAGGACAAGTCCTGGGTCGACAATTACCGGCGGCCCTGGCTGGTCGTGCATTTCAACGCCTGGAAGCACGAACATGTCGATCCGCCCTGGTGGGTGTTCGCCGAGACCATCCGCACGCAATGCATGGAGGCGCTGGTCCACGAAACCAACCAGCGCGTGTCGGGCGAGACCGACAGCGCGGGTAATCCGGTCGAACTGGTCGAACCGCATGAGGATCATGCCTATCCGACTGCCGGCCAGCGCATCGAGCGCGCCGTGTCCGGCTTTGTCGGCGAGCGCTGGTGGCGCTTCTGGACGCCCGCCGCCGTCCAGAATGTGGCGATTGCGGCAGCCGCCATCCTCGTTGCTGTGCTAATCATCTGGTCGGGCCTGTTCTCGGTCAAGAACGGCAAGCTCGTCTTCGCCAGCCCCGCCAGTGTGACCAGGGCCGAGCCGGCAAAGACGCCCCCGGCGCTCTCCGGCGAGCTGGAGTTTCTCGGCACGAAACTCGCCGTGTCGGCCAGCGGACCCAATATCAACGCCGCGAAACCGGAGCCCGCCGCTTCGGACGGGTCCGGTACGGCTGGCCTGCTCGGCTTCATCGCTTTTCTGCTCACCGCGGCCGGCGCGGTCTGGAAATCCGTCTCGGCGGTCACCGCCAGCCTGCTGCCCGGTACGCCGGATGCGGCGAAGAACTATTCCATGGGCTCCGGCGATCCGCTGGAGCGGTTCCGCAAGCATTTCGCGCGCACCATCAGGCGCTTCCGGCGTCCGGTCGTCGTGGTGGTCGACGATCTCGACCGCTGTGACCATGATTATGTCGTCGCCCTGATCCGGGGCATGCAGACCGTCATGGTGTCGCCGCGCATCGTCTATTTGCTGCTCGGCGACCGCGACTGGATCGAAAAGGCTTTCGCGGAGGCGCACAAGGCCATGGCAGCCATCGATGTCGGGCCGGAACACTCGTTTGGCGGGCGTTTCGTGGAAAAGGCGATCCAGATGTCCTTCGTGCTGCCGGAGATGGACCTCAAGCGGCGCGGCGATTTCACCCGTGCGATCCTGAAGAGCAGGGAGGGAGCCGCCGCTAAACCGCTGGAAGGCGCGGCCGAAACCGTGCTGCGCAACCTGCAGGCCCGCGCCGCACTGGATGCCGGCACCGCCGATATCGAGGAAATCCTCGGCACCGGCAACTTCGCCGAACGCGAGGCCAAGGCCGAGACCCTGATCGAGCAGGTCGCAAATTCCGATGCCGGCGAGACTGAGAAAGTGGCCTTTGCAACCGACTTGACCGCCCGTCTTGTCAAGGTGGCGGCAACCGACAAGTCGGTGGAGAAGGAGACCGGCCACATGCTTGTCGGCCTGGCGCCGCTGCTGCCGGCCAATCCGCGCCAGATCAAGCGCATCATCAACGCGATCACCATCCTGCAGCAGGTCGCGCGCCTGCGGGTGGACGATTTTCGCCCGCGCGCCGGCAATCCGAAATGGCAGCAGCTGGCCCGCTGGACCGTGCTGATGACCGAATGGCCGCAGAGCTGGTACACGCTGACCAAGCATCCGCGCGTGCTGGATGGCTGGCCGATCCGGAAAAACCGGCGGCGAGCGACGATGAGAAGATGTTTGCGGCCCATGCGGCGATCATCCGCGACAATCCGTGGGCCATGAAGCTCGTCCTCATGCAATTCCCGGCGGGCGAATCGCGGCCGAAGGGCTGGATGCCGGAGGCCATCGACACCGAAGCCGTCAAATGGCTGGCGCAGATCATGCCGGCCACCAGCGGTTCGCTGCTCGATCTGCCAAAGCCCGACAAGAAGGAAGAGGGCGAGGGGTGACGTGCGCCAATCTCTCTCCCCGCAAGGGAGCAGCTAGGCCCTGCCTTTGGACAGATTCCGCCGCCAATACCGGAGATCCGGCTTTTCCCGAAAAACGTATCCACCGCCCCCAAACCCTCCCTTACAATCACTCCCGCCTTCTCACGGAAGTCTGGGTGCACACCGGCTCACAGGGAGAGGGACGGTGCCCGGTTGGTGACACAGAGGTGTGTTGCTGGGTGATGAACCCCCAAGCCGGGGCGGCATGAAGCGGCGGCTGATCTCCCCCCGTGCGGGGGAGAAAGCGATTTCAGCGACTTAGCCGCAGGCTAAGTGCTAGAAATCGCAAGAGAGGGGCAAATGAGCTGGAGGTGCAGAACACTGCGCACGCATCCGGTGACGCAAGCCCCTCTCTGGCAAAAACCAAGGACTTGGCTTCCCCAAGCCCAGGTTTTTGCTTTCTCCCCCGCAAGGGGGGAGATAGGCAACCGCACCCGTTGCACAAGTTTTTAACGCAATTTGGCGTTTCTCCAACGAATTCAATCGCATAGTCCACGCGCGCCGCAAAACTTGTGCAACGCATCGAAGCCTCTCTTATGATTGTCCCGCCTTCTTTTGGAAGCCGGGTCTAGAACCGACCACCCGGAAGAGGGACGGTGCCTGCTGGGGTGAGGAGTGCTCGCCCGCAGGTCGGCCAATCGGCAGCGATCTGCCGATCGGAACGACGAACGCCCGGATCGAAAGTGAAGGGCCTGTGGCGGTGTCAGGTCACTCACCTGGGTGATGAACCCCCACGGCAGGGCGGCATGAAGCGGCGCGCGCAGTCTTGTTTTCCCGGACAGAGTTCCGGGCCGCCGACCGAAGCTGCAAGACCACCGAGCGGGCGGTCCGAGGATCGCTATACTCAAAAGACGTTGCGATGCTTTGACCGCCCGTCTTCCAACTTTTCAGCAATCCGGTCTTGAGAAATGGGGCGCGGTGTTGGTGACGCGCGCCCATATCTCCCCCTTGCGGGGGAGAAAGTGATATCCCGGGCTTAGCCTGCTAAGTCCTTGGAAATCACCAGAGAGGGGCTCGCGATGGTCAACAGGAGCGACCGGCTTTCCGGCATGGACGCTTTTGCCCCTCACTTGCAAAAACCAAGGACTTGGCTTCACCAAGCCCAGGTTTTTGCTTTCTCTCCCGCGAGGGGAGAGACAGGCCCTTCCTGCGCCTTCCCCAATTCGCGGTTTGGCGCTAGGCAAGGCGATACTCCCGGTCCTGCCGCTGCAACTCGGTCTCATGCAAATGTCGCAACCAACAGAAATGAAACAGAAAAACGGAGCGCTCCCCGTCTTCTATTCGTTCCGGCGCTGTCCCTATGCGATCCGGGCGCGGCTTGCGGTGCAGGTGTCCGGCCTTGCCGTCGAACTGCGCGAGATCGTGCTGCGCGACAAGCCGCAGGCCTTTCTCGACACCTCGCCCAGCGCCACCGTCCCCGCGATGCGGCTGGCCGATGGCAGCGTCCTCGACGAGAGCCTCGATATCATGTTGCATGTGCTTGCGACCGCCGATCCGCAGGGCTGGCTGACGCCGGAGACCGGCGGCCTGGACGACATGCTCGCCCTGATCGGCGCGGCGGATGCCGGTTTCAAGCGCGATCTCGACCGCGCCAAATACCCCAACCGCTATCCCGGCGCCGATCCGGACGCGGCATGGCGGTCGGGCTTTGCCTTTCTGGAGGGTCTGTCGCGGCAAATCGTGGAGAGCGGCGGGCATCTGTTCGGCGCGCGGCCGGCGCTCGCCGACATGGCGCTGCTGCCCTTCGTGCGCCAGTTCGCCTTCATCGACAAGCCGCGCTTCGATGCCGAAGCCGCAAAAAGCGCTGCGCCGCTGGCGCGCTGGCTGGAGGCGTTTCTGGCGTCGGCGGAGTTTGCCGCCGTCATGCCGAAATTCGCCGTGTGGCAGCCGGGCGAGGCGGGCATCGCCTTCCCGCAAGCACCCGTGTCGCCGCCTCAGGACACCGCGACATAGACCTCCGTGCGCAGTTCCTTTTCCGGCGTTGTGTCGGGATCGTCGACATAGACCTCCCAGGTCGGCACCGCCAGCCGCAGCCCTTCCATGCGCACCCATCCCATCATCTTGTGATAGCTTTCCGAAAGCCGCTTGTAGGGACCGACATGGGTATAGTGGACGACCTTGCCGGCCGGCGTCCGGTCGGCGCGCACACTACCGGCCGCTTTTGTGGCATCGTCCGGCGACACGAAGAATCCGGCGCGAAATGCAATGGTTTCGGATCGTGGCTGTAATAGACCATCAGCGGATCGCCTTCCGCCTCAAGGCCGTTGTCGTTCATGAAGTTGTGCACGTCGGCAAATGCCCGGCCCATGGTCGCGTCGATCACGGCGGGGTTCATCGCGCATTTGTGCTCGGCATAGAGGTATGGCCGCTCGGCCACGTCGACAAGCTTGTACTCTGGCATGCACGCGCCCTTCCTTGTCGGTCAAAGAAAAAGCGTTGCATGAAAGTCCTGTTCTGTCGTTGACGGTTGTCACCGAATTTGAAAGATCTTCAGTAATTCTCGCACCGCTAAACTGCTGCAAAGGAAGTGCTGGATGCCGCAACGCACGATCACCATGGATACGGCGGGGCAGGGGCTCTACGAATTCACCGACCAGGCAGCCGCTTTTGCCGGCGAGACCGTGACAGGCGACGCGCTGATGACCGTGTTCGTGCGCCATACCTCGTGCTCCCTGGTCATCCAGGAAAACGCCGACCCGGATGTGCGCCGCGACCTGCGGGCCTTCTTCCGCCGGCTGGTGCCGCCGTCCAACGATCCTGCGATGGGCTGGGTGACGCATACGCTGGAGGGGCCGGACGACATGCCGGCCCATATCAAGGCCGCGCTGACCCAGACCTCGATTTCCATTCCCGTATCGCGCGGAAGGCTGGCGCTTGGCACCTGGCAAGGGCTTTACCTGTTCGAGCATCGCGACAGCCCGCATCGCCGCCAGATCGTGCTGCATGTCTCGCCATGACACGCGATTTGTGTCGGGTGTTCACGCGAAGGTGAAGTTCATCGCCCGTTCAGGTCACAAGGACCATGGTCCTGTCACGTTCGATGACGTATATCCCGCTGAACGCTATTCAAACTGGATGCAATGGAAATGACACACACCCTTCTGACCCGCCGCGCCGCGCTCGCCTCCACCGCCATTGCCGCTGCCACGGTGACACTGCCACTGCCGGCCCTTGCCCAGGCGCCGTCGCCGGCCGGTTCGGTCGACATGGGCAGGCTGCTCGCCGAAGGTCCGCTCGAAGAACAGGTCAAGGGCGCCGCCGATGCGCCGATCACCGTGGTCGAATACGCATCCATGACCTGCGGCCATTGCGCCAACTTTCACACCGACACCTGGCCGACGATCAAGCGCGACTATGTCGACACCGGCAAGGTGCGTTTTATCATCCGCGAGTTCCCGTTCGATCCGCGCGCCCGCGCCGCTTTCATGCTGGCCCGCTGCGCGCCCGGCGGAAAATATTTCGAGATGGTCGATGTGCTGTTCAAGCAGCAGGGATCGTGGGCGCGCGTCCCGGACGCACGCCCGCCGTTGCAGAACCTCGCCAAACTGGCGGGTTTTACACAAGAGAGCTTCGAAGCCTGCTTGACCAACCAGAAGCTTCTGGATGACATCAACGCCGTACAGGAGCGCGGTGCGGCAGAGTTTGGCGTCACAGCCACCCCGACGTTCTTCATCAATGGGAAGAAGTATTCCGGGGCCCTGACGGTTGAACAGATGTCGGCCATTTTCGAGACGTTGCTGTAAGGCGACCGCCTTGACGGCGCGCATGTGCGCGCCGGCTCCGGTGTTTGGGTGCGGCGATGCGGTTTGAGAAGCTGCGCCTGCTCGGCTTCAAATCGTTCGTGGAGCCGACCGAATTCATCATCGAGGGCGGTCTGACCGGCGTGGTCGGGCCGAATGGCTGCGGCAAGTCCAACCTTGTCGAGGCGCTGCGCTGGGTGATGGGGGAATCCTCCTACAAGAACATGCGCGCGTCCGGCATGGACGACGTCATCTTTTCGGGCTCCGGCACGCGCCCGTCGCGCAACACGGCGGAAGTTTCGCTGTTCCTCGACAACACCGACCGCTCAGCGCCGGCCTCCTTCAATGATGACGACAAATTGCAGGTCACCCGTCGCATCGAGCGCGAGGCGGGTTCGGCCTACAAGATCAACAGCAAGGACGCCCGTGCCAAGGACGTGCAGTTGCTGTTTGCCGATCAATCGACCGGCGCGCGTTCACCGTCCATGGTCGGTCAGGGCCGCATTGGCGAACTGATCCAGGCCAAGCCCCAGGCCCGCCGGGCCCTGCTGGAAGAAGCGGCCGGCATCTCCGGTTTGCATTCGCGCCGCCATGACGCCGAACTGCGCCTGCGCGGCGCGGAAACCAATCTTGAGCGGCTTGAGGACGTGGTCGCGGAATTGCAGGGCCAGATCGAGAGCCTGAAGCGCCAGGCGCGTCAGGCCAACCGGTTCAAGAACCTGTCGCGCGATATTCGCCAGGCCGAGGCGACAGTGCTGCATTTGCGCTGGTCGCTCGCCAAGGCGCAGGAGGGCGAGGCGCAGTCGGCGTTGGCCAAGGCGACGGCAGTGGTCGGCGAGCGGGCGCAGTTGCAGATGGAGGCAGCCAAGCTGCAGGCCGTCGCGCAGCACAAGCTGCCGGAACTGCGCGAGGCCGAAGCCGCGGCCGCCGCCGCCCTGCAGCGTCTGACCATCGCGCTCAACCAGCTCGACGAGGACGCCCGCCGCCAGAAGGCTCGCCACGAGGAACTGGAAGGCCGCATCGCGCAGCTCACAGCCGACATTGCGCGTGAGGAAGCGATGAAGGCGGAGAACGCCGAGGCGATCGCCCGCATCGAGACCGAACAGGCTGAACTGACGGAGGAGGAAGCCAGCACCGGCGAGCGCGAGGCGGAGCTCAAACGCCTTTTCGAAGCTGCCGAAACCGCCTTGCAGGCAAGCGAGACGGCGCTCTCGCAACTGACCGCCGAGCGCGCGGAGGCCGGCGCATTACGCACCCAACTGGAGCGCCGCATACGCGAAACGCGCGAGCGTGCCGAGCGCCTCACCGCGCAGGAAAAGCGTCTTGCCGACGAACGTACCGAAATCGAGGAACGAATCCGGTCGCTTGCCGATCCCGCCGAAAAGCGCTCGCTGCTTGACGATGCAGAGAAGGCCGTGTCCGCCGCAGAAGAAAAGGTGGCCGAAGCCGAGCAGAAGCTGGTCGGAAAACGTGCCGAGGAAACTGCCGCCCAACCCGGTCTTGTCGAGGCGCGGGAATTGTCGAACCGTCTGGAGGCTGAAGCCCAGACGCTGTCGAAAATGTTGAACAGCGCTGGTGGCGATCTGTTCCCGGCAGTCGTCGACAAGATACGGGTCTCGAAAGGATACGAAACGGCGCTCGGCGCTGCGCTTGGCGATGATCTCGACCTGCCGCTCGATCCGAGCGCGCCGGCCTACTGGGCCGCAACCGGCGGATCGGAAGGCGACCCGGCGCTGCCGGCTGGCGCCACGGCGCTGACTGAACACGTCAAGGCGCCGGACGCGCTTTCGCGCCGCCTGCGGCAGATCGGTGTTGTGCCCGATGAGCAGACCGGCGCGGAAATGCAGGCGGCGCTGTTGCCGGGGCAACGCCTGGTGACGCGCGACGGTGCGCTGTGGCGCTGGGACGGCTACACCGCGCGCGCCGATGCACCGACACCGGCCGCTCAGCGTTTGGCGCAGAAGAACCGCCTGTTGGAGCTTGACGCCGAAATCGTCGAGGCGACCAAGGCGGTGCGAGCCTGTGAAACGATCGTGAACGAGGCCAAAGCCGCGACGGAAGCAGCCGTACAAGCCGAACGCGCCACGCGCGATGGCCTGAAAGACGCCCAGGCGCAGGCTCGTACCGCGCGCGAGGCACTGGCGGCGGCGGAACGGGCCACCGGTGAATTGTCGAAGCGCAAGGCGGTGCTCGACGAGAGCCTCGAACGCGCCACGTCCGATCTTGCGGAAACAAGCGGCGTTCTCGCCGAGGCCGAAACGGCGCTCGCGGCCGAGCCCGATCTGTCGTCGCTGGACGATGCGGCGGACAAGCAGGGCGCCGTCGTTGTCACAGAACGCGCGGCGCTGACCGAGGCGCGCGCCAATCACCAGTCGCTGCTGCGCGAGCGCGAAGTCCGGCAGCGCCGTCTTGCGGCATTGAAGGGCGAACGCGAAAACTGGATTGCGCGCGCAAAAAACGCCGAAAGTCAAATAGCAGTGCTCGCCGAACGCCAGCAGCAGGCGACGCAGGAACTGGCCGCGCAGGACGAGACGCCGGACGAGATGCCGACACGCCGCCGCCAGTTGGTGCGTGACATCGAAACCGCCGAACAGGCGCGCAAGGAAGCCGGTGACAAGCTGGCACTCGCCGAAACTGCGTCCCGCGAGACGGACAAGGCCGCGACCGATGCGATCACCGCACTGTCGGGCGCGCGCGAGGAACGGGTGCGCGCTGAAGAGCGCCTGACCGCGGCGACTGAACGGCGCAGTGAGATCGAGGCGCGGATCCGCGAACTGCTCAATTGCCCGCCGCATGCGGCATTCGAGCAGACTGGCCTCGCGGCCGACGACCCATTGCCCGATGTTGCAGCAATCGAGCGCAGGCTTGAGAAGCTGAAGATCGAACGCGAGCGGCTTGGGGCCGTGAACCTGCGGGCCGAGGAAGAGCAAACCGAACTGATCGAGCGGCTGGAATCGCTGGTCACGGAGCGCGACGATGTCGTCGAGGCGATCCGCGAGTTGCGTTCCGCGATCGCCAGCCTCAACCGCGAAGGACGCGAACGCCTGCTGGCAGCCTTCGACGTGGTCAACGCGCATTTCAAGCGGTTGTTCACGCATCTGTTCGGCGGCGGCACGGCCGATCTGCAACTGATCGAGAGCGACGATCCGTTGGAAGCGGGTCTCGAGATCCTCGCGCGACCGCCCGGCAAGAAGCCGCAGACCATGACGCTGCTTTCAGGCGGCGAGCAGGCGCTGACCGCGATGGCGCTGATCTTTGCCGTGTTCCTGACCAACCCGGCTCCGATCTGTGTTCTCGATGAAGTTGACGCGCCGCTCGATGACCACAATGTCGAGCGTTTCTGCAATCTGATGGACGAGATGGCCAAGGAAACCGAAACGCGGTTCGTCATCATCACCCACAATCCGATCACGATGGCGCGCATGGACCGGTTGTTCGGCGTGACCATGGCCGAACAGGGTGTGTCCCAACTGGTCTCCGTCGATCTCCGCCAAGCAGAAGAGTTGCGCGAAGCCAGTTGATCATTTGCCCTGTACTTTTTGCTGCGCTGCGGCGAAAAGACCACGGTCGGTGACGTAATTCGCGCTTTTGCTTCGTCACGTTTATGCAAGACTGCGCGCGGCGACGGGCGGTCGGGAGGAATTGGCGGGCGCCGAATGACACATTGGGTTTACAGTTTTTCGGTGGGCAAGGCCGAAGGGAGCGCCCGCGAACGCGATGTTCTCGGCGGCAAAGGCGCAAGTCTGGCGGAGATGGCGCGTCTTGGCATGCCGGTCCCGCCGGGATTCACGATCAGCACCGAGGTCTGCCGGTATTTCTATGCCAATGCACACGCGCTGCCCGAAGGTCTAGACCGGCAGGTCGATGCGGCGCTGTCGCAGTTGGAGCAGCTTCTGGAGCAGAAGTTGGGCGACGGCGAACGTCCAATGCTGGTCTCCGTTCGATCCGGTGCGCGCGAATCCATGCCGGGCATGCTGGACACGGTCCTCAATCTCGGGATGAACGACGATACCGCGGCCGCAATCGCCAAGGCGACGGGCAACGCGGTGTTCGCCTATGACAGTTACCGCCGCTTCATCCAGATGTATGGCAGCGTTGTCATGGATATTGATGCGTCGTTGTTCGAAGACGAGATCGCGTTGGTCAAGGCCAATGCCGGTGTCGCCCGCGACGGCGATCTCGGCGAAGATGACTGGAAGGCGGTCATCGAGCGCTTCAAACGGCTCGTTCGAACCGAGCTCGACGAGGATTTTCCCGAAGAGCCGCGGGTCCAATTGTGGGGCGCGATCCGCGCTGTGCTGAAAAGCTGGATGAACCCGCGCGCGGTGACGTTCCGGGCGCTGCACCGAATTCCGGAGGAGTGGGGCACCGCCGTCACGGTCCAGTCTATGGTGTTTGGAAACATGGGCGAGGGATCGGCCACCGGGGTTGCCTTCACGCGCGATCCGACCACGGGCGAAGATCGGCTCTATGGCGAGTTTCTTCCCAATGCGCAGGGTGAAGATGTTGTCGGCGGTGCGCGCACGCCGCATCCGCTGACCCGAACCGAGCAGACGACGACCGATATCGCGCCGATGGACATCGCCATGCCGGTCACCTACCAGGAGTTGCGCACGGTCGCCAAGCGCCTGGAAGACCACTACCGCGAGATGCAGGACATTGAGTTTACGGTGGAAGCCGGCAAGCTGTGGCTGCTGCAGTCGCGCCCCGGCAAGCGCACACCGCGCGCCGCCATTCGCATCGCCGTCGAAATGGCCGAGAAGGGCGTGATTTCCAAGCCGGAGGCACTCAAGCGCATCGATCCGGCGTCCCTCGAGCAATTGCTGCACCCGATGGTCGCGCCCGACATCGAACGGATAGTGATCGGCCGCGGTCTGCCGGCTTCGCCTGGTGCTGCGACCGGCGAGATCGTGTTTACCTCCGAGGCCGCCGAAAAAGCGCTGACTGATGGCCGCAAAGCGATCCTCGTGCGTCCCGAAACCAGTCCGGAAGACATTCACGGGATGCACGCGTCGCAGGGCATCCTGACGACGCATGGTGGCACGACGAGCCATGCCGCCGTGGTTGCCCGCGGTATGGGAAAGCCCTGCATCTCGGGCGCCGGCACGATCCGTATCGACATGGAGGCCGGGCTCCTGATTACCGGCGGCAAGAAGCTGAAGGCCGGCGATGTCATCACCATCGACGGCACCTCCGGTGAGGTCCTGCTTGGCGAGTTGCCGACCGTACAGCCGGAGCTGTCCGGCGATTTTGCGACGCTGATGCAATGGGCCGACGAGATCCGGCGCATGAAGGTGCGCACGAACGCTGAATCCGCCGAGGAAGCCGAAACGGCGCTTGAATTCGGCGCCGAAGGCATCGGGCTGTGCCGCACGGAGCGCATGTTCTACGATGACGATCGCATCAGGGCTGTGCGCAACTTCATTCTTGCAGCCGACGATGCCGAACGCCAATCCGCGCTGGAGCAACTGCGCGAGATGCAAAAGGCCGACTTCCTGCAGCTCTTTGAGATCATGGGTGGGTTGCCGGTCACGATCAGGCTATTCGACCCGCCGCTGCATGAATTCCTGCCGCGCACGGTCCCGGAGATGCACGATCTCGCCGCTGCAATGAACATCGATGTCGAGCGAGTTCGCCGCAAGGTCGAGGACTTGCACGAGATCAATCCGATGCTCGGCAATCGCGGCGTGCGGCTTGCGATCTGCTTTCCCGAGCTGATCGACATGCAGACCCTGGCGATTTTCGAAGCCGTTATGGAAGCGGGCGAGATCACCGGTGAAGCGGTAGTGCCCGAGATCATGGTGCCGCTGGTCGCCTATGAGCGCGAACTGAAATACATCAAGGACCGCATCGACGTCATCGCCGCCTCGGTGGTGAATCAATGGGGCAGGTCTTTCACCTATCTTGTTGGAACCATGATAGAATTGCCGCGCGCGGCGATACGCGCCGACCTGATTGCCGAGAGTTCGGAGTTTTTCTCTTTCGGGACCAACGACCTGACCCAGTCGACTTTCGGGATCTCGCGCGACGATGCAGCGGTCTATCTCAACGAGTATCTCCGCAAGGGTGTGATTGACCGCGATCCGTTCCTGACGATCGACGTGGAGGGGGTCGGTGAGTTCGTTCACATGGCCTGTGAACGCGGCAAGCGCACCAGACCCGACATCACGCTGGGAATCTGTGGCGAGCATGGTGGCGATCCCGCGTCGATCGCATTCTGCGAATCTGCGGGTCTGCACTATGTCTCATGCTCGCCTTATCGTGTTCCGGTGGCGCGGCTCGCTGCCGCCCAAGCGACCTTGGCCGCCAGCGAGATGTGAACCGGCGGTCAGGCCGCGAGATCACCGAGCTGCAAAAACACATCCATAAAGGCATTTGCGAAGCTGGCGATTTCGCTGGGCATGTCATCCTGCCGGACGATTTCGATGTCATCGCCGCCGTCATTGAGTACTGCGAAAATCACCGAGCCGTCCGTGATGTTGGAGAGAACGGCGATTTTCTGGCCGGGGATCCGGTCGAAGGCGGGCAACTGGAACAGGAACTCGAAGTCGGTGATCGCGCAGGCATCGCACAGGCAATGCTCAAAGCCCGCGTGCCGCAAAGTGTCGCGGTCGATAGCGAAATCGATCTCGAGAATTCCAAGGTCCGCAAGTCTTTCGACTGCCATGTCCTCCAGCTCGATGGGTGACTGGCTGCAGATCGTTTCGACTGCTGTGGTGGTCTCCAATTGGGCCGACGCCATACTACGCTACTCCTATTCGTGCCCAGCCCTTCCCGGCGTCTCAAAATCAGTACGGCAGTTTGTCAGCAATAGGGCGCAAAGCGGGCGCAAATTGGGTTGTTTCGTGATTGGCTTTGCCCCGGCGGCCGTTTCGCGCTAACGCCGTGTTATGGCCAAACGCTATCGCAATTCGCTCATCCTGCGCCCGCTGCCGCCACGTCCGCGATCGGCGCTCGCCGCGTGGGCGGTCAGAGTTGCGCTGTTCGTACCGGTATTCGCTGTCATATCGTTGCTGGCATACCGGTCAGGTTCCGTCGACGAGGCGGTGCTGCGGGCGCTTGTCTGGATCGTGCTTGCGGTTGCGCTTCTCGGCATTGTGCTGGTCGTCGGCGCGTTGCGCAGCCTCTGGGTCTACGGCACCCGCGGCGGGCGCCAGACGATATTCGCGATCCTGCTGCTGATTCCGACCTTGACGCCGTATGCAGCTGCGGCATTCCTGGCGGCGGCGATGCCGCATCAAAGCGATGTATCCACGGATTTGGTCAACCCACCGATGTTTCGCAGCGAAATCGAAAGCGAAAACGTCAACCGGCCCGCCCTGGTTGCCGCCACACTGGGCGACGGCTACGCGTCGCTAACCGGCAGGCGGTACCGCGCGGCACCTGACGCGATCGAGGCAACGGTGCTTGCCGTTGCCGACACCAGCGGATGGAGGCTCGAAACACGGCGGGGGCGGGCAAGCGCGGACGATGAACTGTTCTTCCAGTTCGAAAATCGAATTCCCGTGCTTGGGCTTCCGGCGCAGATGGTGCTGCGCATCACTGATGAAGGCGACAGCAGCTTTGTCGACCTTCGCGGCCGGGTACTACATGTCTCTCACGATTTGGGATGGAATGCCCGGGTCATCGAACGCTACCTGCAAACACTCGATTACGAACTGGTGGCGATCGCCGACGTCGAACCGATCTGACGCGGACGGTGGCTACGCCGGTTCGTATATGCCGTCGATGGCGGCCGGACCGTCGGTTCGCACCAGTGCGCGAGACACCAGATCTTCCATGTGGGCCAGGACAGACAGGCCGGCCGCACCGTGCAGACGCGGATCGGTGTCGCGGTAAATCTCGGTCACGATATCCGCGATGGTGCGGTCACCTTTTGCGATGCGGTCGAGTATCGCCCGCTCGCGCATCTTGCGGTGAGCGCGAAGTCCACGCAGGAACTTGCCGGCCTTCGCGACCGGACCTCCGTGTCCTGGCAGGTATAGCTGCTCGTCACGTTCCAGCAATCGCTCGAGCGAAGTCATGTACTCGGCCATTGCGCCGTCAGGGGGCGCGACGATTGACGTTGCCCAGGCCATGACGTGGTCGGCCGAAAACAGGATGCCGGTATTCCGGAGTGCGAATGCCATGTGATTGGCAGTGTGGCCGGGGGTCGCCACAGCCTCGATGGCCCATTCGCCAGTATCGACAACCTCGCCGTCGGCGAGCCTGAGGTCAGGCTGGAACGCGGTGTCGGACGAAGCGTCGAGCGGGTTGATTTCGCCGATGTTGAGCGGGCGCGCGGCGCGATGCGGCCCTTCGGCCGCGACAACAGCGCCAGTTGCCGCCTTGAGACGCGCCGCCAGCGGCGAGTGGTCGGCATGGGTGTGGCTGACAAGGATGTGGCTGACCGGGCGTCCGCCGATGGCATCGAGCAACGCACGCAGATGTGCATCGTCGTCAGGACCTGGATCGATGACTGCGAGCGTTTCGCGTCCGACAATGTAGCTGTTCGTGCCATGAAAGGTGAATGGTCCGGGATTGTTGACGGTGACGCGCAGGACATCGTCGGCGACCGGCACCGCCGAACCATGCGCCGGTTCGAACTGTCGCTCAAATTCGAGGTCGTTCATTCCTGCACCTTTCTCATCGGATCGCTGGACTGTCCGCGGGCATCGATCCGCCGTGTCTTGCTGATTAACAGTTCGCCCGATATAGGCAAGGGAACGACTTTTCGCATCCGAACAACCAACGGGATCCAAAATGGCGCTTTCGACCACTTCGCAATCGCTGATCAACCGGGCTCTTCCGCAGGAACGCCTTCTGCGCTTCGCAACGATGGCCTTCCTTGTCCTCGCAGGATCGGCGTTGATCGCCATCGCCGGTCAGGTCAAAGTACCGATGTGGCCGGTTCCGACCACTTTGCAGACGCTCGCGATCTTCACAATCGCCGCGGCCTATGGCCGTAACCTCGCTATCGCCACGCTGCTCGCGTATCTTGCCGAAGGCGCGATGGGATTACCGGTGTTCACCAATGGCGGCGGCCTGGGCTATTTTGCGGCCAGCGCGACGACAGGCTATCTCGTTGGCTTCGTCATCGCCGCCGCGATTACCGGTTGGGCGGCCGATCATGGTTTCTCCAGGAAGCCGTTCGCACTTTTCGGCTTCAACCTTGCCGGCACAACGATCATTATTCTGATCGGCGCGCTTTGGATCGCTTTCCATCCGGCTTACGGTGTGGAGAAGGCATGGATCTGGGGTGTCGGGCCGTTCATGATCTCGGATGTCATCAAAGCCGCGTTGGCGGCCGCGCTGGTCCCCGCCATCTGGAGCCTCTTCGCGCGCCGGTCGAAGGGTTCGGCGTAAGCGAACCGCTTCTAGGCAGAACTGCGTTTCTGATTGAGCCACCCATGCCTGATCGCCTCGGCGACGGCATGGGTCTTGTTCTTTGCGCGCGTCTTAACCGTGGCATTTGCGATGTGATAGTTCACCGTGTGGACCGCCATATCAAGAGCTGCGGCTACCTCACGCGCGGAGAGACCGGTGGCTGACAGTCTCAGACAGTCCGTCTCCCTTGGGGTCAACGGGTTTTTTTCTGCGGATACCTCTTCGCCGAGCGTAAACTGAAGCTTGTTGAAAGCATGCATTGACAGATAGGCGATTTCCGCCATTTCTGCGTGGTCCGGCAGCGGGCGATTTCCGCCATACAAGATACGTGCTTCGGTATCATGCGGACCCTTTACGGGGACGCAAGTGAAGCTGTCGATCCCGCTGTCGACGATATATTTTAGCGCTTCTGTCTCGCCGGGAGTGTCGCCAAGATATTCCGAAATGCTGCCTGCAAGCGGTAGCGCGCCGTCTTGCAAGCGCTGAAAGAAGCGTGATTCCCCGAAAAGGTCATTCTCGATGCAGAAGTTCAGAACAGGGTTCGGAAAATTCGTCAGAACATAACTGCGGCTTTCATTCCTGACCCCTGCGCCATTCCCAGTAATCACGATGAAGTGGGGGAGTCCTATTGCCGCGCTGAAAAGTTTGAAAATCTTAAATATATCGTGAGCGGTTATCGATTCCCTGACTGACTTTAGGGAACCTTCTAAGGAAATACTCGTAGCGGGATTGTAAAATTCATTTGTTTTCATCAATTCGCCCGCTATTTATATTGTGGATATTGGTTGCCGAGACGCTCTTATGCTAACAAAAACTGATTATGAAATTGATAACCATCATTTTTGCGGTGTGAATAGCGGAAGAAGCTAATAATTGCCCGAGATTATTACCTGCGCGGTTACCTCTGCGGAATCTGAACGCCATATTCGCGCAGGCAGCCCGGGCGCGCGTTTTTTTTCCGCTTGTGCCATGTCGGTCGGGCTTGCAGCGGGCGAACAAGCCGTGCCAGTTTTCGCCTATGTATGCACGTATGAACTACCCCCGCGATCTGATGGGATATGGCCGCGATGCGCCGGACCCCCAGTGGCCAGACGGGTCGAAGATCGCTGTCCAGTTTGTCGTCAATTACGAGGAGGGCGGCGAAAGCTGCATTCTCGACGGTGACCCTGCTTCCGAGAAGCTGCTTTCAGAGATAGTGGGCGCCGATGCCTGGCCTGGCGAGCGCAATCTCAACATGGAGTCGCTCTATGAGTATGGCTCGCGCGCCGGTTTCTGGCGCCTTTGGCGCATGTTTACCGAACGCGCCATGCCCGTCACCGTTTATGGCGTCACCGTCGCCATGGCGCGCAATCCCGACGCGGTGGCCGCGATGCGCGAGGCTGATTGGGAAATTGCCAGCCACGGCCTGCGCTGGCTCGACTATCATGATTTCGACGAGGCAACGGAGCGGGCGCACATTCAAGAGGCCGTCCGCTTGCACACCGAGGTGGCGGGCGAGCGGCCGCTCGGGATTTATCAAGGCAAGCCGTCAGTCAACACGCTGCGGATCGTGATGGAGGAGGGTGGGTTCGTCTACTCCGCCGACTCCTATGCCGATGAACTGCCATATTATGTCGACGGCCCGAAAGGGCCGCACCTGATCGTGCCTTATACGCTCGACGTGAACGACATGCGCTTTGCGACGCCGCAGGGTTTCAACAGCGGTGACCAGTTCTATGCCTACCTCAAGGACAGTTTCGACGTACTTCTGGCCGAGGGCAGGGCCGGCGCGCCCAAGATGCTGTCTGTCGGGCTTCACTGCCGGCTTGTCGGACGTCCGGGGCGCGCCGCTGCATTGGCGCGGTTCCTGGACTATGTGGGCACCTTTGAGGATGCGTGGGTCACGCGCCGCATCGACATCGCCCGCCACTGGTGGCAGGTGTATCCGCCGCAGACCTCCGGGTGACGGACATGGACGTTACGGCATTACCGGTCGAACCGTTGACGAGGCAGGCATTCGCGCCGTTTGGCGACGTGGTCGAGACCGCAGGCGCAGAGCTGCGCGTGATCAATGGTGGAACTACACAGCGGTTTCACGACCTTGCAGAGATCGATGTCGGCGCGTCCGGCGGGAGGGCGATCATCAGTGTCTTTCGCGGCCAACCATTCGATCTGCCGATCGAGATTGCGATGATGGAGCGCCATCCGCTCGGCAGCCAGTTGTTCTTTCCGGTGTCGTCGCGACCCTTTCTCGCGGTCGTCTCCCTCGATGATGGCGGCAAACCCGCACCGCCGCGCGCATTCCTCTGTCCGCCGGGTATCGGCGTCAACTATGCGAGGAATGTCTGGCATCATCCGCTGCTTGCATTGCAGGCGGCAAGCGACTTTATTGTGGTCGACCGTGACGGTCCCGGGATCAATCTCGAGGAAAAAGAATTTTCAAACGCCCGCTACAGGATTGAGGAAGCGGACCTGCGTCATAAGACCCCGGAGTAACATGACTGAACATGACCAGCCGGCTGCGGCTATTCGATTTGTGCTCAATGGCGAGACGGTGGAGCACGCCGTCCGGCCGGATACGACCGTTCTCGACCTGGTCCGGCTGCAAGCCGGTTTGAAGGGAACCAAGGAAGGTTGCGCGGAAGGCGATTGCGGCGCATGCACCGTGCTCCTGCGTCGCGGCGACGGGCCACGGCTTGCCGCCAATGCCTGTATCATGACCGCAGCCCAGATCGACGGAGCCGAGCTGACGACAATCGAGGGCCTGGGCGACGCGGGCAACCCGACTGCATTGCAGGCGGCGATGGCAGAAAACGGCTCCTCGCAGTGCGGATTCTGCACACCGGGCATTGTCATGGCGCTGACGGGGCTGCTTGACCGCGAAGACGACCCGCCCGAAGACGCGGTTCATGACGCACTGGCCGGCAATCTGTGCCGCTGCACCGGCTACCGGCCGATCGTCGAGGCGGCTGCCAGAGCCGCGGCAATCGACAGGCCTGTACGCCCTAAGCCCGACTTGCCGGATCGCAGCAATACGGTTGAGTTCGGCGGATCGGTTCTGCATCAGCCGGCGACGCTGGAAGAGATGCTGTCACTTCGCGCCGAGCATCCGGATGCTGTCATCCTCGCGGGCGGAACCGATCTCGGCGTTGCCCGCGCCGACTATGAGGGTGATTGGGATCGCATCCTTTCCACCGCCCATGTCGAGGAAATGCGCGCTGTCTGCGTGGACGCTGACCACTTCACTTTCGGGGCGGCCGCCACCTGGGAAGAGGTTCTTTCCGCCGTAGCGGACGATTATCCCAGCCTGGCGACGCTGATCCGGCGTTTCGGGTCAACGCAGATCCGCTCGATGGGAACGATCGGCGGCAATATCGGTACCGCGAGCCCGATCGGCGACGGACCGCCCGCCCTGATCGCTCTCGGCGCTTCGATTACGCTGGCATCCCGCGTCGGCGGCGCCCGGACCCTGCCGTTGGAGGACTTCTTTCTCGATTACCGCAAGACCGCACTGCGGCCCGACGAGGTGATTGTGTCTGTCGATGTGCCAAGGGCTGCGCCGGACTGCGCATTTCGGGTCTACAAGCTCTCCAAACGATACGATCAGGATATCTCGACGGTTTGCGGCGCCTTCTGGCTACGCCTCGACGGTCGGGCGATCGCCGATTGCCGCCTGGCATATGGCGGCATGGCCGCGATTCCCAAACGCGCGACAACTTCCGAGAACAGGTTGCGGGGCGCCGGCCTCTCGCCGGAAACCATGCAGGCGGCGGCAGAGGTGCTCAAGGAAGACTTCACGCCCTTGTCGGATTGGCGCGGCAGCGCCGGTTACCGCATGACGACGGCCGCCGCGCTGCTGGCCCGCCTTGAGCGCGACCTGAGTGGCGAAACCGTGGAGGTGATGGCGCTATGAGCATCGATGTGAAATCGGTTCAGCGCACCACGGTCGGCAAGGGCTTGGCGCATGACAGCGCGCTAAAGCATGTGACCGGCGAGGCGAGCTATATCGACGACATGCCGGAACTGCCGGGAACGCTTCACGCCGCGCTGGTCATGTCGCCGGTGGCATGCGGAAGGCTGCGGTCGGTCGATCCGGTTGCGGCACTCGCGATGCCCGGCGTCGCTGCATTCGTTGCCGCTGCGGATATTCCCGGCGCAAACGAAATCGGCCCGATCATGCCTGGCGAACCGCTGTTTGCGGCCGATGTGGTTGATTACCTTGGTCAGCCGGTCGGCGCGGTCGCCGCAGAAGACCTTGAAACCGCAACCAAGGCGGCGCGCGCCGTTGGGCTTCAGATCGAAGAAACAAACCCGGTCCTCGATGTCGAGGAAGCGCATAGCGCCGGTCAATATGTGATCCCCGAACAGGTGGTTGCGGTTGGCGATTGCGCTGCCGGGCTGGCGCAGGCTCCGCGCCTGATCGAAGGCCGCCTCGATATCGGTGGTCAGGATCATTTTTATCTCGAAACCCATATCGCCTACGCCGTACCCGGTGAGGACGGCGATATGACGATCCACTCATCCACCCAGCATCCGAGCGAAGTTCAGCACCATGTTGCTCACGTGCTCGGCGGCTACGCCGCGGGAATCGACGTGTTTGTACGTCGCATGGGTGGTGGTTTTGGTGGCAAGGAAAGCCAGCCGACGATCATCGCGGCCGCTGCCGCCTTGCTGGCACGGAAATCCGGCCGGCCGGTGAAGCTTCGCCTCAAGCGCTCGGTCGACATGCATGCGACGGGCAAGCGCCATGACATGGTCGCGAGCTGGAAGGCCGGTGTCACCGAAGAAGGTCGGATCGAGGCGCTCGACATCGAGTATCTCGCCCGCGCCGGCAATACACCCGATCTCACTGGTCCGGTGATCACCCGCACGCTGACGCACAGCGACAACTCATACTTCATTCCGGCCGCGCGCTTTGTCGGCCACGCTTGCAAGACGAACACCGTATCCAACACCGCCTTCCGCGGTTTCGGCGGTCCGCAGGGGATCGTCGCGATAGAAACGATCGTCGACCAGATCGCGCGCGAGTTGCAACTCGACCCGAACCGTGTGCGTGCGATCAATTATTACGGACCGCAGACCGGCGAGGAGACGCCCTACGGCCAGCCGGTCGAGCAGAACCGTCTTGTCGAGGTGACGGAAACCGTCTTGGCAACGTCGCAATGGGCGCGGCGGCGTGCCGAAATTGACGCGCACAACGCCTCTGATCCCGTGCTGCGGCGCGGTCTTGCGATGATGCCGGTCAAGTTCGGCATCTCGTTCAACCTGACCGCGCTCAATCAGGCGGGCGCGCTCGTTCACGTCTACCAGGACGGGTCGATCCATCTCAATCATGGCGGCACCGAGATGGGGCAGGGGCTGTTCATGAAGGTCGCGCAGGTGGTGGCCGAGGTGTTCCAGGTCGATATCTCGACTGTCAAGATCACGGCTACCGCGACCGGCAAGGTACCGAATACAAGCGCAACGGCGGCGTCGACCGGCTCCGATATCAACGGCATGGCGGCCTTCAACGCCGCCAATGCCATCAAGGGGCGCATGACGCACATTGCGGCGGATCATTTCGACGTGTCCGCCGATGAGATCGTTTTTCGCGAGGGGCGGGTACACGCCGGCAATCGCTCGGTGAGTTTCGGCGAACTGGCGAAGCTTTCGTGGGCGGCCCGTGTCCAGCTCTCCGAGGCGGGCTACTACGCCACGCCAAAGATCCATTGGGACGTGAAGACCCTGAAGGGCAGGCCGTTCTTCTATTACACCTATGGCGCGGCGGTGGCCGAAGTGGCGGTCGACACGCTGACCGGCGAAAGCCGCTGCCTGCGCGCCGATTTGCTGCAGGACTGCGGCGCATCGCTCAATCCGGCGATCGATCTGGGCCAGATCGAAGGTGCTTTCGTTCAGGGCATGGGCTGGCTGACCTGCGAGGAATTGTGGTGGGACAAGCGTGGACAGCTGCGTACCGTCGGCCCGTCGACCTACAAGATCCCTGGCTCGCGCGACGTGCCGCGCGAGTTCAACGTCGCCATCCTGGAAAATGCACCAAACGCAGAAGAAACAGTCTTCCGGTCCAAGGCGGTCGGCGAACCGCCGCTGATGCTGGCGGTTTCCGTCTGGCTCGCGATCAGGGATGCGATTGCGTCCTGCGGTCGGCCGGGCTTGTCGCCCGACCTGCGTGCGCCGGCAACGCCGGAGAACATCCTCGCCGCCATCCTCGACATCCGTTCCAGGAGCGCGGAAAGCTGATGAATATCTCGCTGAGCGATCTTAATTCGTGCCCGGCCTCGGTGTTCGTCGACCATCTGGGCGGGATCTTCGAGCATTCGCCTTGGGTCGCGGAGGCGGTCGTCGGACAACGCCCTTTCGCTTCGGTGGAAGCTTTGCATGGCGCGATGGTCGCCGCGATCGATGCGGCCGGTGACGAGCCGCAACTGGCGCTGATCCGCGCCCATCCCGATCTTGCCGGTAAGGCCGCGCTGGCCGGCGAATTGACCCGTGAATCGACTTCAGAGCAGAGCGGAGCGGGTCTCGACCGGCTGACGGCCGGCGAATATGCCCGTTTTCACGAACTGAACGATGCCTACAAAGAGCGCTTCGATATTCCATTCATTCTTGCCGTGCGCGGGCATGACAAGCATTCGATCCTGAAGGCATTCGAGACGAGATTGGCCAACATCCCGCAGGCAGAAAAGACCGAAGCACTGGCGCAGATTGCCAGGATCGGCAGCTTCCGCCTCAACGATCTGATTGGAGACTGACTTGGCCGCGAAACTCTCAACCCACGTGCTCGATACGGCCAATGGTTGTCCGGCCGTTGGCATGCGCCTGACCCTCTCCAAGGTCTCAGATGACGGCGAACTGACGACGGTCAAGAACGCGGTCACCAACAGCGACGGCCGAACCGACGAACCGCTGCTTGGCGCGGATGAAATAGCAACTGGAACCTACGAAATCCGCTTTGAGGTAGCGCCTTATTTCGCCGCCCGTGGGGATACGCCCGACGGCGTCCCATTTCTCGGCGTTGTGCCGGTCAGGTTCGCAATAGCCGACGCGTCAGCGGGTTACCATGTGCCGCTGCTCGTATCGCCCTGGAGCTATTCGACCTATCGCGGAAGCTAAGACTTGGCGCGGCTGCATATCTGAAACGCCGAAGCGCGTTTCATCGGTGGGATATTGGGAATCCGGCCGGATTCGCTCATTAACGTAATTACAGGCGGTTTGTGCGTATGTTGCCCGCAATCTGAGATGATTGTTCGGGGAATAGGAATGCTGCCCGGCAAGGCGAAGTTTCGACGGGCCATACTGCAGATCGGCGTGTTCTCGCTGTGCGTGAACGTGCTGTTGCTGACCACGCCCTTGTTTCTGCTTCAGGTCTATGACCGCGTGCTGCCGTCATCGAGCGCCGACACGCTTGTCTATCTGTCCGCATTCGCTGTTGGCGCACTGCTGCTTCTCGGTATCCTCGAAATGGTGCGGATGGTTGTTGCCGGTCGGGTCGCGGCCGGATTCGATGTCGAAAACAGCCAACGCGCCATGCAGGCGGCGATGCTGTCGCAGCGGGCCGGCCTTGGGGACATCCAGCCGATGCGCGATCTTGCGTCAGTGCGGGCGTTTATCGGATCGCGGAGCGTCTTTGCGCTTTTCGATCTGCCCTTCGCGCCTCTGTTCATCGCCTTGCTCTGGGTTGTGCATCCCTACCTGTTCTGGCTGACCGCAGCCGGTGCCGTTGCGATGACGGTGATTGCCATTCTCAACCAGATGATGACGGCTGGCGGCAACCGTGCGGCATCCAACCTCTTCCTCACGGAATCGGTTGTTGCGCAATCGTTCGTGCGTAGTTCGGAAACACTGCGGTCGATGGGCATGATCGACAATGCGCTGGGGGAATGGGCGCGTTCGCATGTTCCCGCGCTCACCGCCACCGACGCGATCGCGCGCACCAACGCGATATTCACCGGCATTTCCCGTTTTCTGAGGATGGGCCTGCAGATAGCGGTACTCGGCGTTGGCGCATGGCTGGTTCTGGACGGCCAGATGACGGCAAGCATGATATTTGCCGCGTCGCTGATCTCGGGCCGGGGATTGCAGCCGATGGATCAAGTTATCGGTGGTTGGCGCCAGTTCGTCGAAGTTCGCGCTGCCTGGAAGCGTTTCTCCGATGCGACCGGGCAGCTGCCGCGCGACCGCGGGTACACCGACATGCCGGAACCGATCGGTGACATCGCTTGCGAGGACATCGTCTACTTCCCGCCTCAATCCCGGCGCGGCGCCGATCCTGTCATCAAGCGCATATCATTCGAAATCCCCGCTGGCAGCGTCGTTGCGTTGATCGGCTCGAGTGGCGCCGGAAAGTCGACACTGGCCAGGCTCCTGGTCGGCGCGGTCGATCCCAGTGGGGGGGTGGTGCGCATCGATGGAACCGACATCCGCAATTGGGATCCGGTTCGGCTCGGGCGCCATATCGGCTACTTGCCCCAGGACGTCGACATACCGCCAGCGTCGATCGCCAAGAACATTGCGCGTTTCGATCCTTCGGCAAGTGCGTCCGACATCATCGACGCGGCCGAGCGCGCCTGCGTGCATTCCTTGATTCAGACCATGCCGCATGGCTACGACACGTTGATCGGACCCGGCGGGATGACGCTTTCCGGCGGTCAACGCCAGCGGATCGGCCTTGCCCGCGCCTTCTACGGCACCCCACGTCTGATCGTGCTCGATGAGCCGAATTCCAATCTGGACGGGGAAGGCGAAGCGGCGCTGGAGGCGGCGATCGACAATGCCCGCGCCACCGGAGCGACAGTCGTGATCATCACACAGCGTATGTCGATCATCGGCAAGGTCGACAGCATCCTCTTGCTGCGCGAGGGGATGATTGAGGATTTCGGGCCGCGCGACGCGGTGCTTGCCCGCCACAGGGTGAGCGCCGATCCGGCGGCGGGCCGGGGTCCTGCTGACAAGTCAGCGATCAAGCTCGTGCGGTCGAATGCCGGTGGCGGTGCAGCAGCCGACAGCGGCACGCGCGAGGAAAGATCGCCATTCGCCGCGTTCGGTCCGGGCATGAAGCCGCGTTCGGGTGGAGAGACAGCATGACGGATGTTACCGCCTTCGTTCCCGTAGAACCGGCTTCGCCTCAGGCTGGCGATTGGGCCGGCGAGGTGAAGACTGGTACCGGCAGCGTGCTCTTTGTCGGCTATGCGGCGCTCTTCGTCTTTGCCGTGATTTTCGGTGTCTGGGCGTCGACCGCACCATTGTCGGGAGCGGCTATCGCTGACGGTGTGGTTGCTGCCGCAGGCCGCAACCAGGTCGTGCAGCATCTGGAAGGCGGCATCATCAAGGCGCTCCACGTCGAGGAGGGTGATCGCGTTCGGCGAGGCGATGCGATGTTCGAGATCGACGCGACCCAGGCGCGTGCGACTGTCGAGTCGCTATCTGCGCGCTGGGTATATCTTAAAGCCCGGCAGTTTCGTTTGGAGGCACAGCGCGACCGTGCAGCCGAGACTGTGTTCAATGCGCCGTTTGCAGCCGAGGCGGAGCGCCTGGGACTGACCGCGGCGCTCAGCGACCAGCGCGCGGAATATGCCGCGCGGCTTTCGCGCTACACCTCGGAGGTCGCGATCCTCACCAAACGCGCCGATGCTTCGCAAAAAGCGATTGTCGGGTACCGCAGCCAACTGGAGGCGCTGCAAGCGCAACTGGCTGTCGTAGACGACGAGACCGAGCGCAAGAAACGGCTGCTCGACCAAGGCTTGACCAATCGCTCCGAGTACACCGCCTTGCTGCGAACACAGGCGGAGCTGGTGGGGCAAATCGGCGCCATGACCGCGCAGATTGAACAGACACGATTGGCGATCGCCCAGGCCGAGGAGCAACTCGTCCGGCAGGATACGGAGTGGGTCGAAACTGCTCTTGGAGAACTGAATGAGGTGACTGCTGCTGTCGGCGACCTGGAAGGGCAACTCGAAAGCGCCCGCGACGTATTGGATCGGGTGACGGTGCGCGCACCGTCCGACGGAATCATCATAGCGGTCCACAAAAACACGATCGGATCGGTCGTACGCCCTGGCGATGAACTCGCCGATCTTCTGCCGACAAGCTCCGACCTGATCATCGAGGCGCGCCTGAAGCCATCGGATATCGATGCAGTACGGGTCGGCCAGACCGCAGATATGCGCTTTGTCGCGCTCAATTCGCGCGTCACGCCCCAGGTGCCGGGAGAAATCGCGTTCATTTCGCCCGACCGTCTCGTCGACCAATCGACGCAACAACCTTACTACATGGCGCGATTGCGGATCACCGAGGAGCTTCCCGCCAACCTGGATCGTGAGCAGATCTATCCCGGCATGCCGGTTGAGGTATATGTTTCCACCGGAGAACGGACGTTCTTGGAGTACCTCGTCAAACCCTTGACCGACTCCTTCAGCCGCGCATTTCGCGAGGAATAGTCTCGAACGCCGGTCAACGGCCCGCATTGACCGGAACATTGAAGGGCAAGCGGGAGGTCGGGACGGCGATGTCAGTCGGAACCGAACAGGTCGCGGGTAAAAACCTTTCCGGCCACATCTTCCAATTCTGGTGTGATGCGGTTGGCGACGATAACTTCCGATTCCGATTTGAAGGTGTCGAGGTCGCGCAACACGCGTGAGGAGAAGAACGTGTCTTCTTCCAGGGCCGGTTCGTAAACGATCACATCCAGGCCCTTCGCCTTGAGGCGCTTCATGATCCCTTGCACGGAAGACTGGCGGAAGTTGTCCGAGCCGGCTTTCATGACGAGCCTGTGAATACCGACCACCCGCGGGTTTTTCGCCAGGATCTGGTCGGCCAGGAAATCCTTGCGGGTTCGATTGGCGTCGACGATTGCCTGAATCAGGTTCTGCGGGACTTCAGAGTAGTTGGCCAGGAGTTGCTTGGTGTCCTTGGGCAGGCAGTAGCCGCCATAGCCGAATGATGGATTGTTGTAGAAATGGCCGATCCGGGGGTCGTGGCTCACTCCATCGATTATGGTTCGCGAATCGAGGCCGTATTTCAGCGCATAGCTGTCGAGTTCATTGAAGAACGCAATTCGCATCGCGAGAAACGTGTTTGCGAACAGCTTGATCGCTTCGGCTTCGGAAGGCTCGGTCAGGAGTATCGGTACGTCCTTTTTCAATGCGCCTTCGACAAGCAGGTCGGCGAAGCGCTGTGCGCGCTCCGAACGTTCGCCGACGACAATCCGGCTTGGATGCAAATTGTCATGGAGTGCCCGTCCTTCACGCAGGAACTCCGGGCTGAAGAAAACCTGATCGGTTGCCAGTTCACTACGAAGGTTGTGCACAAATCCAACAGGTATTGTCGATTTGATCACGATAGGAACATGCTTGTTAACTGCGGCGACCGATTGGATCACACCTTCCACGCTAGACGTGTCAAAAAAATTTGTCTGAGGGTTGTAGTCGGTCGGTGTTGCGACGATCACGAAGTCAGCATCGCGACTCGCAGCCGAGAGGTCTGTACTCGCCGAGAAGAGGAGGTCACGCGTTTCCAGGTAACGCTCGATGTCGCTGTCTTGTATCGGGCTCTTGCGGGCGTTCAAGAGGGTTACTCGCTCGCTCGAAATATCGATACCGACAACTTCGTTGTTCTGCGCGAGCAGGACTGCGTTGGAAAGGCCGACATAGCCCATACCTACGACAACGATTCTCATACTATGAACCCCATTCATGAATACTCTGCAAAAGCGCCTAAGAACATATACTTGGCGGAGAAATGCCCTTGTCGTGCGACCTGTCGCGAGGCGGTTGCTAACAGCTTTCCGCGACAGTTAACAGCAAGCGATGCAAATTCGACGTATCTGCAACCGTGCTTGTACGCGCAGCGCGTTCGCTCAATCGGGATCGATGCCGGCGGTTGGAGATGAGAGTTTTGCACGTTTTCAAGACCTACATGCCGGAAACCTATGGCGGCATTGAGCGCGTGATCAATTCGATTGTGGTGGGTACTGCCGCACTCGGCGTGGAATCAACGGTCCTGTCATTGGGCGAGCGGACCGATGTAGAAGGACGGGCCGACGGTCATCGCGCCTTGACCGCGAAACGCGATTTTGAAGTCGCGTCCACCGGATTTTCCCGAGACTTCTTGCGATTGCTCAAACAGCAGGCGGCGATGCATGACGTCATCAACTATCACTTTCCGTGGCCATTCATGGATTTGGGACATCTCATGGTGAATCCCTCCCGGAAATACGTGGTGACCTATCATTCGGATATCGTGCGCCAGCGTTATCTTGAGAGGCTTTATAGTCCTCTGATGGCGAGATTTCTCGGGGGTGCGGAGCGGATCGTCGCTACGTCACCGAACTATGTCTCCACAAGCAAAACCCTACAGCGCTACGCCGAAAAGGTTGTCGTTATTCCGCCTGGGATCGCGGATGTTTCTGCTAGCGCGGGCGATGCGGACATCGTCGGGCGGTGGCGAAAGCGATTTCCACGCAGGCTTTTTATATTCACCGGAATGCTACGGTATTACAAGGGGTTGGAGTATCTGGTTGCAGCGGCCAGGCATGTCGATGCGGACATTGCGATCGTTGGCACTGGCCCTGAAGCACAGCGGCTGAGTAAACTGGCCGGTTCAAGCGCTTGCACAAACGTACATTTTTTGGGCCGACTCGACGAGCTGGACAAATACGCGCTGCTGTCTCTATGCGACGGCTTTGTGTTCCCGTCGCATCTGCGGTCGGAAGCCTATGGGATATCTTTGGTGGAAGCTGCTATGATGGGAAAACCCATGATCACCTGCGAAATCGGCACAGGAACGAGCTTCATCAATCTGCATGGAGAAACCGGGTTGGTGATCCCTGCGAAGAATCCTGAGGCTATCGGTTTAGCGATGATGCGCCTGCTGAACGCCCCCGACGAGGCGAAGGAGTTTGGCGCGAGGGCGCGCGAGCGGTTCGAAAGCACATTCTCGATCGAGAGAATGGCGCAGCACTATGCCGAGATCTATCGGGCCCTTTGAAGCCGTGAGCGTACCCTCCCGGGTAATGGCGACTACGGTGGTTTTTGGCTGGATACCCGGAAATTATCCGGCGTGCAGATCGCCTCGTTGGCGCGGGCAACTGTCGTTGGATCGATCTCCGCAGTGCTGGGCTGTTGGTACTGGAGGAAGGTGCCGAAATCAGGTTTGCTAAATTCACTGAAGACGGCACTGTCGAGCTTGAAGAGAGTCTCGGGAGAGTGTAACGGCGGATGGCGTCCAGCGGCGAAAGACGCCGATATCAGAAACATTCCTAAAGGGAAGCATACCCTCGGTTCGGTACGTGCAAAGCAGACTTGGATATTGATAAACCAGATGACAAAAACAGCGATTGTTTTGGGGGCCGGCGGCTTCATTGGCAGCCATCTTGTGAAGCGGCTCAAGGCAGAGGGCTTCTGGGTCCGGGGTGTGGACCTGAAGTTCCCGGAATTCTCCGAAAGCGCTGCCGATGACTTCGTCATCGGGGATCTGCGTGAGCAGTCCGTTTGCGATCGGATAATTGATCGCCGGTTCGACGAGGTCTATCAGTTGGCTGCGGATATGGGCGGTGCCGGCTACATATTCACAGGCGAGCACGATGCGGAAATTATGCACAACTCCGCGACGATCAATCTGAACATAGCCGACCGTGCGCATAAGCGCAGTATCAAGCGGGTGTTTTATTCGTCGTCTGCTTGCATGTATCCGGAATACAACCAGCTCGATCCGGACAATCCCAATCTGGAAGAAAGCTCTGCCTATCCGGCAGCGCCCGACAGTGAGTATGGCTGGGAGAAGCTGTTTTCCGAACGGCTGTTCCTCGCCTACAACCGCAATTTCGGCATGACCAATCGGGTGGCCCGCTATCACAATATCTTCGGCCCTGAAGGCACATGGCAGGGTGGCAAGGAAAAGGCGCCCGCCGCCATTTGCCGCAAGATTGCCCTGGCGCGCGACAATGGCGAGATCGAAATCTGGGGTGACGGCGAGCAGACCCGCTCGTTTCTCTACATCGACGAATGCCTCGAAGGCACCATCCGATTGACTCGCTCGGATTTCGAGGGGCCGGTCAACATCGGATCCGACGAGATGGTCACCATCAATCAGCTTGTCGACTACGTCTCCGGAATCGCGGGCAAGACAATTCACAAGAACCACATCCCCGGTCCCACCGGGGTGCGTGGCCGAAACTCGGACAACCGGCTGATCGAGAGCAAGCTCGGCTGGCGTCCCTCCGAGCCCCTCCGGGCCGGTCTCGAAAGGACCTATATGTGGATCGAGCAGCAGGTGCGGAGAAACGCCGCCTGAAACGTCCGTAACCGGCGCCCGGATGGCGGTGATAACTCGTAGGCCAATCGTTCCGTATCGCGTGGCTATGATCCCGAGAATGCAATGGGGAGCATGTGAGATTTGACAAGTAAAGCCAGGTTATTTCTTGTCGATCATATGTGCATTCTTCCCTATGGGCACAATCTGAATGCGCTGATTCTGTTTCGAGATGCGCTCAAGGCACATTTTTCGGAGACGGAGTGTTTGGCATGTCGGGATCTGCCCGACTATGCCGAGCAAGGCGAGCATGTGAGGCGGGTGCTGTCATATCCATATGACGGCACAGTGGCGCGGGCGCCGAAAAGGAAACCGGAGAAGAGCAAGCGCAAATCTCTCCCTGAAAGGTTGCTCTCGCTTGCCTCCCAGCCGCTTCCAAGGCGGGCATTCTATACCGGGGTCTCGGAAATCTTCCGCTTCGACATCGTGCGCTCCAGAACCCTTCGGGATTGGCGGCGTACGCTCAAGCAGTTCAAAATGACGGATGCCGACAGCATCTTTATGCCAAGCGTCGATTTCTACGGGGCGATGACGCTGCTCGAGGTGCTGCTGCGATTGCCCGTGTCCGAACGACCGCGCGTGCATCTTCGCATGATTGGCGTGTCGGAGAACGCACGCTATTCCCGGCGCCCCGCACGCCCGGAGCTCCTCCGTTACATTCGCAGGGCAATCAAGGCCGGCATCCGGGTCTCGGTTTCGGCCGAAACACTGACATACAAGACCTATCTTGAACGCCTTTTGAACACTCCGGTTACCTATCTGCCTTATCCGTTGGCCAACGAATTCGAACCGCTCAATTGGGGACAGCCCAAGACCGTTACTTCGCCTGGCCAGGCTCGAGAGGACAAGGGTATCTATAGGTTCGTCGGGATCATCTCGTCCCTGTTGTCCGACGCGGTTCCCAATGCCTATCGATTCGATGTCCAGGGTATGCGCGTCACCGACGATAGCTATCGCGCGCGCTATTTCGATGTATTGCGCAACATACCAGGCATGCTTCTGCGCCCCGCCCGTCTGAGCCAGCCGGAAATCGACGACGCCTATCGTCAGGCCGATATTTTGGTCTTGCCTTATGATGGCAATACCTATGCCCTGCGTGGCTCCGCGGTTTACCAGGAAGGCATCGCGATAGGCCGGCCTATGGTCTGTTCGAGGGGTTTGGGTTTTTCCGATCTCGCACTCCGCTACGGGAATGGTCTCCTGGCGGAGCGGGAAGTAGAATTCGCGCAACAGATCAGGAAACTCGCGGAAATGCCAAAGAGCGAAGTGGAGGCGATGGTGGCAAAGGCGAGGGCCGCCTACGCAGCCGATTTCGAGAACGGACTGGCCTCTGTGCTCAAGGAGTTCAATCCGTGAGCAAGACAAAGATCGCCTTTCTGGACCATCCTTTTCACCGTAAAACGCGCTCCAGCCACTTTTTTGCGGAGATGCTGGGCGACGAGTTCGAAGTACACACCTTCTATGTGGAGGATGACCCGCGCGCCATCATGCAGGAGATCGGGGATTCCGACTATGATATCATTGTGTGCTGGCAGACAGAGGTTTGCGCTCCCTATCTCCTGATGCGCGGCAAGCGCGTGATATGCATACCCATGTACGACAGTGTCGCATACGCGCCCGACTGGTACTGGCTGGCGATGCGCCAGGCCCGCTTCATCAGTTTCTCGAAGAAGCTGCATGACAGGCTGAAGAAGCTTGGCGTGGAAAGCTTCTATTTCCAGTACTTCGGCAATCGCCACGAGAATGTACCGCGCGCGAAGTTCAATGAGCTCAGGGGGTTCTTCTGGCAGAGGCTGCCCGAGGAGGGGTTGGATTACGTGTGGGCGCGAAAGCTGCTCGGCAATGTTGTATCTTCGCTCCACATCCACAATGCTCCCGATTTCGGAGCTCCTGAAGACTGGCGTCCCGACAGCCTGTGCACGGTGACCCCGTTTTCCGAAGACGGTTCCGACTATCTCGATGCCCTTGGGCAGGCGAATGTCTATGTCTGCCCACGCAGATCCGAGGGCATCGGCATGGCGATGCTGGAGGCTATGGCGCGCGGCATGTGCGTGATCGCCCATGATGAGCCGACCGCCAACGAATACATTGTCCACAAGGTAAACGGGCTTCTGATCGATTACGGCAATCCGCCGTTGCTGGTCAGCGAAGAAGACGATGATGTCGGACGCATCTGCCGTGTAGACGATGGTAGCGACAGGCGCATCCGCCTGACACCGGAGCTGGCCAGCCGTCTCGGAGAGCAGGCCTACCGGTCTTCCATCAACGGAGCGCAGAGGTGGGCGGAAGATTCGAAGACAATCCCCTTCCTGATCCACGCCGCACCGCAGGCTGATCTGTCCGATCGTGAGAGGGAGTTCGCGGACGCCTATCTGCAAATCGCCCAATATGGCCGCCGCGATTTCGGGCGGTTCCTTCACAAGCTGCTAAGGCTCCATCGCCGGGGGCTGCTGGGCTACGAATTGTCGGCCTTGTCCCTCGGCGAGGCGATACGGCTCAGGCTCCGCGCGATCCCCGGGCTGGGCATGGCGTATCGGTTCGCCAGGCGGGTGTACCGCTTTGCCAGGCGGGTCTATTGGCGCCTATTCCGATAACCGGGAAGACCGCTCGATACGCCCCTGGCGCGGTCTATGCCTGTTTGCCCACGTTCCCGGTCTGCGGGATGACATTGTCGATCGGGCCATATTCGGCCACGTGACCTTTTTTGAGGCGAATCGCCTTGTTGCACAGCCGCCGCAGGATGCCGTCATTGTGCGAGGCGATGATCACGATGCCGGTCTTGTCGATAAACGATTTCATCCGGTCGGCCGCCTTGGCCTGAAACGATTTGTCGCCGGCGCCGATCCACTCGTCCATCAGCAGGATATCGGGCGCGAATGCGGTCGACGTGGCAAAGGCCAGCCGCGCGGCCATGCCCTGGGAATAGGAGCGAAGCGGCATGTCGATCAGCGAGCCGAGTTCGGCAAAATCGACAATGTCGTCGACCGCCTGCTCAATCTTGGCGCGGCTCCACCCCTGGACGAGCCCGCGCAGAATGACGTTGCGGCGCCCCGTCGCCTCCGGCTTGAAACCGAGCCGCGGATTGAACAGCGCCTCAAGCCTTCCGTCGACGGCGATCGTGCCGGCGGTGGGCGCATAGATGCCGGCCAGCGCGAGCAACAAGGTCGACTTGCCGGCCCCGTTCGGACCCACCAGCGCGAGCCGGTCGCCCGCGTTCACCTTGAAGCTTACATCGTCAAGCGCCCTGAAGACAGGCCGCCCGCGCTCGTTGGCGACGATCCTGTCGTCGCGCGCGGGCGCGTTGAGGCCGCGCGCGGCGCCGATGCCGCGGGTCATGATCGGAAAGTCGATGCCGAGCTGGTGAACCGAAACGCGCGCCATGTCATAACCAATAGGCGAGGTGCGGGCGCATCGCCCGGAAAGAGATCGCGGCGATTGTCCAGAACGCGACCATGAGCACGGCCCAGGTGACTAGACCTTCGACAGGCATGGTCCCGTAGAGGATCGGGTCGCGAAACAAGGCCACCAAGTGGCTGAACGGATTAAAGTCCGCGGCGGTCTGCCTGATCGTGCCCGGCACCGGTGTCCAGATGATCGGCGTGACGAAGAACATCAACCGCATGACCGTGCCGATGAACTGCTGCAGATCCCGCATCCTCGCACAGATCAGTCCGAGCACGATCTGCACGGGAACCGCGAGCATGAGCAAGAGCGGATAGGCGAGCAGGGCGAGGAAAAGCCCCGGAACCGAATAGGCGCCGAACGCCAGGATCAGGACATAGGCGATGAGCAGGCTCAGCCCGTCCTGGATCATGATCCGCCAAAGCGTCGTGTAGACATGCACCGAAAGCGGCAGCTTGATGCCCTTGATCCACCCTTCCGATGAAATGAAGACGTTCGCGCCCATCGTGATCGCATGGGTGATGAACTGCCAGCTGACGAACCCGGCGGCGACCCACGTTGCGAATTCCGCGTTGCTGTGCGATGGGTTCAAGCCTCCGAAGAACAGCATGTAGACGAAGGTGAATGCGCCAAACGAAATGGCGATCCAGGCCAGACCGAGCGTGGTGCGCCGATACTGGTGGCGCAGATCCTCGTAGCCGAACGCCGTCCACAGCCGCCACATTTTCAGCCCGTCCAACAGGTCCGCGCGCAGCGAGTGATCATGCATGAAGAGGCCCGATCAAGGGAAGTGTCCGATTGCACCGCAAGCGGGATGCGGCCATGTTCGGGTGGTCCGTATAGAAGAAAACGGGGCGGTGGTCTACTCCCGTGCGGAGGCCTGTCGGTAGCCGAAAACACTGCTATTGACGATGCTGAGTGAGCTTTGTAAGCACGCATGTGTCAATCGCAGACAAATGAGAAATGATAAGAAGTTTCAGCAGCACTCCGTATATCGGAATTTATTCTTTTCCAAAGTCGGGAAATACGTGGATAAGATATATTGTATCCGCGCTTTTTTTCGAAAAGATTACAAGTATCCCCGATCTGCATCAAAGTACGATTACTGACGCTGAAAATTGTAGAATCCGCGATGGACAAAAAGTTAAATTTTATAAATCGCACACGGCCAGCATTGTTAATGTAAATCATAGAAAAGAAATAGATCATGTTGCAATTATATATATATATCGACACCCGCTCGATGTGTTCCTTTCATATGTCAACTTCCTAAGGAGGGAGGTTGGTGGAAAAAATGAAGCGATTCTTGGAAATATTGGTTTTACCTCCGTTGAGGAAACTATTGCCAATGGCGACATCGAGTTGTTCCTTGATGCCTTTATTTTATATGGAACTGTGCAGCCGAGCTTTGTCGCTGCGAGCAATTGGTTCCAGAATGTTGAAAACTGGACGAGTAGCCCCACGGTAAAGCAGAGAGGGAGGGACGTACGGATTGTGGCGTTGAAATATGAGGACATTCTATCCCAAGGAGTAGATGCTCTTGAAGAGGTGCGGAGTCTTTTAGGGGTTGGCAGAGAAGAGATGGAAAGGGCCATGATCTCGGCAGGAGAAAACACGAAGATCAACGGCAAATTTTTCTGGAAGCAGAAGGCGGGGAATTACAGGGAGATGCTTCCAGAAAACCTGATCAAAAAATTCGATCGCTACCACGGAGAACGTGTGAGGGCTCTTGGATACGAGATTTGATCTGAAAGAAACAAGTAGGGCACTACTACATTGAAGCGCTATCCTTTCGGGAAGTTCATACTCGATGTGCCCGATGACCACCGGATTTCCGCGATTCACGCGGTCAATTCGCTATACGACCGCACCTTCGGAATCATTGCCGAGTTTGTCGCGTCCGAGCAGCCGAACGGCACCATCGTGGATATCGGAGCGAATGTTGGCGATACCGCTGCCGCCTTCGCTACGGTCTGCGGAAACCCAATCTTGTGCGTGGAGGGAAATCCGGAGTTCCTCTCGTATTTTAATGCCAACAAGCGGCATTTCGGGGATCAAGTCTCTCTTATAGAGGCGTTTGTTCGCGCTAAAGCATTGGAAAGTCTTGAATTTCTGTATGAGGGTGGGACTGGAACCGGCGCTATGTCGGTCGCAAATGCGTCCGATTCGCCCCGCGACGACAGCCTATCGTTCGTATCGCTGGGCGACATTAAACAGACAATAGAACAGCGTGGGAGCGATGTAGTTCTTTTTAAAACCGACACCGATGGCATGGATGGATACCTAATCGATGAGGCAATTGAGACTTTCGATTGTCCTCTATTCTTTGAGTGTGACACGAATGCCATCCTCGAAGGAGTGCCAAACCCTTGGCCCGAAGTCTTTTCCAAACTCGACAGGCTAGGTTATGCGGTCGTCCTTTTCGACAATCACGGGTTGCCGATGGTAGTTGCGGATTCCAGCGTCGGCAGTGTTTTGCGTGATTTGTCGGGCTACACCCACCTGCAGCGGACGGTGCATCCGGTGCGAATCCACTATCTCGATGTCTGGGCCTTTCCCAAGAACTGGTCTGATACGGCGAACCGCATTTTCGAATGCCTGCGGAGCGACTTTTTGAAACCCTATCGGTTTTAGGGGCGCGCCGACCCTCTCTTTGCATTGCCCTCAAGCGCCGAAATACGCTCCAGGAGCCTTTTGATCACAATATGGTGGTGCACCACGAACCGCTCATAGGAAACGCCCTGCGGGGACGGCTTGGCGTCATCCTTCAGTCGGTATTCGAGCTGCTTTTCTGAAACCTGTTCCGGCTTGCCGGCCGCGTCGAGAACCGGCTCGCCGTCCGGCCCCAGCTTGTCGAAAGGCACCTCGGTCTCGACGGCCTCGTAGTCGTCCTCGCCGAAACCCCAATGCACCATCCGCGGGTCGACATTGGCAACATCTTCGGCAGCGAATCCGTACCAGGACCAGTTGGGATTGTCGGCCTTCGCCTTCGACCGGTACCAGATCGGGTCGACCGCCATCAGCGCCTCGGCGCGGGCCGGTTCCACCGGCTCGATATCGCGTTTGTATTTCAGGCTGGACGTCGACCGAAGCAGGTTGTTGCCGTCGCCGCTGTCCAGAAAAGCGTTTGCCGCACTCGCCGTGGTTCCGATTCCGGTGAGACGAACCGATCCGTCCGCGTTCAGCGAGACCCTGTGACCATTATTGACAAACCGCATCTCGCCGGTGCCGTTGTAGACATTGATGTTTTGCTGCAGCGCGGACGTGGTGGAGCCAAGCCCGAAATAGGCTGTGTTGCCGGGCCCGGCTGCGAATTTCATCGACGTATTGGCGGCGGCATTCTGGATTTGCACAATGTAACCGCTGTTTTCGTCCACCAGCGTGGTGGGATTGGTGGAGAACAGCGCCCGCCCGCGCACCTGGAACGGGACAAGGGGTGGTATACCGCCGATGGAGAAGTATCCTGTTGCCCTGTCGACGAAGAAGGCTTCTTTCCAGTTCGTGCCGTCCGCGCTGACCTTCACATGCCAATTGTCGTCGCCGGTCAGGCCGAACTCGGCCCGGCCGGAGTGGCCGGTCTGGAAGATGGCCGAGGCGGTGTCCGCTTCCTGCGCCTTGTTGATCGTCAGCCGGTGGTCGTTTCCGTCATGACTGAAGAGGCTTGCGTCCGAGGCGATCGCCAACCTGTTCGTGGCGTCGGCATCGGTCTTGATGCCGAAACGGTCCAGATCCGGCCCGCCGCGGTCGGCCGCGACCTTCCAGCCGGTGCCCGTGAAGACCACCCGTTCGGCACCATCGACGACATAGGCCAGCCATCCGGCTGCCGGTGGGAAAAACTGCCAGGCGCCGTCCTGGAAGACGGCGAGGGCATTGTCCTGGCCCGCCCAGTCGCCGGTGGCGCCGCTGGCTACGATGTAACCGTCCCCGTTCGCGGGGCTGGCCGGCGGGCTCGCCAGCGTTCGGCTCGCCACGACCGGTTGCACCAGCGCATCGAGCATTCTCAGCGCCTCGTTATGGGTGACGTGTTTTTGCGCCTGTGAGGGAAGAATGTAGGGGAGTTGAAGTCTGGCGGTGATGTCGGTCATGGCGGTCTCCGTCGTTTTGTAAAGCATAACGGCGTCCCTGAGCCGGTGGATAAGTCCGCCGGCTTGTCACGCCCGATAGCCGGCTCTAGAGGTGGAGTAGTTCCCTTGGTGGGATGCCCCTTGTGGCGCGCCAAGCGGTACCCGCTTCGCAGACCTTGTTTGGAGACGACGATTTCGACACCGAAAGGCGACCGCGCGATCAAGGCCGCGTCTGCGCATGCGTCGGATCGCCCCGGTATTGTGGTGTATCACGACTACTTCGCCATTCGTGGCGGCGGCGAGCGGCTCGTGCTCGAATTGGCGCGGGGCCTGTCCGCGGCGCTGGTCTATGGCTACCGCACCGCCGAGACCTATTCTGAGGCAGACTTGCCGGAAAACTGCCGGGATCTTGCTCTTCCCGCAGTCCTGCGCCGTCCCGGGTTGCGGCCGCTGGCCCTTGCGCTCGCCTTTCGGCGGCGACGCCAAGCCGCGGTGCATGTTCCTGTGCGCATCTTTTCCGGTGTTGCGGCGTTGTTTGCGGCCCCTCCGAAAGCCGCCGGCGCCCGCAACATCTTCTATTGCCACACGCCGCCGCGCTTCCTGTTCGACCAGCGGGATCACTTCGTCGGTGGGCTGCCAATCGCGCTGAAACCGTTCGCATCGTTGCTGCTGTGGCTATACGGCCGCGCCTATCGCCGCGCCGTCGACCGCATGGACGTGATCGTCACCAATTCGGAGAATACGCGCCGGCGGATTGCCCGTTTCCTCGGTCGCGACAGTACCGTCGTTTATCCACCGATCGATACGAGCCGCTTTCGCTTCATCGCCGACGGCGGTTATTTTCTTTCCACCGCGCGGCTTTCGCCCTTGAAGCGGGTCGACATGATCGTGCGGGCCTTCAGAAAGATGCCTGACAGGAAGCTGATCGTCGTATCGGGCGGCGGGGAGTATGAGTCCCTCGTGCGGTTGGCCGGCGGCGCCGCCAATATCGAGTTTCGCGGATGGGTCGGCGAGGACGAACTGACCGACCTGGTCGGCAATGCGACCGCGACGATCTATCTTCCCATCGATGAGGATTTCGGCATGTCGCCGGTGGAATCGATGGCCGCCGGCAAGCCGGTGATCGGCGTTTCGGAGGGCGGACTGCTGGAGACGATCCTGCCCGATGAAACCGGAATCCTGCTACCGAAAGACGTCACCGAAAACGACATTATCGCGGCGACCGAACTCCTGACGCCGGAGCGCGCTGCCGCGATGAGGCGGGCCTGCGAACGCCGCGCTTCGGAGTTTTCCAGCGACCGCTTCTTGAAGGAGATGCGCCGGCTGGCATTTGACTATCAGGCGAACGAGAAGTCCGAAGCGTCAAGGGATTCCGTGTAGTTCGCAAGAAAAACTGAGTTCAAACCAAACGATATCAACGTACCGTCGGTTTCAACCTCGATGATCAGGTCGCTCGTTGATTGTACGCCAAAAGAGGCTAACTCAGTGAAATCGAGCTGATCCGCGCCGCTTTCCCAGTCGCCGATAGTGTCGTTGCCCCACCCGTTCTGGAAAACGAATACATCACTTCCAGAGCCGCCATAAAACGCATCATTTCCCTGATCATCCCTGAAAGTATCGTTTCCGGCACCACCGATGAGCGTGTCGTTGCCTGCTGCGCCGTTGAGGACGTTGTTTCCGGCATTGCCGGTGATGGTGTTCGCCTGCATGTTCCCCGTGCCGTTGATATCGGCACTGCCGGTCAGGGTGAGATTTTCGACATATTGGCTGTGCACGCGTAGTGCGAAGCTGACTGAACTGAACACCTGGTCGGTGCCTTGGTTTACTTGCTCGAAGACCCTGTCGCCGACACTGTCCACGTAATAGGTGTCGTTACCGAGACCCCCATACATGCTGTCTGCGCCGGAATCGTCGACGAACCTGTCGTTTCCGGCACCACCGATGAGCGTGTCGTTGCCTGCTGCGCCGTTGAGGACGTTGTTTCCGGCATTGCCGGTGATGGTGTTCGCCTGCATGTTCCCCGTGCCGTTGATATCGGCACTGCCGGTCAGGGTGAGATTTTCGACATATTGGCTGTGCACGCGTAGTGCGAAGCTGACTGAACTGAACACCTGGTCGGTGCCTTGGTTTACTTGCTCGAAGACCCTGTCGCCGACACTGTCCACGTAATAGGTGTCGTTACCGAGACCCCCATACATGCTGTCTGCGCCGGAATCGTCGACGAACCTGTCGTTTCCGGCACCACCGATGAGCGTGTCGTTGCCTGCTGCGCCGTTGAGGACGTTGTTTCCGGCATTGCCGGTGATGGTGTTCGCCTGCATGTTCCCCGTGCCGTTGATATCGGCACTGCCGGTCAGGGTGAGATTTTCGACATATTGGCTGTGCACGCGTAGTGCGAAGCTGACTGAACTGAACACCTGGTCGGTGCCTTGGTTTACTTGCTCGAAGACCCTGTCGCCGACACTGTCCACGTAATAGGTGTCGTTACCGAGACCCCCATACATGCTGTCTGCGCCGGAATCGTCGACGAACCTGTCGTTTCCGGCACCACCGATGAGCGTGTCGTTGCCTGCTGCGCCGTTGAGGACGTTGTTTCCGGCATTGCCGGTGATGGTGTTCGCCTGCATGTTCCCCGTGCCGTTGATATCGGCACTGCCGGTCAGGGTGAGATTTTCGACATATTGGCTGTGCACGCGTAGTGCGAAGCTGACTGAACTGAACACCTGGTCGGTGCCTTGGTTTACTTGCTCGAAGACCCTGTCGCCGACACTGTCCACGTAATAGGTGTCGTTACCGAGACCCCCATACATGCTGTCTGCGTCAGCGCCGCCATCAAGCGTGTCATTGCCCGCCCCGCCAAGCAACGTATCGTCGCCGCCGTTTCCGGAAAGCTCATTGTTGGCATCGTTGCCGGTGACCGTATCGTTGCCCGATCCGCCAATGGCGTTTTCGATCGTCGCGGAGAACGCAATCGAAATATTGCCGATGAGGCCGCCGGTGTCGGAGATCGCGCCGGGCGTCAGGTCGATCCGGTTGTTGTCGGTCGAGCCGCTCAGATCGATCGTGTCGATGCCTCCATCATCGACGATGGCAAGCGTGTAGTTCGTGCCCTTGTCGTCGATGACGTTCTGGTTGAACATCGTACCGGCATTGGAGTTGTAGCCGTAGACCGTGTCGCCGGTCCGCGTCGCACCGCCTGCACCGTAAAGGTCGGTGATCGCCACGATGTCGGCAAGCATCGGCGTCAGGACATAGGCATAGGAAGCGACGACCGCCGTGTTTTCGGTCTGGCTGAAATACGACATGACCGTCGCCTGCCAGGAATCATTGGCATAGTCGTTGTCGGTGCCGTAGTCGGCGCTGCCATTGTAGTTTCCGGCATGACCCAGACCCAGCGCGTGTCCGATCTCGTGGATAAAGGTCTGCAGCGTGTAGTTCGAACCGGTCTGCGTGATCCAGTCGCTGGAGACATTGACGGTCGAGCTGTAGATGCGGCCGCCGCCCGTCGAAGATGAATTGTAGGCGGTCAGCGTTCCCGTCTCGGTGAACGTGATTTCCGCCGATCCGGTTACCTCGATGAAGGAAATCCCCGTAACGTCGGTCCAGGTCTGAAGCGCGGTGCGCGCCATGTCGGCATAGGTGGCGTTCAAGCCCGTCAGATTGACGGTCAGCGCATTGTCGGCACCCACCGTGAACTTGCGTGTCGTTCCGCCCCAGTATCCGGAGGACAACTGGTTGGCGATTTGCTGGATCGTCCAGACCTGGCCATTGTCCGGCGGTTGCGATGTGACAACCTCGACGATGTAGTCGCCGCCATTGTTTTGGACGTCCCAGGCCTCGATGTAAAATGTCCCGGACTGGGTGGCGGTAAACGACACGGACGCATTGTTTCCCAGCCCCGAATTGTCGTCATATGCCACGATTGTGCTTTGATCATAGGTCGTCGCGCCGGGCGCGTAGACATAGACGAACGGATCGGCATTCGGATTGGCACCGTGTCCGCTGACCGAGACCGAATAGGTCTCGCCGGCGACGAGATCGACCTGGATCCAGTCCCAGTCGCCATTGGTCTCGAAACTGCCGACATAGCTGCCGCCGACATTCACCGAAGCGGTGGTTGAGTTGTCGCCCGGGAGGTCGGCTTGGAGTTCTGAAGCTGGCAGCGAAGACCCTTCATGCCCGAATGGGCTGTCGGCATGAAAGCTGGTTAGTGAGGCACACGACTGGCACATGGTCGGATGGTCCGGAGCGGCTGATGCGATTTTCGGGAGGATTCTACGCTGGCCACTCGAAACAATCGGCTAATGCACTTTTCGCAAAAATCACGGTCGAGTTAACGGGTTGGCAATCACGTTTCGCGGCAGCCGGCTGTTCAGTCCGCGAGTGTCTTCACGGTGCGGGCGAGTTGGCGCAGTGCCGCTTCATTCAGCTCCGCATCCATGATGTCCACCCGCAGGTCATGGAAGCGGACCTCGTTACCCTCGCGCCATTGTTGGGGAGTCCCGCGCGCGAATACAAAGGCAATCGCCGTCGACGACACCACCTGTGCACGCAGTTCCAGGACCTGGCCGGTTTCCTCCGGCCAATCGCTGCGGTCGGGCGTTGGCAATAAACGCGCGCCGGTCGCCTCGGCTGCAAGGAAGCAGAGGCGCTGGAAAAGTTGCGCGCCGAGAATACCGTTCCGGTCTTCAACTGCACAGGAAAGGACCTTGGCTGGCCCCGCCGCGACACTGTGCGGGCTGAGTGCGATCGTCAGACAGACGCAGGCGAGTGTGCTTCGAATCAAGTGCCCGGACATTCCGCTCTCTCTTGTGCAGGTGTTGGGGGATGATGCCGCTCAAGTCGCAACAGTTCCTTACCGAGTTAGCGTCTCTTTTCGACATTATTGCGCCCGGAGGAATTCCGGATTGCCCCGATGCGTGGAACTTGCATGCGCCCGTCCGCTTTGCTAACACCCGGCGGCGAATATTGGGGCGTAGCCAAGCGGTAAGGCAGCGGTTTTTGGTACCGCCATGCGCTGGTTCGAATCCAGCCGCCCCAGCCACCACCAAACTGATTGAATCCATCACCGCCGGAAACACCCTGCCGGCGGGCCGGAATCCGGCTGTGTTGGTGAATTGCGAAGAGCGTACAATCCGTCTTCAGTAGCGGGTGCAACCTGCTGGAATCGAATGATTTTGTCTTTTCGTCTTCATCAGTCAGCGCAATTTTATTGCTGATTCCCCCTTGAAACGAAGCGAATAGTGAGCCGGCTTCACCTTCTATCTCGTTCATTTTTGTTTTGTTGGTGACGCAATCGGTGAGTTGCTATTGCGCCGCGCACCTGACATGTATTGGCTTGACTAAATAAACTGAGCCGGGTCCGGTTCGGTGATTCGGGGCTAGTATTGCTATGGCGCTCGACGCGTGGGCTCATGTGTGAATCATGAGTCATAATGCTAAACTAAGAATAAGAAAGTTATATATATCGGCTGCGGCGAACCTTTCACGTCGCGCAAAATATGTTCTTCAGGTTGCCTTGGATATATTCCTGCTCGCATTTGCGGCAGCAGTGGCATTCAAACTTCGCCTCGGCTTCGATTACGCGCTGAATATAGGCCAAATCGGCTGCATAGTTACCGCTCCTCTGGTGGCGATTCCCGTGTTCATGCGGGTCGGCCTTTATCGGGCGGTGATCAGATACCTTCCCGACCGGATTTTGTGGACCATTGTCCGCGCCATGACGATTGCCGCGCTTCTATGGACCGTCGTAGCCTTTTTTACGGCGAGCTACGGTTTCGTGGGGACTCCGCGGACGGTTCCGATGCTCTATTGGCTGACCGGTGTCGTCTTGATCTCGCTCAGCCGGTTTGCGCTCAAATGGATGCTGTATGCGGGCGAGGGCGTGACTGATGCTCGCCGTACGCTGATCTATGGTGCCGGAGAAGCCGGCATCAAGCTGGCGGTTGCGCTGGGTTCCAATGGCTACACGCGCGTCTTCGGATTTGTTGACGACAACCCGCAATACCACGGCAAGGATGTCGCCGGGCATCGGGTTTATCCGCGCGCGATGCTCCCCTCGCTGATTGCGAACTACGGGATCCACGAGGTGATCCTCTCGATGCCGTCCGCGCCTGGTTCGGCGAAGCTCGAAATCGGTTCCTTCCTTGCAAAGCTGCCCGTCGCAGTGCGCGTCCTGCCGTCGATCTCCGATATTGCCGCCGGTCGCTACAATGTGGATTCGCTGCGCGAATTCAGCATCGGCGAGTTGATCGGCCGCTCCACCGTGCCGCCGAATGTTTCATTGATCGAAGAGGCCGTGCGCGGCAAGCGCATAGTGATCACCGGTGCCGGCGGCACGATAGGGCACGAACTGACACGGCTGCTGGCGGCGCACGCGCCAAGCGAGCTTTATCTCGTCGAAAACAACGAATTCGCTCTCTACAAGGTGCACAAAGCGCTCCGATCGCAGGGATTGCAAACGCCGATCTTCCCGGTGCTTGGCTCGATTGCAGATGAACTGGCGATGCGACGCTTGTTCGATCGTGCGCCAATCGACCTTGTTTTCCACGCTGCGGCATACAAGCATGTCGATATCGTGGAGGAGAATGTGGCCGAGGGTATTCGAAACAACCTCCTCGGCACCAATGTCATTGCGAGTCTGGCATTCAAAGCGGGTGTTCAGAAGTTTGTCCTGATTTCGACGGACAAGGCCGTAAACCCCAAGAGTGTAATGGGTGCCACGAAACGGCTGAGCGAGTTGGTCGTGCGTAAATATGCGAATCTGGCAGTCGCTTCCGGCACCGGCCAGTCGTTTCTGGCGGTGCGGTTCGGCAACGTGATCGGCTCCAGCGGTTCCGTCGTGCCTTTGTTCAAGCAGCAGATCGAAGATGGCGGACCGGTCACGGTGACCGACCGGAACATGCAGCGTTACTTCATGGCGATCTCAGAAGCGGTGGAGTTGATCGTCCAGTCGGCGGCCTTGTCGAAGGGTGGTGAGACATTCCTTCTCGATATGGGCGAGCCCGTTTCGATATACGAGCTGGCGCAGAACATGATCAGGCTTGCTGGCAGAACGGTTCGTTCCGACGAAACGCCTGACGGCGACATCGAGATCCGGCTCGTCGGGCGACGGCCCGGAGAGAAGCTTCATGAGCAGTTGTTTTACGACGTAGCGTCGGCCTTGCCGACCGAGCACCCGAAAATCATGAAGGCGCGTCGTCATGCGGATTCGCCGCGTGAGATAGACGCGATCGTCGACACGATCGGCAGAGCGGTTGAAACTGCCAGCGAGGAAGAACTCCGCGACCTGCTTTTCAAGCTGATGGACGATTACAATCGCGCATTGTTCGGTGGTTCCGACCATGCTGGCGTGTCGGACAATGTCACGCCGCTGCCTATCCGCAAGGAAGGGCAGGCCTATCCGGCAACGAGGTCGAGCTAGGCTGGTCGCAATGACACCCAAGGCGCCGCAGGGCGCTTTTTTCGCAGATAGATAGAGATGGCCAGATGCTCGCGCGCAAGGTGCGATAGGTAGCGCCACGCCGCAGAAGGTTGATCGTATCCCTGCCGGCATGTTACCATGTGGGCAAGCACCCTTTATTTATTTGTTTTTGAAATTTCTCCCATGAACTCGACAGCTACGGCGACTGCACTCTCGCTCCTTTTTTCGGTCATGTCAGCAGCCTTTGCGCAAGCTGACCGTTGTGCATGCACTCTTCCGCTATCGGAAAACGACACCGCTGCGGTTGGTGTCATCGCCGCAGCTGACGGCAGTGTCTACACACAGTCGATGGACGGCTTCAGCCTGGCCGTCGATGGCGAACCGGTCTTCCTCGGGTCTCGGATCATTACCGGAGTTGACGGTATGGCTCGTGTTCGCCTTGAGCGCTCCGCAAATATCGGGCCCGCCCGGTGCGGGGTCGATCTGGCGCCGAATTCGGAGCTTGTCCTGTTTTCCATGGACAACAGTATCTGTGTGAGCGTCGACGGCGCTCTATCGGTCCGCCAGACGCGCTCGCAGCCGGTGGGTAGCGAGGCGGATGTGGATAGCTACGGCGCGCCGACCTTGGCTGGCCTTTTGTCCGGCGGAAGCGGTGCAGGTGCCGGGACTGCGGGTGGTGCAGGCGCCGCGGCTGCCGGTGGTGCTGCTGCCGGGGGCATAGCCATCGGCGGCGTTACGATTGGCACGACTGCGGCAGTCGTGGGTGGTGCCTTGGCTGCTGCTGTCGTTGGTGCTGTTGTTGTGAACGAAGTCAGCGGCGGAGGCACGCCGGTCAGCGGGCAATAAGTCCGGCCATCGCTGGTACCGTGAAACAGCCATATTGGCATGGCGAGTGAGTCCGTACCGGATTGGTTTTTCTCATGTTTCTGGTCTGCACCATCGGATAGTCTGAAGTTGATGGCGAACCTGCTCTTATGGAGATTTCGCCGAATTCGGACGCTCATCTCCGTCGCAGGAGGAATGGCGCATTTGGCGTGAAAGCCCATTGTCACGCCAGTCATCCATGACAACACAAGACCGTGAACCGATCTGCGTGTTGCCGGCCTGGAGCTAAAGTTCCGCGCCGAATGCATCGATCCGCACTTGCAGGTTTGCGCCGACAATCGCGCCGCGCCGCATTTCGACAAACGCCTGAAGCGCAGAGAAATCTCCACTCTCGCGGCTACGCGCCACTTTTGCCCGGACCGCCGCACGACGCGTCCTTGCTGGAAATGCAGCAAGCGATAAGCATGTGACAGGGAAATGCGTTGGCATGCGAACCAACCTGTGGAGTGTCGAGAAAAAGCTCAGACTTTCGTTACGGAACCCTATTGGATGCCTGTACGGAATAGGCTAATAATAGCTAGTAATAAAAAACATGTTAAAAGTTGGAATGGCGCCGAGCATTTTAGGGCGCACCTACCGAGTTGGCGTATAAAAACAGATAGTTAACTGGTCAGCCGAATATTTCAGGCGATTGTGCTCGATAAGGGCGAAAGTTATTGAGGGAATGGCGCGAGGCCGGTGCCCACCGGCCTCGTTGCCTAAATCAGATGATTCAGATTTGCGAAGGCGGCGACTGGTATGTCGTTGCGACTAAGCCCGCACGCGAGTCGGTTGCTGCTTGCCAATTGCGCAATCAGGCGTTTGACGCCTTTCTTCCCATGCGAAGGGCGACGACACGCAAGGCAAAGAAGCTGCTGACGAAGCCCAAACCGCTATTTCCCGGATACGTTTTCGTCCGAATGCGCCCGGATTCGGTCCGATGGCGAGCGATAAACGGCACGCTTGGTGTGAAATACATTCTCGCCCAGGATGATCGCCCGATTCCGCTTCCTCGCGGATTTGTTGAAGCCATCCTGGATCGGACTGGCGTCGACGGTGCAGTCAGCTATGGCCCGCAGCTGAAGATTGGCGACAAGGTGTCGGTGATGGCCGGCCCGTTTGCAAACGAGGTGGGGGAATTGATGGCGATGGACGCGCGCGGTCGCGTCGAAGTGCTGATGCGCTTTGCTTCCTCGATGGCGGTCAAAACGACCCGCGACAATCTCCTGCCAGCCTGATTGAACCGGTTGATGCGACAATGCCGTCCCCTCCGCGTGTTCAGCTTAGTCACGGCGCATTCCCCTTACGGAGCGGAATAACGTGAACCCGTCATTCTCACTGCATCATGCGCGTTCCGAAGCTGCGCGCAACTCGAAGAACCGGATCCCGCGCTACGTCACGAGGATCCGCTTTCAATTGTCGGCGGCGATGCTGCTTAGCGTGATCGTCCCGGTCGTGTTGTCGGGTGGGCTTCAGTGCCCGAACGGAATTCCTGACACGGTTTCCAACACGACGTTTGGAGCGTTGTTCGCCGTGCTGGCGAGCTTCGTGCTGGTTCGGCGGCTGCATGGATTTCCGGGTGTGCAGACCGGCATCTACACGCTGTTTGCGGTGAGCATGCCGTTTGCGGTCCTGGCTGTCTTTCTCCTGGTATTCCGGCTCGAATACAGCCGGTTCATTCTGTTTGTGAGTTATGCGATGGCGCTGAGCTGGTTCTCGGTCAGCCAGTGGCTCTATGAGAGGTTTATCCGGCTCCAGTTGGCGGCCGTGCCGGGTGGCAACGTCACGGACCTTCTTTCGATCGACAAGGCGAACTGGACGGTTCTGCAGAGCCCCGGAGCGCCGCCCGGGCAGGTCGCCGGAATCGTTGCTGATTTGCGCTCGAACCTGGGCGAAGAGTGGGAGAAGTATCTTGCAGACGCTACGCTCTCGGGCATTCCCGTCTACCACACCAAGCAGGTGGCCGAATCGCTGACCGGACGTGTCCGGATCGACCATCTGTCGGAAAACGGCTTCGGCTCCCTGCTGCCCAACCTGATCTACCTTCGTGCCAAGCAGATGATCGACTGGGTCGGCGCGCTGGTGGCCTTGCCGTTCTTCGGGCTGGTCCTTCTTGTCGTCGGCCCCCTGATCCTGGTGACTTCGGGGCGCCCCGTCTTCTTCCTTCAAAGGCGGATCGGCTATCGCGGCAAGGAGTTCGTGGTGTTCAAGTTCCGCACCATGACCAACCGGAAGCCGAATGTCTCTGATCGCGAGGCCGCGCAAACCAAGCAGGACGACCAGCGGATTACCGCCGTCGGCGGGGTTTTGCGCAGGTATCGCATCGACGAGTTGCCGCAGATCCTGAACATTCTCAAAGGCGAGATGAGCTGGATCGGCCCGCGGCCGGAAGCCGTGCCGTTGTCGCAATGGTATGAGCAGGAACTGCCGTTCTACCGCTATCGGCACGTCGTCCGTCCCGGTATTTCGGGTTGGGCGCAGGTCAACCAGGGCCATGTCTATGAATCCGACGACGTGCTGGAGAAGCTCCATTACGACTTCTTCTACATCAAGTATCTTTCCTTCTGGCTGGACTGCCTGATCGCGCTTCGCACTATTGAGACCATGGTGCGTGGGTTCGGCTCCAAGTAGCCGGGATCGGACGGGAGCACTCTGCCGGCAGCTCGCGGTGACTGGCCCCGGTCACGTTTTCGTTCGGTCGCGATCATGCGTGCCAAGGGTCGAAATTCGGCAGATAGGGAACTCCGAAAAGGGCAAAGGCTACCGCCCTTTAGGGTTGTTTCAGATTGGAGAATCGTTATGGTTCCCGTGCTTAGTCATGGCGAGATTTTGCTGGCTATATTTTACCATGTATGCCCTTCGGGATCGCCTTGTGCGACCTCCGGTGCGGTAGCTATTCCTGTTTCAACATTTTTTGCATGCCTTTTTGATCGGCTGTGGCCGACCTCTTTCCGGTCAAGATGCAAGGAACACATCTTGGTTTGAGGCGTTCGTGCAAGGTTGATTGCACGGCGTCTGCGATAGCGGAACCGAAGTCCGTCGGCTCTCGGCCACCGGATTGGCTGGCGCGCCGCTTCGGATCGGCGGTGTACGTTCGTACAGCGACTTGCACACACATGTAATCGCCAATGCCATGATTGCTCTTTCGCCGGCATGACGGCGAAAGTCGGGTCGGGCAGGGGGTCCGCAACTTGCCGTGCACGGAATCGCATTAAGAGAATGATCCGGTAAATATATGTAATGAAAGTGCTTTCTGTATTCGGTACGCGCCCGGAGGCGATCAAGATGGCGCCGGTCGTCAAGGGGCTCGAAGCTGCCCGGGACATCGAGTCGCGCGTCTGCGTATCGGCGCAGCATCGTGAAATGCTCGACAAGGTGACAAGCCTGTTCGGGATCGTGCCCGACTACGATCTCGGGGTTATGAAACAGGGGCAAACCTTGTTCGATGTGACGAGTGCGGTACTTGGCGGCACCAGGGAGGTGCTGGATGATTTTCGGCCCGATCTCATGCTGGTTCACGGCGATACGACCACGACCCTGTCGGCGTCGCTGGCTGCGTATTACAGCCGGGTAGCTGTCGGCCATGTCGAGGCTGGCCTGCGAACCAGAAACATCTATTCCCCCTATCCCGAAGAGATCAACCGCCGTGTCACCGGCTTGGTGGCAAGGTTGCACTTCGCGCCGACCGACCCGGCGCGCGAAAACCTGCTCTCGGAAGGTGTTCCAGCAGGGCATGTGTTTGTAACCGGCAACACGGTTATCGACGCTTTGCATCAGGCGGTGAAGCTCGCCGATGCCGATCCGGCCATGTTTGCCGACCTCGAGCGGCAACTTCAGATCGATTCGGCCCGCAAGCTGGTGCTGGTTACCGGTCATCGGCGCGAGAACTTCGGTGGCGGATTTGATCGCGTTTGCGATGCGCTTCTCAAGATCGCTGAACGGCAAGACGTCTCGATCGTTTTCCCGGTCCATCTCAATCCGGCTGTCCGGACCGTGGTTGAGGCAAGGCTTGGCGGTCGCTGCAACATCAGCATCATCCGGCCGCAGGACTACCTGCCCTTCGTCTATCTGATGTCCAAGGCGGATGTGATTCTCACCGATTCTGGAGGCATTCAGGAGGAAGCGCCTTCGTTGGGCAAACCGGTCCTGGTCATGCGCGACACCACCGAAAGACCGGAGGCGGTCGCTGCCGGATCGGTCAAGTTGGTCGGTACCGACACCGATAAAATCGTCTCTGAAACCAATAAGTTACTCGATGATCCTGAAGCCTGCCGGCGCATGTCGTCGGTGCGAAACCCCTATGGCGATGGCAAGGCGACCGAGCGCATCATCGACGCTCTCCGGTCTTGGGCCGGCTAGCCGCTGCCATTCCTCAAACACAAGCTTTCCAAGATGAGCCCTGGTTTCTTCAAGCGTGTCTCGGTCATCGGTCTCGGTTACATCGGCCTGCCGACTGCGGCGATCTTTGCCTCACGTGAGATCGAAGTTGTCGGGGTCGATATCAACCGGCGAGCTGTCGACACGATCAACAGTGGCAAGATCCATATCGTCGAACCGGGCCTTGAGGCGGTTGTGCGCTCGGCCGTGAAGCGGCAGCATTTGCGCGCGACCACAGAGCCGGAAACCGCCGACGCGTTTCTGATTGCTGTGCCCACCCCGTTCAACGGCACAGGGTTCGAACCGGATCTGTCATATGTTCGCGCCGCGTGCGAGGCGATTGCACCTGTGCTTGAGAAGGGCAATCTCATAGTTCTTGAATCGACATCGCCGGTCGGTACGACCGAGAAAATGGCGCACTGGCTTGCTGCGGCCCGGCCGGATCTCGTGTTTCCCGAACATGGCGGCCAGCAAGGCGATATCGATATCGCCTATTGTCCGGAGCGCGTACTGCCGGGAAATGTGATGCGGGAACTGGTGTCCAACGATCGCATAATCGGGGGGCTTGGCAAGCGAGCATCGAACCGGGCCTCTGCGCTGTACAAGACGTTCGTGCAGGGCGACTGCATCGTCACCAATGCCCGTACCGCCGAACTCGCCAAGCTCACCGAAAACAGCTTTCGCGATGTCAATATCGCGTTCGCCAATGAACTTTCGTTGGTCTGCGACCGGCTCGACATCGACGTCTGGGAGCTGATCCACCTCGCCAACCGCCATCCACGGGTCAATATCCTCCAGCCCGGTCCCGGCGTCGGCGGCCACTGCATCGCGGTCGATCCCTGGTTCATAGTCTACAGTGCGCCCGACGAAACTCGCCTCATCAGGACAGCGCGTGAGGTCAACGACCGCAAACCGGAATGGGTGCTGGAGAAGATCCGGGCAGCGATCGGTGCCGCGCTTCTCGCCCGGCCGGCGACCAGCGCCGCGCAGTTGCCGGTGGCGTGCTACGGTCTGGCCTTCAAGCCGGACATCGATGACCTTCGCGAAAGCCCGGCGCTCGAAATCGCGCGCCGGCTCGCCACCGAGCATCCGGGGCCGCTTCTGCTCGTGGAGCCCAATATCGACGCCTTGCCCAGCGGGCTGGAGGGGGCATCGCACGTCACGATCGAGACCGCGCACCGCGAAGCCGCGGTTCATGTGATGCTGGTCGATCATCGCGAGTTCAAGCGATCCGGCGTGCCGTCCGGCGAATGCGTCGATGTGCGTGGCGTCTGGACGGGCGCCGATGCGCTGGGAAGCCAGGCGGCCGCATAACGCCTCCCTCCGGGCGGCAGCGGTCCCGCCGTTCCGCCCCATCCCTTCGCATCCCGCCTTTCAGCCATGATTGACCGACGCGGTCCACTTCGAACCGGCCAGCCAGCGCTTGCCGGCAAGGACGAATGGCCTCCTGCCGGTGGCGATGGACCGCCGGTGTCCACCCACTCGCCGATCGCAAACAGGATCGCGGCATGCAGGCGCCGCCTTTATTGGATTGCGCGCCTGTGGCGCACGGTCCGGCATCTTCGTTCGGCGCAGCTTGTTGGCCGTCTGCGGTACCGGCTGCGCAAGCCGCGCCCGGTTCTCTCACCCGCCGCCATGTTGCGTCCGATTGATGGAACGTGGGTCACACCGCCCGAGCGGCGCGCCAGCATGTCCGGCCCGGGGCAGTTTCGGTTTCTCAATGAAGACGGCGCGCTGGCCGCCCACGGTTGGGACGATCCGGCCAAGGCCAAACTCTGGCGCTACAACCAGCACTATTTCGACGATTTGAACGCCGACAACGCCGACGCCCGCACCAAATGGCACGTCGCGCTGATCGAAGGCTGGATCGCCGACAATTCGCCCGGCAGCGGCACAGGGTGGGAGCCCTATCCAACCTCGCTGCGCATCGTGAACTGGGTGAAATGGTCGTTGGCCGGCAACCGTTTGAGCGAAGGCGCGCAACACTCGCTGGCGGTTCAGGCGCGTTGGCTGATGCGCCGGCTGGAATGGCATCTGCTTGGCAACCACCTTTTCGCCAATGCCAAGGCATTGGTTTTTGCCGGTCTCTTCTTCAAGGGTGATGAAGCGCAACGCTGGCTCGAAAAGGGCTGCGAAATCCTGCGTCGCGAAATTCGCGAGCAGATCCTTGCCGACGGTGGCCAGTTCGAACTCAGTCCGATGTATCACGCCCTGGCGCTCGAGGACGTGCTCGACCTGGTCAATATCGGCAGGGCCTGTGGCCGCGATGACTTGGCGAATGCCTGGAGCGGGATGATCCCCTCGATGCTGGACTGGCTGTCCTGCATGAGCCATCCCGACGGCCGCATTGCGTTTTTCAACGATGCCGCATTCGGCAACGCTCCCGACAACGCCGAGCTCGCCGCCTATGCCCGGCGGCTCGGTTTCAAAGCGCCTGAAGCACAGGGCGCAAAGCGCCATCTTTCAGCGTCGGGTTACGCGAGGCTGGAAAACAGCCAGGCCGTGCTGATCGCCGATCTGGCACGTGTTGGCCCCGACTACCTTCTTGGCCACGCCCATGCCGACACGCTCAGTTTCGAGTGTTCCCTCGGCGGACGGCGCCTGATCGTGAACTCGGGAACTTCGGTCTACGGGGTTTCGCCGGAACGTCTGCGCCAGCGAGGCACTGCCGCGCACTCGACCTTGTGCATGGAGGGGCGGGACTCGTCCGAGGTCTGGTCCGGCTTTCGGGTCGGACGCAGGGCTAGACCGTTTGACGTATCCGTGAAGACCGAAATGAACGCCTTGGTGGCCACCGCCGCGCATGACGGCTACCGGCATCTCCCAGGCCGGCCCGTGCACCGGCGAAGCTGGAACCTGTCGGAGCGGTCATTGCTGGTAGGCGACAGCGTGGAGGGCAGCGGTCGCCGACGCATGGAGGCGAGGTTTCACCTCGGATCGGGCCTCAAAGCCCGACCGAACGGCCGAAACCGGCTCGACCTTCTTGATGAGACCGGCAATCCGGTCGCCGTATTCATCGCGACCGGAGGTGAAGTCCGCGTCGAGCAAGGCACCTGGCACCCGGAATTTGGGGAGAGCGTCCCCAATCAGTGTATTGTCGTGTTTGCCCAAGCCGGCTTGCCGCATCTGTTTAGTTCGACAATAGCGTGGGAAATGCCTTGAAGCTCTTGATTCTCTGCAACTATTTCAAGCCCGACTTGAGCGCTGGTTCGTTTCGCATGCAGGCGCTGGTTCAGGCGCTTGCGGCTTGGCGCAATAGAGGTTTGTGGGTCGACGTCATCACCACGCTCCCTAACCGCTATCGCAGTCTCAAACTTCATGCGCCGGTGTTTGAAGACGATGGATGGCTGCGAATCCACAGGATCGAATTGCCGGCGCACAACAACGGTATGATCGATCAGGCGAGGGCATATATGAGCTATGCGCGCGGCGTTCACGAGATCGTCCGCAACAACCATTGGGATCTGGTTTTCGCCACCTCATCGCGACTGATGACCGCGGCGCTCGGTGCGTATATCTCTCACAGCAAGAACATTCCGCTTTATCTCGATATCCGCGATCTCTTTGCTGAAAACATGGAGGAACTGCTGGCCGGAAAGCCGCAAAGGCTCCTCACGCCTGCTCTTCGGCGCATTGAGCGCATGTCGTTCAGCAAGGCGACGAAGATCAATGTGGTCTCTGAAGGTTTCGTCAATGACATTCGCGACCTGTCGCCGGATTCGGAGATCAGCGTCTTCACGAACGGCATCGACGAACTTTTTCTCGATACCGACTTCTTTGCAGAACCTTTCGGTCGAAACCACCGGAAGCCGGAACCGGACGAAGAGTTGCCGCTGGTCGTTTACGCCGGGAACATGGGAGAGGGGCAGGGCCTGCATCGTGTGATCCCGGATCTGGCGCGCCGCCTTGAAAACAAGGCACGCTTCAGACTGATTGGAGACGGCGGGCGCAAGGTCGCGCTTGAGTCGGCGCTGGCGTCGGCCGGCGTGTCGAACGTCGAGTTGCATTCGCCCGTGCCGCGCGAGGAGCTGCTGGAACACTACCGGCAGGCTGACATCCTTTTCCTGCATTTGAACAAGCTGAACTCGTTCAAGAAAGTGCTCCCGTCGAAAATCTTTGAATACGCCGCCACCGGTAAGCCGATTGTCGCCGGTGTTTCCGGATATGCAGCCGATTTCCTGCGCTCCGAGGTTGCCGATGCGGCGGTCCATGAACCGCTCGACACCGCGTCGCTTGCTTCCGCCATCGTTTCCTTTGCCGGGTGCCAGGAGGGTTCTTCCCGTGAAGGCTTCCGGAGCAAGTTCGCCCGCTCTGCGATCATGGCAAACATGGCAAGTGATGTGATCGGCGTCCTGAAAGCCGCGAAAGACGCCCCCGTCCGCTAGCGGCATCCCGGACTTTGCCGCCAAGGCTCGAAGCCTCCCAAGACACGCTCTGTTTCTCGGCCGGTCCATCGCCGCGCCCGGCTGTGCGCGATTCAGCGCCTTTGGGTCGGCAATCGATCGCCATCCCGGTAAACCGCGCGGTGTTCACGCGGGATTTCGACGCGGTGACTGTTCCCCGGTCTGGAACGCGACCTGCGGGAGGTTTTTTCCGGGGCCTGGCTCGGTTGTGAAAGGGCGCAGGCCGAAAGAAAGGCGAAGGTCAGTGCCAGCGACATCGTTCGCATTGGGTAGTCGATGATCGAGTGGAGGCTGAGCACGATGATCGACAAGGACGCCGCTTGGGCAAGTTTCGAATTGAACATGTTTCGGCTGACCAGCAGGAAATAGCCGGCGATCAGAACGACGCCGGCGGCGCCCAGTTCCAGCACGACTTCGAGATAATCGTTGTGGGCGTGATTGATATAGGTGGTCGTGATGTCGGTGGTTTGCTCGAAGCCCGGATAAACCAGCGGAAAGCTCCCTAGGCCGGATCCCAGGGGCCAGTACTGAAGGATCGCCGTCCAGGTTGTCTCGAAAATCACAAAACGCCGGTCTTCGCCCAGTTCGCCGTATATGTCGAAAGCCCATATGCAGCCCCCCAGGCCAGCGATCCCGATGGCGAGAGCCGACAGCTTCAACCGCCGCTTTCCCTTCCCGAGAGCGAACCAGACCAGGGAAAGGACCGCCATTGCCGCTGACAAAGCCATGCCCGCCCGTGACCCGACCGCAAACAGGATCATCACGAGAAGCGCGCAGACGGTTGCGTATCCCGCCGGGTTCTTCGCCTGCACGATAAAAGTGAATGCGAGAAGCGGCATCATCGCGATTACCAGACTGGAGAAATGGTTCTCGTTGGCGAACAGGCCCGTATATACGTCGTACGGTAACAGGCCGGTCAACACGGTTGTCTGGCCGTATGACAGCTGCACGACCGCAATGGCCGTCTGCAAACAAAGCCCGGCATAAAAGAAGGGAATGCACCGCTGTTGGTTGCGATCGTCCATCGATGCGACAAACAGAAAGAACCCGACCGTGCCGATGGTGAAGAGCGCCGACTCCAGGCTGCGCTGCGGGGTCAGTGACCAGAAGCCGGGCTCGCCTTCGCCGACAAGCGGAATAGGCCGTGTGACCGGTATGAACTGGACGCAGAGCACTGCGATCACCGCCATCGTCGCGATACGGGCAGGATTGCTCAGGCGGTTTGAACCGAAACCGGCCAAGCCCAGGAACAAGGCGGGCATGAGCATGAGTTGCACCAGATGCTCCGTCCAGAGGCCTTGACCGGCACCGCCGCCAAGGACGAGGGTCGTCAGGATCATCGGGCCGGCATATCGCGGCGTTGCGTGAATTGCCGGTTTCATGGTCGGTCTCTGGCGGTCGCGGTGATGGACTTGAGCAGAAGCTCGCCGCGATAGCGGTAGCGCCAGCTCATGGGCGGATTACCGTTATTGAGATAGATCTCCTGCGTCCCACAGTCGTCCGGCGGAACCTCGAAGCGCACCTTGTCGCTCGCTTTGAAGGAGCCGCTCCTCAGCGGATGGTTCGCCAGGATCTTCCCGGTCGACCGGCACCGGACTTTGAGATTTAAAGGCTTTGGCGCAACGAGATCCCGGCCTTCGTATTCGATCTGGAGGTCGAAATGGCCCGGAACCAGGCGCGCGTATTGGTTCAGGTTGCTAAGCCGGATTGGCGTGTCGAGGAAACGGATCGCAATGGCGAAACCGTCGCCGCGTTCTTCACGCACGGCGCTCACTCCCGACTGTCTTCGCAGGTGCCAGTCGAAGTAGTTACCGGAGAGCGGCAGTGCGAAGGAACTGTTGAAAACCTGGTTTGATGGTGTGCTCCCGGCCCGCGTCAACAGGAAGAACAGGTAGGCCTCTTTGGCGCGGTTCTCCCGGATGTAGGCACCGGTCACAACATTGATCATGTGGTCTAGTCCTGCTTCTCCGCGACGCATCCAGTCGAGGATCATGCGGTCCGCAAGCGGCAACGTTGCTGGATTGCGCTGCAGGCTGTTGATCAGCAGATTCTGCGTCGGCAAGTGGCCATGAAACTGGCGCGCGACGGCGCTGTATCCCTCTGGCTCGGATAGCAGGACCGGCAGCAGCGGATCGATGTCGCGCCACCGCTCCTTCCAACGGCGTCCGATAATCTGAAGCTTTGCAGCAGCCGCTTCGAAGTGCCGGTCCTCGATATCGAAGACAAGCTGTCTGGTAAGCGCCTGAATCTCGGTCGGCAACAGGCGCAGCGCTGTTCGAAAGAACTCCGACGCGCGTTTCCTGTCGCCTTCGGCCTGAGCGCGAATGCCCAGGATACTGTGAAACCGGGCATCGATAGGCGACAGGGAAAGGCCGGAAGCCGCAAGTTCTCGCATCGCGGGGTCTTCGATGTTCCGGACCGCAAGTTCGACCCGATGCTCGGAACCTAGCGGGTTGATCCTCAGCGCCAGCGCCGGATCGAACCTTGCCGCAATACCGCTTGCGGCGTTAGCCAGAACTGCGCTTGAAACGGCTAACGAAATCAGTCCCGCCGCGTACCAGCCTGCCAGTGATACCGGTTTTCCGCTTCCCGGATGCACCCCCATCAACCTGGCCCTTGTCATGTTCCAATTCGATCGCTCCGTAGTGGTAGCTGTAGTAGGCGTATTGCGAGTATCGGTAGGCATAGCTGTAGTCGAGCCTGTCGATGGCGAACTTGGTGTATGCCGCGCCCACCACCTTCGCTGACGCGCTTTGCAGGCGTTTCAGGGCGTGTTTTGCGGCCTTGCGCGTGACCCGCTCGGCGGGAACCACGAACACGGTCGCATCGGCGAGGCGGCTGAGAACTGGCGCATCAGCCAGGCCGAGAACCGGCGGCGCGTCCAACACCACGATGTCGTAGGACTTGGTCATCCGTGCCAGACCGAATTCCATTTTCTTCGACATCAGGAGTTCCACCGGATTGGGCGGAATCGTGCCAGCGGTAAGCAGCGTCACATTCGGTACCGTGGTCTGCTGAAGAATTGAGGTGACATCTCCCTCCTGCAGTACGTTGGACAGCATGTTGCTGAGGCCCGCTTTGTTGTCGGCTCCGAACATCTTGTGCATTCGCGGGCTGCGCATGTCGGCGTCCACGACCAGGACCTTCTTGCCGAGCGCGCCGAAATCTTGCGCCAGCTTGTAGGCGGTTGTTGTCTTGCCGTCGCCCCTTTCGGAGGAGGTGACAAGCACCGAAAACATCGAGTCGCCGACACCGGTAAACTGAATGGAGGTTCGCAGCGACCGGTAGGCTTCCGACAGGCTGGACTTGCTGTCCTGCATCGCGTCCTGCACATCGCCATCGGGTACCAGTGGCACGATACCGAGCACCGGGACTTTCAGTTCGGCTTCGATTTGATCGGGGACCGCAAACGTGTTGCGCAACAGCTCGAGCAAATAGGCGATACCCGCCGCAAGTGCGAGAAAGACAACCAGGCACAGCGCCAGATTGAGCCTGAGGCTTGGCGAATAGGGTTCGCGAGGCACGACCGCCGGATCGATGATCGAGGCGTTGGCGGTCTTCAGGTCCGACCCGACGCCGACTTCGTTCAGTTTGGAGATCAGCGTCTCGTATTGCGCCCGGTTCGACTCCACCTCTCTTTGCAGGATCGTGTACTGGATGTTCTTGTCCAGAAAATCGGCTTGTTCCGCCTCAAACTCGGCGATTTCGTCTTCAAGAGCGGAGATTTTTTCCTCCGATTGGACAAAGCGTATCTGCACGGCGCGCGCGATCGCCGCGATCTCGGCATCGACCTGCTTTTGCAGTTCCGATATCTGCGATTGCAAGCGGCGCATCTCCGGAAAGCCCGGTTTCAGCGTTGTCAGTTTCTCCTGGTAGTTTGCTTTCAGTTCGACGATCAGCTGTCGCGTTTCCCGGATCGATTCGCTCTGGAACACATCCGGAAGACTGGCGGCGTCGCCTTCCTCGATCTGCTGCGCATAGACGCCGGCGACGAGGTGTTGCTGCAGCGCCTGGCTTAGCGCTTCGTTCAGCTTGGAGATGTTCTCGGAGATCAGCGATGCGTTGTTGCCGGTAAGCGTGATCCCGGCTTGCTTCGCATAGGCAACAAGAGCCTCCTCCGACGCCTGAAGTTTTACCTTGGTCTCCTGAACCTGCTCCTCGATGAATTGCCGGGCAAGGTCGGAGGTTTCCGCTGTCTTGTCGACATTCTGGTCGATGAAACTGCGTACGGTCTGCAGCGAGACCCCCGCCGCATATTTGGGGTCCGCATGGCTGTAGCTCACCGACAGGATCGATGTGTTTCGGATCAGGTTGACCGACAGCCCTCCGACCAACTTGTCGACGGCCATGAGCTCGCGTTCTTCGGCATCAAGGTGGGCGATGCTGGCGCTTGGTGAGTAACCGAAGACCCGATGGACCAGGTTCATGATGGAAAAGGACGGTCGCGGCGCGAGAAACGCCTCGTCCTCCGCCAACCCGAGCGTGAAAACCACGCGCCGGGCGAGGTCGCGGCTGTGCACCTTCTCGCGCGCGGTCTCGAAGGCGCGGATGTCGGCCGATTGCGAAACCAGTTCCAGATCCTGGATGATCTTGGCGCCTGGCGGGATCACCTCGACATTGGTGGTGGCGCGGTAGAGCGGGGTTTGCACGTAGGTGACCAGCACGCCGACGACGATCCCGGCCGCCAGAAGCGTCGCTATCAGCCATCGGTACTTGATGGCATACCACAGCAACTGCAACGGATCGATGCCGTCTTCTTCTTCCTCCGAATACGGGTCGTACCGCTCATCCTCAAAGTCCCGGGTGCGCGGGAGGTTGGAGCGTGTCAACGCTGCAACGTTATGTCCGGCGCCGCCGGGTTCAAGCTCGTTCACAATCGCCCCAGTCTGTGTCTCATTCGGCGTGCATTTCCAATCCAGATGTCAAGCTCAGAGCGGAAGAACCGCCAGCGTCGAGGCGCTGGTGGCCACGCCGAGAGCCTCTCTGAGATTTCTCATCGCGATTTTGGAACCGGAGGAGAATGACACGATGACGTCGCCTCCGAAGATCCTCGGATCGGGTTCGTTGCCGGTTCGGATCCGCCGGACATTGTAGTTGGCAACCAGCTTGCGTCCGCCGACATCTCGGAACACATAGGTTTTCTGATCGTCGGCGATTGTCGAAAACCCGCCGGCTTGCGCCACGACCTGCAACAGCGTCGAGGTACTCGAAACCGTGTAGACTCCGGGTTTGTTGACCGCGCCGTCGACCGTGATCTTCTGTCCCGCCGACTCCTCGACAAAGACCGATACCTCCGGATTCTGGAGGTACTTCGCGCCATAGGCGCCCTCGATCGCTTTTTCGAGTTCGGGAATGGTTCGACCTGCAGCCTCGATCTCGCCGACCAGCGCCAGATTGATCCGCCCTGCGGTGTCAACTCTCACGGTGCGGTCGAGCTCGTCGACCTGAAACACATCGATCTTGATGAGGTCGTTTTCCGAAAGCCGTTCCGCAAGGCCGTTCTGGGTCCCGCTGGGCGCCGGCAGGGCGGATACAAGGCTGAGATCCGGAGTGTTGCCGGACGGCGTTTCCAACACGCTCCGCTCGTCAAGCGAACCGGACAGGCCGGTACAGCCGCAAACGACCAATGCCGCCACGCTTGTGACCAGGGTGCGCCGAAGACAATGCAAAAACATTCCGAGCCAAACCGAATCGCCAAAAACAACTCCTGAAAATCAGCTTACTAAAAATCAGGGTAATTTGTGACCGGCGTTTTCTCCCGCGAAATGCGGCTCAAGGCAATAGCCGATTTTCAGGACGCTCGAGATGCTGTGGAGTACCGCCGATTTGTGGCCTTGCGGCGTTTACGATTCCGTCAGGGTGCAAGGCGGTTCCGGCGGCGGGGCATGCGTGCCCTGCCGCGTGCGCTCGTTGTCGTTGTCGCTCCTGAAAGAAACGCGTTTTGAAGGAACGCCTTAGAGATCCGCGATGCGCCGCGACCGCAGCGCGGCCAGGATCTCATCGGCGGCTTCCTCGGCGCTCATGCTGGTCGTGTCGATACGAATATCGGGGTTTTCCGGTTCCTCGTAGGGCGAATCGATGCCGGTAAAGTTTTTGATCTGGCCGTCACGCGCCTTCTTGTAGAGGCCCTTCACGTCGCGTTCCTCGGCCACGTCCAACGGGGTGTCGACGAACACCGTCAGGAATTCGTCCTCGCCCATCAGGTCCTTCGCCATACGGCGTTCGGCGCGGAAGGGCGAGATAAACGACACCAGCGTGATCAGTCCCGCATCGGTCATCAGCTTTGCCACTTCTGCGACACGACGGATATTCTCGACGCGGTCGGCATCGGTAAATCCGAGATCCTTGTTGAGACCGTGGCGAACATTGTCGCCGTCGAGCAGCATCGTATGGGCGCCGGCCGCGATCAACTTGCGGTCGACGATGTTGGCGATGGTGGATTTCCCTGATCCCGAAAGCCCGGTAAACCAGAGCACGACCGGTTTCTGCCCTTTCACCGACGCGCGAGTTTCGCGCTCCACATCGGTCGCCTGCCAGTGCACATTGGACGACCGGCGCAGGGCAAAGTGGATCATGCCGACACCGACAGTGGCGTTCGAAATCTTGTCGATCAGGATAAATCCGCCGGTGTCGCGGTTTTCGACGTATGGATCGAATGAAATCGGCCGGTCGAGCGAGATGTTGCAAACACCGATCTCGTTCAGCTTCAGATCGGTCGCTGCCTCATGCGACAGCGTGTTGACGTCGACGCGGTATTTCGGGCGCGTGACGGTTGCGTTGACCGTAGCGGCGCCGATCTTCATGAAATAGGGACGGCCCGGAAACATGTGCTCTTCAGCCATCCAGAGCAGCGTGGTCTCGAACTGATTGGCGACTTCCGCAGGATTGCCTGCTTCGCAGATGACATCGCCGCGCGAGATATCGATCTCGTCATCGAGCGTCAGCGTGATGGACTGGCCGCTGACCGCCTCGTCGAGATCGCCGTCAAAGGTGACGATACGCGATACCGTGCTCTCCTTGGCAGAGGGCAGGACCTTGATACGATCGCCGGGCTTCAAAGAACCCGAGGACACGAAACCCGAATAGCCCCGAAAATCCAGATCGGGACGGTTGACCCACTGGACGGGCATCCTGAACGGTTTGGTCTGATTGACATCCCGCACGCCGACGGTCTCGAGGTGCTCCATCAGCACAGGTCCGCTGTACCACTCCATGGCAGCGCTGCGCTCGACGATGTTGTCGCCCTCAAGCGCCGACATCGGAATGGCAGTGATGTGCTCGATACCGCCCAGCTCATGCGCAAAGGACCGGTATGCGATCTCTATGTCCGAGAAGACCTGCTGCGAGTAGTCGACCAGGTCCATCTTGTTGATGGCCAGCACGACATTGTCGATGCCCAGGCGCGACACGATGAATGAGTGGCGTCGGGTTTGCGTCAGGATCCCCTTGCGCGCATCGATGAGGATAATGGCAAGATCCGCGTTGGACGCGCCGGTTGCCATGTTGCGGGTGTATTGTTCATGGCCCGGTGTATCGGCGACGATGAACTTGCGCTTGTCGGTCGAAAAGAAGCGGTATGCGACATCGATGGTGATGCCTTGTTCGCGCTCGGAGGCCAGTCCGTCCACCAAAAGGGCGAAGTCGATCTTGTCGCCCTGCGTCCCCATTTTCTTGGAGTCGGATTCCAGCGCCGACAACTGGTCTTCGAATATCAGCTTCGATTCATAGAGCAGGCGGCCGATCAGCGTGGACTTGCCGTCATCGACACTGCCGCAGGTGATAAAGCGCAGCAGCGACTTTTCTTCCTGGCTGCGCAGATATTGTTCGATGTCGGTCGCGATCAGGTCGGACTTGTGTGCCATCAGAAGTAGCCCTCCTGCTTTTTCTTCTCCATCGACGCGGCCTGGTCGCGATCGATCACGCGGCCCTGCCGTTCCGAGGTCGTTGTCAGCAGCATTTCCCGTATCACTTCGGTCAGGGACGTCGCTTCGCTCTCGATCCCGCCGGTGAGGGGATAACAGCCGAGCGTGCGGAACCGCACCATCCGCTCCTGCGGCGTTTCCCCCGGCTCCAGTGGCATGCGATCGTCATCCACCATGATCAGCGAGCCGTCGCGCTCTACCACCGGCCGATTTGCCGCGAAATACAGCGGCACGATGTCGATATTTTCGAGATAGATGTATTGCCAGATGTCGAGCTCGGTCCAGTTCGACAGCGGGAACACACGGATCGACTCGCCCTTGCTTTTGCGTGTGTTGTAGAGCTTCCACAGTTCCGGACGCTGATTTTTAGGGTCCCAACGGTGGTCCGCCGTGCGAAACGAGAACACGCGTTCCTTGGCTCGCGATTTCTCCTCATCCCGGCGCGCGCCGCCGAAGGCGACATCGAATTTGTGCAGGTCGAGCGCTTGCTTGAGTGCTTGCGTCTTCATGACATCGGTGTGGGTCGCCGAACCGTGGGTAAACGGACTGATGCCCTGTTTCAGCCCGTCTTCGTTGGTGTGAACGATGAGCTTGAGCCCCAGCCGGTCCGCCAAATTGTCCCGAAAGGTGATCATCTCCCGGAACTTCCAGGTCGTATCCACATGCATGAGCGGAAAGGGTGGTTTGGCCGGATAGAATGCCTTTAGGGCAATGTGCAGCATCACCGCCGAATCCTTGCCGATCGAATACAGCATCACCGGATTGTCGGCCTCCGCCACCACTTCGCGCATGATGTGAATGCTTTCGGCTTCCAGCCGCTGGAGATGCGTGAGTGTATCCATTGCTGTGTCTCTGGGTTTCGGTCCGGGCGCCGCAACCGCCTCGGGCGAGGGTCGGCCCGGCCTACACTGGCATTGTGTATGATGTGGTTGGCGACGAGGCGATAAAAAACGGGTTGCGGAACGCTGTTTTGCCGTAGTTAAGCGGCGTGCCGTCGCATGTCAAAACCCGGCCACCTGCCGCGGCAAGCACAGCATGTCCGGCCGCGGTATCCCATTCCATGGTGGGCCCGAAGCGTGGATAAATGTCCGCTTCGCCAGCCGCGACAAGGCAAAACTTCAACGACGAACCGGCGTTGACGCAATTCTCGATTTTATTCGCATCCAGAAAGTTCTTCGTCTCTTCCGTCAGGTGCGAGCGGCTGGCCACGGCGACCGTATCCGCTCCCTTGGGGCGAACCGTGATGTGTGTGACGTTGCCGTCGGGCTGGATTTCGCGGGCACCGGACTCGTTCTGGCCGAGAAAGAGCCGGTCGATCGCCGGCGCGTAGACGATACCCGCCACGGGCTGGCCGTTTTCGATCAGCGCGATATTGATGGTGAACTCTCCGGTCTGTCGGATGAACTCTTTTGTTCCGTCGATCGGGTCGACAAGGAAAAACCGGTCGCCGCACGCCGCGAGATCGTGGCTGGCCGATCTCTCCTCGGTGACAACCGGGACTTTCGGATAGCGTGCCGAAAGCGCGTCGACCACGATGCGGTCGACCAGAAGATCGGCTTCCGTCACCGGCGACTGATCGGCCTTGTGGCTCACGGCGTGTTCACGGTTGTAAACATCCATGGCCGCCTTGCCCGAATCAAGCGTGCAGTCAACGAGGTCATCGATAGTGAATTCAGGCATTTCGGCTCCGAGGTTACCGGGATCGCGAGTCTTCGGTTCTCGCATCTTTGATGATTGGCGAAGGCTGTGTCCGATCCGGAATGGCCGAGAGGGAAATCGCTCGGGGCAAACGCGGTGAACACTGCCAAATCTGCCGTCCGGATGTATAGCAGCGATGATCCTAATGCCATCGCGTCGATCGTTTGCGTCAGTAGAGTCTCGGAATAACCGCAAAATGGGTTTGTGCGATTGCGCTGGGTGTTGTTTGTTTCGGGAAAGCAGCGCGGCTGCGAACGACTGACAAGGAGCATGTTGAGCCATGGCCAAGAGAATACGAAAAGCGGTGATTCCGGTCGCCGGACTGGGAACCCGTTTTCTGCCGGCAACGAAAGCCGTACCCAAGGAAATGCTGACCGTGGTGGACCGTCCGGTTGTGCAATACGCCGTGGAAGAGGCTTTCGAGGCCGGGGTCGAGCATGTGATTTTCGTCACCGGTCGTGGCAAGGTGCTGATCGAGGATCATTTCGACTACCAGTACGAACTGGACGCCACCCTGCGCGAACGCGGCAAGACCGAAATGGCCGATCTGGTGGAGGCGCAGACCCCGGCCG